>NZ_JBHSIR010000056.1:0-243135 GCF_042653605.1 Pseudonocardia sp. GCM10023141
TGATGGCCCCCGCCGATGACGACAGCGTCCACGGTCTCCGGCATGGCGGTGACGATGACAGACCTGCGCTGTCTCGGCCCGGTGGGCAGTCACCCCGCTACGCGTGCCGACCCGAATGGAGGTTCCACGTGCACGGAAATGCGCTCGAGATTCACTTTCGCGTCACGCTCGGGCGAGTTCAGGCCGATGCGTCGGGTGGTGACCCGCTGGGCGGCGCGCCGTCGGGATGTTCGAGTTCGGTGATGCGGTCACGAGCGGTGTCGAGTTCGTCTTGCAGGCCGACGATCCTCGCGGCGGCGTCGAGGGTCATCCCCTCGTCGAACAGCCGTCGCAGGCGAGTGGCGAGTTCGAGCTGGCGCCGTGAGTAGCGTCGATGACCGCCCCCCGAGCGGTGCGGTTTGATCAGCCCGGCAGCGTCGAGGCTGCGCAAGAACGCGGGCTGCACGCCCAGCAGCTCGGCGGCCTGGCCCATGGTGACCGCGGGATAGTCGTCGTCGTCAAGTTGCCCTACGCCCATCGGCGCCTCACTCTCGCTGCATGTTCGGGTGGCGTGGGTCGTTCCGCAACGGCGATGCGGGGCCCGGCCTGCACGGCCGAGCCCCGCGACTACAGGTCTACTGATGATCCAGCTGTTCGAGGGGTTTCCTGATGATCAGCCTCCGCGGGTCTTGACCCGTCGCCGTCCCGGTGGTGCCTCCACTCGATTTCTTGGCAGAAACTCTACAGTGAATACTGCAGATCATGTCAAGGATTGGACCCAAGGGACTAATGGTGCCTGTGGATCGATCGCGGAGGGCGTCGTATCCGGCGTTGTTGCCCTGCGTGTGGATGCGGCAACAGCAGTGCCCCGCCGGTGGGGTCTGCGGCGGGGCACTGCGCGACGGTGTCGGCGTGAGATGGTGTTGCGCGCCTGTCGGGGTCAGGCGTTGATCTCTCGCCGACCGTGGTCGGTGTTGGTGATGGCGATCTTGCGTGGCTTGGCCTTCTCGGCGATCGGGATCCGCAGCGTCAACACTCCGGCGTCGTAGCCGGCATTGATGTGCTCGGTGTCAAGGGTGTCGCCGAGGAACAGCTGCCGGGAGAACACGCCGAGCGGGCGCTCGGCGACCTGCATCTCCACCTGCTCGTCGGTGGCGACCGGTCGGCGCTCGGCCTTGATGGTGAGCACGTTGCGTTCGACGTCGAGTTCGATCGCCTCGGGGTCGACGCCGGGCAGATCGAAGCAGGCGACGAACTCATCGCCGGCGCGATAGGCGTCCATAGCCATCGCTGTCGGGTGGGACCAGGTTCCGGTGGTAGTGCCGAACATCTGCGCGGTGAGGCGGTCCAGCTCGCGGAACGGGTCGGTGCGCATCAGCATCGCAAAACTCCATTCATGATCGACGACAGGGGCGATGCGGTCGGAACCGACACGAAGGCTTGCAGGTCTCGGCTCCGATATGTGCAACGATAGATGTAGATTTTCTACGACGCAAGTGTAGAAGGTGTGTAAGTTGTGGCGCAGGACGGGCAGAGGAGGGTTCGATGGGATCGCATCGGGTGGTCGCGCGGTGGCGGTGGTCGGCTGCTGCGCGATGATGACGACGCGGGCCGGCGTATCGGGAGTGAGGTGGACCTCCCGATCGCGCAGGAGGTGGTCGGTCCGTCGGTGGTGATCCTGCGCCCGGTCGGGGACGTGGACATCCTCACCGCGCCGGTGCTGTGGCAGCGGTAAACTTGTTTCAGCCACTGTAGATAATATCCGGGGCGGAGGTTAGAATTCTCAGCGGAGGGCTGGCTCGTGTCACGGCCAGGACGAGTCCCTCCCTACGCGTGAGCAGGGCGGTACAGGGCGCAGGCGGGATGGTATCGAGAGGTTCGCTCGGACCGCGCGGCGAGATTGTCGACGGGGTCGGACGGCGGGCTGGTCTCGGGTGGTTGAGCGTGTGATTCCGGGGGTGAGCTGAGTTGAGGTCAGGTGTGTCGGGCTCGGGTGGCCTGCCGGTGAAGCTGCAGGAGTTACTGCTGGATGCGGGTCGGATAGAGGCGTTCCTGGCCGAGGTTGCAACGCTGGCCACCGAAGCGGTAGATCGTGCGCGGTCCTGCGGGGTAGCTGTCGTAGCATCGGCGCCCCGCCGGCTGTGGGCCGGCGCCAGCGACGAGTTCGCTCAGCGGATGCACGAGGTGCAGCTCGACGTCGATGACGGTCCGTGCCTGCAATGCCTGCGTACCGGAGTGCCCGTCCGAGCCGCCGCCATCGCCTCCGATCCGCGGTGGCCCACCTTCACCGCACTCGGCCGCGACGAAGGAGCAGGCTCGGCGCTGGTCGTGCCGGTCATTCTCGGGGGAGAGACGATCGGAGCGCTGAACCTCTACAGCGATGAACCCGACGCCTTCGACAACACCGACCATTCCCAGGCGCGGCAATTCGCCGATCACGCGGCGGGCACGGTCGCGCTGGCCATCCGGTTGACCGAGCGCGAGGACCGAGAACGGAACCTGCAGGTCGCGCTCGCATCGCGGGCGACGATCGACCAGGCGATCGGTGTACTGGTGGGGCAGCGCGGGATCAGCGCACAGGCAGCGTTCGATGTACTTCGGCACCAGTCGCAACGAACCAACACGAAGTTGCGCGATGTCGCCACCACGGTGATCGCCGCGATCAGCGGACACCCGACGACAGCTCGATCGGGCGCTGAAGACTCGATCCGGTACTGAAACACCGACACGATGATCGGGTCCGAACCTCGGATGTACCGCATGGCTGCTCGGCGGTGCCGAGCAGCCATGCGGACACCTCGACCTGAACCGCTCGCGTCGGTGCGTCTGGTCCGTTGCCGAGGCGAGACGCGTCAGTCGCGGTCGAACACCGACTTCACGGCGTCCTTGGCCTTCTCGCCGGCCTGCTTGAGGTTGCCTGCGGCCGCCGGCGTCGCGGCGGGCGGCGATCTCCGTGATTCGACGTCCCGGTCTCGGGTACAGCTACGACCACATCGGGCCGATGGCCCGCAGCGCGCAGGACTGCGCCGCGATGCTCGCGATCCTCGCCGGACACGACCCCCGTGACGCCTGCTCGGTCGATCTGCCGGTCGGCGACTACACGAGCGGCCTCACCGGATCGCTCGAGGGCGTCCGGATCGGCGTCGACGCGCTGCTCGACAAGTCCGCGTTGACGGTGCCCGAACTCGCGGGAGTACTCGACGCCGCCATCGCCGAGCTGCGGGCGGCCGGCGCGACCGTGGTCCCGGTCGAGCTGCCGCTCTACGCGGAGCTCACGACCACCACCATGATCGGGATGGCCGCCGAGTCCTACGCCCACCACCGGCCCGACCTGCAGGCGCGGTGGAACGACTACGGGGCCGGCACCCGGATGGCTGTCGTGGGCGGCGCGCTGGTCGCGGCCGGTGACTACGTGCAGGCCCAACGTGTGCGGCGGGTGGGCCAGCGCAAGGTCGCTGAGCTGTTCGCCGACGTCGATCTGATCGTCACCCCGACGAGCGCCTGCGGTGCGGCACCGCTGGACAAGCTGATGTTCGACGACATCATCGAGGCCCTCCACACGCCCCACTGGAACGCGCTGTCCGGTCCGTCGATCTCGGGCATCGTCAGCTACTACGCCACCATCGTGCTGGACGCGGGCGACCCCCAGTTCCACGACGGGCAGACCGCTCAGACCGACGTGCTGATCAAGTCGGTCGAGGGCGTGCTGCGGGTGCCGTCGAACGCCGTGCGGACTCAGGACGGCCGCAGCGTCGTCGACGTGCCGGGTCCGAACGACCGAGGTCGCGAAGCCGTTCGAGGCGGGGCTGGTCGGACGCGCCTTCACGAGATCAACACGGGGCTGGCAGAGGGTGACGAGGTACTGCTCCCGCAGGCGAAGGTCGGCGCGCCGGTGGGCGGACCACCTCGCGGAGGGCTGTCACACGCGGTGGTACCGCGCGTCGAAGAAGGAGAACACGCCGTAGGCGGCCAGACCGGCCCCCACCGCGATGAGCATGATCACGCCGTAGGGCTGCGCTGCCAGCGCCTTCAGCGCGGCGTCGAGACCGGATGCCTCCTCGGGGCGGAACCGGATCGCGGCGACCACGACGAACCCGCCGATGAGTCCGATCGAGGCGCCCTTGGCGATGGATCCGATCTGGCCCAGGCGCACGATGAGCCGGCGCGCGCCACGTTCGGAGGGGAGCGCCATGTCCTCGACGAACTTCTGTTGCCAGCCCCGGACGATCTTGACGATGCCGACCGTGAGGATTCCGATTCCGATCGCACCGACGATGAGCTGTCCACCCGGCAGCTGGAGGACGCCGGCCGTCGCCGCCGTCTTCCCGTCCTTGCCGCCGCCACCGGCCGCTGCGGTACCGGCCAACACCGCGAGCACCGTGAAGATCACCGCATTGACCGCGCTACCAGCACGTCGCCGGATGCTCTTGGCGCGGTCGCTGACATGGCGGAAGCCCCAGATCGCCTGCTGCAGCCGCCACAGCGCCGTCGAGGCGAACCCGACGACGAGCACCCACAGCAGGACCCGACCGAGCGGCTCTTGCGCCAGTGCCTGGAACGCACCGGACTGGTCGGCCTGCTCCCCGCTGTCACCCAGCGCGACCTGCAGCGCCAGCCAGGCGATGAGCAGATGCGTGATGCCGTAGGAGACGAGGCCGACCCGCGCCCCGATCTTGACGGGCTTGCTGGTGGCGACCTGTCGGGCGGATTCGGCAGTATCGGTCATCTTGCCTCCTGACGTGACTCCCGGACCGTCGCACGACATCTCTTACCTCGCAGCCGCTGCTGCTGCATCCGGCCCATCGGCACCTCGGGATGGCTGCCCTGATGGCTGCCCCGCTTGCCGGCGGGCCCCTCTGCGATTGACGACGCCTTCTACCGCGCGGCGCAGGACGACGACGTCAAGGTCGTGGCCTCACTGGTCCTTGAGCTGCGCGGCGATGTAGTCGCGGTGGCACTCGATGCCCGGCCAGGACACCTGCCGCAACGGGGTGTCGATCAACTCCGGGAGCCAGCCGGCCGCCAGGGAGCGCCAGTCCACCTCGGCCATCGGCGGCCCACCCGGCTCGATCCCCGCCGCGCGGGCCGGGGCGGTGTACTTGCGCAGCGTCTTGCGATCCACCCCGAGGCTGGTCGCGAGCTCGTTCTGCGACCGGCCCGCGTACCAGTGGGTCAAGATCTCCACGATACCGATCATGTCGAAGGTCCTCTCGCCAACGTCTGCTCCCACCTCGCTGCTCGGCAACGAGGACGGAGCCTGTGGTCATACGAGGACCAGACCCGGCACCGACACGCACGTCGTCCCCATGGGGAATTACGTGATCGCCGGGTGCGGAATTACGTGATCGTCAGCCTGCCAAACTGAGGAATTTCATGATCGCCGACGGTCGGTCTCCTCGCTGCTCGGCTCTGGGCTCCGCCGACCGAGTGATCAACTGAGTGACACCGACCCGGTACCGCGTGAACGTAGATGGACTCAGAGAGACGCTGATCTGCAGTGATTCCCTTCGGGGTCGCAGGTTCGAATCCTGTCGTCCCGACGGCGATGATGGGCGGTTCCTCTCGACGGGGAGCCGCCCATCATGTGTTTGACCAGCAGAAACGAGGGAGAAGATCTCGTCCATGGCCTTGGCGCCTTCCTCCAGCACGGGACGGATCTGCTGGCGGTGGACCTTCTCGGTGACCGCGGTGCCGCTGTGGCCGACGAGACGGAGATGTCCTCGATGCGGGCTCCGGAGGCCGAGAGCAGTGAGACAAAGCTGTGCCGCATCTTCCTGGGGTCCACTCGGTCGAGCGAACCCAGCGTGCACCGAGGCGATGCCGGCTGGTCGTAGCCCGGGTGCGGCAGCTTCTGCATCTTCAGCGAGCTCAACCTGTCGATGGCGACCGTAGGCGTCCCGGTGAACCGGCCAGCACGGCTACCGCGTGTGGCGGCCGTGGCATTCCGGCCCAGATGCTCGAGGTCGTTGTCCTGGTGCTTCTCAGTCGTGGACGTGGTGGTCGCCAGGATCGGGCGGGTGGAACGCCTTGGAGCTGGCCCCGCTGCACGCCGATCCGCGCCTGCGGGCGCAACTCAAACCGGAGGCGGTGTGGGAGGACGAGCACGGTCTGGCGGTGAGTGCGCTCGATCCCAGCGACGCGCCGGCTGTCCGCGACGCCTGGTACGCCACGGTGCTGGAGCTGTTCACACGCTCCGACGCGCTCCTCGCGCCGAGCACGCAGGTCTTCCCGTTCCCGGCGGACGTGCGCTGGCCCGGCGAGATCGACGGCCGCCCCCGTGGACAGCTACCCGCAGGCGAGCGCCGACTGCTCGGCCTGGCCGGCGCCTACGAGCAGGTCACCCGGTAGGTCTCCAGCGTGCGGCCGCCCACGATCAGGGCGGTTCACTGACCTGCGGCTGCAGTGGGCCGACGGCGCCACACAGCTGCTGCCCCGACGCGCCGCCGAGCGCTGAGCTCGTGGCCGACGTGGTCCGACGCTGTGGCGGGGTCCGACTGTTCACGCGCGCTCGTCGGGTCGACGCCGACGTGCGCACGTGATCAGGGCTCACAGCGTTGCGGCAAGGCGACCTCGTCTGAAATAGTTTCTCAGGAAATGAATCCCCAGGGAGGTCCTGCATTGAGCAAGTTCGTCGAGGACTACGAGGTCTTCGACCTCGGTGAGTTCGGACTCCAGAGCGGTGCGGTCATCCACGGGGGCAAGCTCGCCTACAAAACGTTCGGCACCCTCAACGCCGACCGCAGCAATGCAGTCGTGTACCCCTCCTGGTACTCGGGCTTCCACTGGGACAACGAGTGGCTGATCGGCGAGGGCATGGGGCTCGACCCGGCGAAGTACTTCGTGATCGTCCCGAACATGCTGGGCAACGGGCTGTCGAGCTCACCGTCGAACACTCCGCCGCCGTTCGACCGCGCCCGCTTCCCGCGCGTGACGTTCTACGATCAGGTCGAGGCCCAGCACCAGCTCGTCACATCGCTCGGGATCGAGACGCTCGCGCTGGTGTGCGGCTGGTCGATGGGGGCCGGGCAGACCTACCAGTGGTGCGTCAGCCACCCGGAGATGGTCCGGCGCGCGCTACCGTTCTGCGGGTCGTCGAAGACCTCGGAGCACAACTTCGTCTTTCTCGAGGGTGTGAAGGCGGCCTTGACCGCCGATGCCGCGTTCCAGGACGGCTGGTACGACACTCCACCGGTCAAGGGACTGCGCGCCGCGGCCCGCGTGTACGCGGGCTGGGGCTTCTCGCAGGCGTTCTTCTGGGACCGCGTGTACACGAGGATGGGTCACTCGCGCAGGCTGGGCCTTGACCTCGCCTTCCCCACTCTCGAGGACTACCTCATCTGGTTCTGGGAGGGCCACTTCCTCGACCCGCGCCGCGATGCCAACGACCTGTTGTCGATGCTGTGGACCTGGCAGATGGGCGATATCGGCAACACTCCGGGGTTCGGTGGCGACCACGTGAAGGCGTTGCAGTCGATCACCGCAAAGCTGATTGCGCTGCCGGCCGAGAAGGACCTCTACTTCCCGCCCGAGGACGAGCAGTGGGCCTCCCAATACATCCGGGACGGCGAGTGCCGGGTGATCCCCGGGGTGTGGGGACACTTCGCAGGTAGTGGCGACAGTGCCGTCGACCTGCAGTACATCGACGACGTCGTCAAGGAATTGCTGGCGAGCTGATCGCGCCCGCCGGTGGTGTTGGGTCGGAGGTCGACGAACCCAGCTCGCTCGTCCTCGTTCCGCGACGCGTCCGGGGCGGTCCGGCGCGAGATCGCCACGTCCATCGGACAGGCCGCGCAAGGCCGCCCCCGCAGGTCATCGGCAGAGACGTCGGAGCGGACCGCACCTGCGCTCCGCGCGCTCGACGATCTGCTCGAGGTCTTCGCGTGGGCGTGGTGCTGCGCAGCGAACGCGGTCTCCGCGGCGTGCGAGCCGAGGAGTGCGTCGTTGAGGCCACGGGCCCGGACCTGGCGGCCGTGCGAGGAGCGCGCGGGCCCGAGCCAGACGGGCCGAGCGCAGGTGGGACGCGGGGGACGCCGCCAAGGCCGAGCGCGCTCGACCAGGCACACCTGTGACGGCCGCCGTGACCGCACCCCCGCTGGTCCGCCACGTCGAGCACGTGATGGGGCTGCCGATCAGCGTCGCGCTGTGCGGGCGGCACGCCGGCGACGGTCGCGGGCGGGCGGCCTGGGCTGCGACGCTGGCCGTGCTCCGTGATGCCGACCGCATCGTCAGCACCCGCACCCTCGACCCCACCGCAGCGCCGTGGCGCATCGGCATCGAGGACCCCCACGACCCAAGCCGGCTCGCGGACCTGCTGTGGGCGCCGCAGCGTCCCCGGGTGTGGCGGCCGGTGAACTGCTTACCGTTGTCGGTCAACACCTCGGCCGGCACCCCGTAACGGCGCAGCGCCGCGGTGAACGCCTCGCAGACCGCCCGCCCCGACGGCACCACCAGGACCGCGGCGGCGACGGCGAACCGGGAGTGGTCGTCGATCCCGGTCAGCAGCTTGACGCAGCGGCCATCAGCCAGCGGGACCCCGCCGACGATGTCGAGCGGCCACAAATGCATCGGCTCGGCGCGTTCCCAGCGACGATAGACCCGCTTGTGCTCCTGGGCCTGCGCGACGACAAGCCCGTTGCGGACCAGGATCCGATGCACGCTCGCCCGTGACGGTGCCGCCACGCCCATCGAGGTCGCCGACGGCGCGAGCTCGTGACTGATCCGGCGGGCGCCCCACCTGGGATGGAGCCGACGCATCTCGCACACGAGCGCCTCGACCTCGGGCGCGGTCCTGGTCGGGCTCAGATGCGGCCGGTGTGACCTGTTCGCCAGCCCGGCCATGCCCTCGGCGCGAAGCCGGGACCGCCACATGTCCAGCGATTGCCGCGACGTGCCGTACCGGACAGCGACCTCACCGATCGGCGAACCACCGAGCACCTCACACACCGCCCGATAGCGGTACTCCACCAACGCCTGCTCGTCCACGACCGCCCGCTCGTACGCCCTACAAGATCACGACGCACAAGATCATGATCACCCGTCGGACGTCAAGCATCACTTGAGAACGAACGGTCAAGCATCACTTGAGTCCTTACATTGACAACCACTCGCGGCATGACCTGAATGGTTACGGGGCGGTGCGGCGTGGCGTTGTCACCGGAATGAGTGAAGCTCCTGGTAGACGGGCGATTGCCTAGATCAATCCGCCTGTCCAGGAGCTTCGGGTGCCTTCCTACCCCGCCGGATTCACCATGTCCCATCGCGCCCTTATCACGCTGTCCGACGCCCTACGCGCACACCGCGCCCAGCTCGGCACACGATGGCGACGCCTGTCCGCCGGCCGCCAGGCCCTGCTCGTGCTGGCGCACCTGCGCAAAGGCGAGACCTACGCCGACCTCGCCGCCGGGTTCGACATCGGCACGACCACGGTGTTCCGCTACATCCACGAAGCACTCGAGGTCCTGGCCGCGCTCGCTCCCTCGCTGCGTGACGCGATCGCCGTCGCGACGAGAAAGGCGTTCGTGATCATCGACGGGACTTTGCTGCGGATCGACAGAGTGGGGATGGACTCGGGTCGTGACCGGCCGTACTTCTCCGGCAAGCACAAGGCCCACGGGGTGAACCTGCAGGTCATCTCCGACCCGGCCGGGCGGCTGATCTGGGCCTCTCCCGCGTTGCCCGGCGCCCGCCACGACATGGGGGCGGCCCGCGAGCACGGCATCCTCGATGCGCTGACCGCGGCGGGGGTCCGGGTGGTCGCCGATAACGGCTACCCCGGTTCCGCGTTCGCCGTGCCCCAGCGACGACGAGCTGCTGACCCCGAGACCGGTGAGCGGCGGCGGCTGTCGCGCAACCAGAAGGCGCTGAACTCCGCTCACGCCCGGCAACGTGGGCCCGATGAGCGCGCCAACGCCCAGCTCAAGAGCTGGAAGATCCTCCGCAAGATCCGCTGCTGCCCGCACCGATCCACCGACCTGGTCAAGGCCGTCCTCGTCCTCACATCCACGCTGGTTGACCCAAGTGGAAAAGGCTCAGTGACGACGAGCCCGAACACCAGCGCCGACGCCGGCAACTCGCCGAAGAAGGCGACCAACCCCGCCGCCGACCCCCTGACTGCATGTCGAACGCGCTCGTCATGCTGAGCCCGATTAGCAGACCCGGCGGCGCGCTGGCACCCTGCCCGAGCCCCCTCCAGCGGGCCAGCATCGTGGTGGACAGGCTCTCCCGTATCCGATCGCGCCGCGTCTGACGGTCACCAGTTCAAGATCACCGAGCCCGACCGTGAACGTCCAGAACGTCGTCCAGAAGGCCATGCCGAAGCCCAGGGTGGCGCCGACGAGGAACTGGATGATGAGCGCCGAACTGCCTGAACCGCTGCACCGCGAACCGGCAGCGACGACCCGTGGTGATCCGGCGTGCGCCCGATACTCTGATAACGACCATCCCGGAAGGGACCTACCTGTTCACGCTCGCCAACCACACGGGCCCCCACGTCCGAAGACATCGCAGTCGCCGTCGCTCAGAGCGGCGTATACGGGTGATCGCCTGGTCAAGGGAACATCGGGCTGCTCGGGCCCCCGCGATTTCCCCGCGAGACCCTCCCTCTCGATGCCGCGAGGGCTATCTGACGAGGACAACGCTTACGGACAGTTTTGTCTGTCCGGTCCATCGGTCAGGGTGGGTGAGCCACGGCACTGTGATGTTCGCGACGCGGTGCTTCCGACGGTTCCGCGGTCCGCCGCCCTGGCAATCGGGTGACTGCGACTCACCAGTTCAAGGAGGAACGTCCATGGCTGAAGTGCTGGCCGAGGGGTACAACGTCTTCGACACGAGTAAGTCGCCGAGCGGGACGATCAAGTATCTGGAGTCCCCGGCGGACGTCATCGGCCTGATCCAGTCGGGCAAGCTGCAGGAGCACATCCTCCTCGTCCGCGGCGGCACCACGACGTTCCTGGCGCCTGCCTTGAGCATGGGCGCAATAGGGGTGATCACGATGTCGGGCGCCCCGGAGTCGCACCTGGGGATCCTCTCGCGGGAGTTCCAGACGCCTTGCGTCATGACGGCCCACCTGAGCAGCAGCGAGTCTCGCTACGTGGTCGGCAATACCGACGAGGCGCACTTCGTGGAGATCGCGAAGTCGCTCGACGGCCGCAAGGTCCGCCTCGACTGCACCGACCACGAGGTCGGCCGCATCGTCGCCGACGACTGAACACGATGCCCGCACTCGCCAGTAACCCGGACAGGAGTACACGTCAGTGACGACGACCGAGGGCAAGCGCGCGACCTACAAGCAGCGCTACGACGAGGCAGATGACGGCCTCCGCTTCCAGGAGCTCACCTACACGGGCAACTTCGTCGGTATGGAACCCGTCACGGACGGGATCAAGGGCGACAAGATGATGAAGGCCCGCGCGAAGAGCGGGGTGCTGGAGAAGGTCTCCAAGGACGACGTACTCAAGGACCAGTTCTCCATCGACGAGCTGAACGACCTCAACAACTACCTGGCCTGGAACATCTGGGACGTGCTCGTCATGCGTGCCACCGAGGGTGTCTCGGGCATGATCCCGCGCCAGGAGTACGAGATCCTGGCCTTCATGCACGAGTTCTATCGGTGGCCGGAGCTCCTGCGGATGACCACCGCCGAGGTCGGCGGCGCCCAGGGCGTCATGGACATCGGTGCCAGCGCGCGGCGCGAGATCGGCACCAAGATCAATTCAGTGCACGACTGGGCCATCGGGGCGGTCGGATTCGGGATGGGCCGTTGCGGCCTGCTGGCGCTGGAGACGATCGGCGCCGATGACTACATCCCGGAGTCGAACGAGATCCTCAAGTTCATGCAGCGGGTCCTGTGGGGCAAGCGGCAGGACGGGTACCTGCTCAACTCCCAGGACCGCTACCGCTGCCAGATCCACGAGCAGGACTTCCTCGATCAACTCGTGGCACAGGTCGAGCCGCTCGAGCACGGCAGCCCGAAGCACTCCGCGTTCACGCAGTTCAACGCTGCTGCGGAGCTGCTGTCGTTCCTCGATCACTACGACTGCCGGCTCGGACTCGGCGACACCGGGCCGTACGAGCTTCCCGATGGGAACATCCTCATCCTGCGTGACCTGTTCGTGAACGAGGAGGTCTTCCACTGGAGCGATGTCTGCGAGGACGCCAAGCTCCCGCACTGCTACAGCCTCGCGCTGGTGATCGACCCGGAGAAGATGGGCCTCAACGAGATCCGGGTCAACGACATCTCCACGACGTTCACGCGGCCGAAGAACTACATCGAGGCGATCGTGGGCGGGGCGGTGTTCGCCAGGGAGAAGTGGAACACCCCGATGGGTGAGGTCTACCCGATCAAGATCGACGACCTCGCCGAGCACCTGGGCCGCGTGCAGACGGCCACGCTGAAGCTGTACACGAAGACCTCGAAGATGTGCCGGCGGGACCTGATCTGGAACGGTCAGTACGTCTACTACATCGACATGATCCTCCCGCACCTGCGCAAGGCAGGTACGTACGAGAAGGCCTGCCGCGACTACGACCTGTGGGAGATCGACCAGCGGGTGTCGAACTACTACTACGACATCACCAAGCGGGGGTTCGCCCAGGAGACAGTGCCCAGCAAGATCTTCTCCGGGGCCGGGTACCTGCCATTCTCCGACAACGCCGATCTCCGCAACTCGAAGGGCCGGTGGCTCTGAGCCGCAGGTCGCAACTGGGTTGAACTCTCCGATCGGACTACCGGGCGGCGCGGCGTGCCGTGCCGCCCGGTCTCATGAAGGACGGCCATGACCGCGCCCGTGCTGGACAAGACCGATTACGACGTGCTCAACGTCGTCGCGCTGAAGAAGATGGCGACCGCGCAAGCCATCGCCGACGTCACCGGTGCTGATGCCGAGAGCGTCGGGGTCACGCTGGACCGGCTGGCCGCCTCCGGCCTGGTGATCGTGGCGGGCGGGTCCGCCCTGCCCACCGACGAGGCCGAACCGGCGCTGCGAGCGGCGGCCGAGCAGCATTACGGCGCCGTCCGTGCTGATGAGGGCATCGCCGTGCTCGTCGAGCGCTTCGAGACCGTCAACGCGCAACTGCTGGTCACGATGTCGGCGTGGCAACAGGTCGACGTCGGCGGTCGCAAGGTCGCCAACGACCATGCGGACACGGCGTACGACGACAAGATCATCGCCCGGATCGACAAGATGGTGGCCAGGCTCGGTCCGCTCCTGGATGCGCTCGCCGAGCACGATGTCCGGTTTGCTGAGTACCCGCGCCGGTTCGCCGCCGCGATCGAGGGAATCGACGGTGGGCAGCACGACCTGGTCTCTTCGCCGATGCTCGACTCGGTGCACACCATCTGGTTCGAGTTCCACGAGGATCTGCTGCGCACGCTCGGGTGGGAGCGGGTGGAATGACGGTGGCGACGGCTCGTGGGTTCACGCTCACCTTCGGTGCTGCCGATCCCGCTGATGTGGACTGGCTGGGTGGCAAGGGCGCCGGCCTGGCTCGGATGACCCAGCAGGGCCTGCGGGTGCCGCCCGGCTACGTCATCGGGACCCCGGCCTGCCGCACTTACCTGCGGGAGAAGGAGATTCCCAGCGGGCTGGCCGAGGAGGTGTTCGCCCGACTGGCCGACCTCGAGCAAACCACCGGGAAGGCCTTCGGTGGCGGGCCGGTGCCGTTGCTGCTGTCGGTTCGGTCGGGTGCACCGGTGTCGATGCCGGGGATGATGGACACGATCCTCAACCTGGGTCTGGACCGGGCCGCCGCCGTCGCACTGGCCGGTGCGACCGGCGACGCGCGGTTCGTGGCCGACCTGGTTGCCCGTTTCCACGCCATGTACGCCGAGACCGTGCTCGACGCTCCCGACCCGGGCGGCGCCGCGATCGACGCGCTGGTCGCGGCGGTCGCGCCGGACGAGGAGCCCGGCGCGGTGTACGACCGGATCTGGGCGGCCTGCGAGGTGGCGCTGGCCGCTGATGTCGGCGACTCGGTTCCCGATGAACCCCGCGCCCAACTGCTCGGAGCCATCGAGGCTGTCTTCCGTTCGTGGAACACCCGGCGCGCCCGTACCTACCGCGACCACCAGGGGATACCCCACGACCTCGGCACGGCCGTCGTCGTGCAGTCGATGGTGTTCGGGAACCTGTCGGCCGACTCCGGCTCGGGTGTGGTGTTCACCCGTGACCCGGTGACGGGGGAGCCGGGCCTCTACGGCGAGTACCTCGCGCACAGCCAGGGGGAGGACGTGGTGGCGGGCACCCGGACCCCGGATCCGGTTGCCGTGGCACTCGCCCCTGCCGTCCTCGACGAGCTGCGGGCGACGTGCGCCGATCTCGAACGGTCGCACGGCGACGTACTGGACATCGAGTTCACGGTGGAGCGCTCTGCGCTGTACTTCCTGCAGGTGCGCAGTGCGAAGCGCACCCCGGAGGCGGCCGTCCGGATCGCCGCGGACTTCGTCGCCGCTGGAGCCCTGACCCCCGCGGCTGCGCTGGCGCGTGTCACGGCCGAGCAGATCCGCCAGGTTCAGCGTCCCGGGTTCGACGCGTCCGAGGTCGAACAGGCTCGCGCCGGAGACCGATTGCTGACCACTGGGATCGGAGCGTGCCCCGGTCAGGTCAGCGGGAAGCTGGTGCTCGACCCGGACCGCGCGAAGGCTGCCGCGGATGTGGGCGAACCCGTTGTGCTGGCCCGTCCGGTCACTAGCCCCGCCGACCTGCACGGCATGATCGCCGCGCAGGGCATCATCACCGCCACCGGCGGTTCGACGAGCCACGCGGCGGTGGTCGCCAGGGCGCTGGGGACCGCGTGCGTGGTCGGGGCGTCGGAGATCGTGGTCGACGAGGCCGCTCGCACGCTGACGGTCCGCGGACGCACCCTCCACGAAGGGGCCGATGTCGCGCTAGATGGCGCGTCCGGCGAGCTGTTCACCGGCCGGTTCGCGACGTCGACCCCGGCGGCGGCGACCGGTGCGCTCGCAGCGCTACTGGGGATCGCCGCCGCCCGTAGCGGCTGCTCCGTGCTCGCCCGCGTAACCCTCGTTGGCGATGTCGCAACCGCCGTTGCTGCAGGTGTCGACGGGTTCGTCACCGCCGTCGACGACGTTCTGGCCGCAACCGGACATCTCGACGGTCTGGTCCAGAACCTGCTGGACAGCGGGGACGGCGCAGCATCGGATTTCCAGCAGATCGCGGCACTGGTGGCTGCAGAGTTCACCCCGCTGCTGGCTGCGGCAGGCGATGCCGAAATCGGCGTTCGGGCGATCGACCTCGTCGCCGACGAGGCCAGGGAGCTGTTGCAACAGACGGCTGTGACGACCCGGCACCCGGCACTGGCGGTTCCTCTCGGTCGGCCCGCGTTGGTCGCCGCACAGCTGCGCGGCCTGGCGCAGGCAGTTGCCGACTCCGGTGGACGGGCCCGGGTGCACCTCGCGGTCCGGCACGTCTCCGACGCTGCCGAGGCCAGTGAGCTGCGCAAGCTCAGCGCCGAGGCCGGAGGAACCGTGGGAGTCGGGACCTACCTGACAAGCCCGCGCGGCGCGCTCGGTGCGGCGGGCATCGCCGCCACCAGCGATGTCGTCTGGGTGGAGGTGCGGGCACTGCAGGCGGCGGTCTTCGGCCTCCCGGCCCGACAACTGCTCACAGCGGAGCCTCTCGACGGCTATCTCCGCCGCGGCATGCTGTCGTGCGACCCACGCACGACGATCGATCCGTCGGTGCACGACCTCCTCACCGCGGTGGCCCGGGCGCAGCGTCCGGGCTGTGAGGTCGGGATGCGGCTGTCGGGATCGGTGTCGCAGGACGCGGCGGCGCAGCTCTACGAGCTGGGGTTCCGCCGCTTCGCGGTCGACCTCGCCGAGACCCGTCCCCTGGTGCTGGCGCTGGGCAAGGCGGCATCCGCAACGCCGACGACGCCGACCCGAGCGGACTGATCGGGTCAGGCCGGAACGAGCAGGCCCGCGCGCAGCCGGCCGGTTTCGGCGTCACCGATACCGCGGGATCGGGCCCAGGCCGCCGCGCCGCCGTGCGTCTCACGCAGCCCGTGGAGGAAGCCGCGGATCGTGTACTCCCGCGCCTGGTAGACCTCCGGTGGCACGGCGGCCATGTGGTCGCGGTAGCGGGGCCAACCGCGGAATCGCTCCATGATGCGGGGCATGTTCGCCTCGCTGCGGACGTAGTCGGCGGTGATCTCGTCATCGTCGACGCCGAGGAGGCTCAGCAGGATCGCCGTGGCGAGGCCGGTGCGGTCCTTTCCTGCTGCGCAGTGCAGCAGGATCGGACGGCCGGCCATGGCACCGACGATCCGGACGACAGTCGATAGCGTCGACGACGGCGACGAGAGGTGCTCCAGGTAGAACGCCAGGCTCTGCTCCCCGGCAGGGAGATCGGAGATCGGCAGGTCACGCAGTGGGGCGTTGAGGTAGCTCACGGGCGTCTCGGCCATCGGGCCGCGGCCTTCGGTGACCGCCTCGGGCCCGATGCGCAGGTCGACGATCAGCTCGATCCCCAAACCGTCAACGAGGTGGGTGACGTCGTCGGGAGTGAGCACCTGCAGAGTGTCGGAGCGGAACAGAACGCCACCGCGGACCACGCGGTCGGGGCCTGCGCGCAGCCCACCGAGATCCCGGAAGTTGAAGGCCCCAGCCAGCTGGTGGGGCCTGCTGGCGCTGGTCACGGCCGCCGACAGGTCCGACGCACGGCCGCCAGCAACTCGGCATCCACCGCCGGTGCCCCGTGCCGAGGCGGACTACCGACATCCGATGCCGCTGTGACCTCATTGGTGCGCGGGGCATTGCTGGACCTGGTGACCGGTCGGGGGCGCCCGGCGGCCGTTCGTCTGCGCTGGCGACGGGCCGCGGCCGCGTCCTGCACCGCGCCGGTCGTCATACCGGGTTCGGCGACCGCCGGTATCGCGCACGCTCCAACCGGCGGCGCTGCCGCCGCATCGCCGAGCAGGTGGGCGAGGATCTCCTGCGGCCACAGCGCCACGAACTCCGCGCCGGCCTCGGTGAGCTGCTCGACAGTGTGCATGCCCCAGGCGACGCCGACGACGCGGATGCCGACCGCAAGCGCATCGCGCACGTCACCAGCGGTGTCGGTGACCAGCACGGTGCTCGCCGGATCGGGAACCCGTTGCCGTCCACCCTCGTCGTACTCGGCTGAGCAGCGCCTGCCGAAGCCGCTGCCGGTGTCGGCGAGGAATGCGCGGATCGCCGTCTGTTTGTTGGGTGTGACGTCGCCGCCGAAGACGTTGGCGAAGCAGAACGCGAGATCGCTGGTCACCAGCACGCGACGCAGCACCTGCATGGCGTTCGACGACATGACGGCCAGCGTCGCATCGCTTGCCAGCCTGCGCACCACATCGGCCATGCCGGGAACCAGCGGTGGGGTGTAGTCGCTGCGCAGCAACCGGAGGAACGCGTCCTTCACCTCGGCGGAGTGCTCCGCGTCGCGGCACAACCGCCCGATGGACTCGTAGATGTTGCCCCGGAACAGGTCGAAGTACTGCTCCGGCGCGTCAACACCTAGCCCGAACCGGCGATTGATCTTCTCGAAGACCTCCCACGACGCGATACGCGTCTGGACCAGCGTGCCGTCGAGGTCGAAAACGACCGCCCGGACCAGAGGTGTGCTCATCGCCCCGGTCACGCGCCCGGAGCGCGCAGCCGGTGATGGACCGCTCCGAGCTCACCCATCCCGACGAAGTCCATGCACTCGCCGAAGCCGACCTGTCCGGAGCCTGTCGGGCCGGTGACGGTCCAGCGCAGCAAGCTGTTGTGGCCGACGACGCCCGGCTGGGACTGCCACGGGAACGTGGTGAGCGCGGCACCCTCGAAGCTCCAGTCCCGGTCGGCGATGTCGGTGACTGCGAGGCGGATCGTCTCCGGGTAGAAGCCGGTGCGTGCGGTCGTGCCACTGCCCGCCTTCAGGCCGTAGACCTTGCCGTGGTCCAGCACGTAGCCGTGCGTCATCGACAGCTGCGAAGGCGCGTCGGGGCCGTTCTCGGTGGTGAAGTCGAACAGCGCGTGGACGGCGAGGTCGGGGGAGAAGTGGGCGTGCATCCAGCTCAGGCGCGACGTCTGGCGCTCGGCGCGCACTCCCCAGCTGTGGTCCATGGTCGAGACGCAGTCGATGGGGGTGGTCGTTCCACGCAGGCTGATCTCGCCCTCGAACTGGGCGGTGAGGTCGAAGTGCCCTGCGTAGGCGTGGCCCCAGGTCTTGCTCATGTCGCGCTCGGCCGCCATCGGATCCTGAGCCGGATCGTTGATGTCGTACGGCTCCATGAGCGCGGTGCAGCGGAAGCGCAGCTCCAGCTCGGCCGCCCTGTCGGTGTAGGCGACATCCCAGACCTTGTTGGGCTCGGAGCACACGACCTTCAGGCCGTTGGCCAGCTCGTAGTCGAGCAGGTTGGACGGCTGCGGGATCACCAGGTGCTCCCACGCGTCCCAGTAGTCCGCCGCCCAGGGCATCGTCACCCGGCGGCTGTTGACCGACACCGTCGAACCCACGACTCCCAGCGGCTCGCGGAACAGCCCGTAAATGCCGATGTTGATCGGTGCATCCGTGTGCTGGCCTGCGTAGAGACCGAAGTAGTTGGTCTCTGACCACAGCGGGTCGTCGCTGGTGGGGGTGTGAAACTGCGCGTCCTCGGGACGGATCACCGGTGAACCTCCTCAGGGCCAAGTACGTGGCCGCGCTGGTGCCGAGTGTCCCCCACGATGCCGGTCGCGGCGCGGAGCGAACCAGTGCGCCGACAGACAACGGAGCCGGGTGTTGTTGTCCGGTCGGGATAAGGCAGGGGTCCGAACGCGCGACCTACTGTCCGTTCTCATCGACCGATGGAGGTGGCCCGGGCATGCAGCTGGCCAAGGTGCTGGGGCAGGTCGTCGCGACGGCCAAGGAGCCCGGGCTCGAGCGGTTCAGTCTCCTTCTCGTTCAGGACGCAGCCGGCGCCGACCCCGAGCAGACCCGTGGCCCGGCCTACGTGGCCGTGGACGTCGTCGGCGCGGGTGTCGGCGAGATCGTCCTCGTCGCGTCGGGGGGTGCCGCGCGGGTCGCCGCCGGGGCCGACACCCCGACCGATCGAGCGGTGGTGGCGATCGCCGACACCGTGATCAGGGGTGGCGCTGTGAGCTACCGGAAGTGAGGCAGCCGTGACAGAGGCTCTCCCCGTATCACCCCCCGATCCGAACACGGATCCAACGACCGACCCGAACACTGACACGGAGGACACGATGGCTGCGACAACCGGGGCACCGGGAGTGCCGGCACCACGCGGCGCGCTCGGCCTGATCGAGACCAAGGGCCTGGTCGGAGCGATCGAGGCTGCTGATGCGATGGTCAAGGCTGCGAACGTCCAGATCGTCGGGCACCGAGAGATCGGCGGCGGGCTGGTGACGGTCATGGTGCGCGGCGACGTTGGCGCGGTGAAAGCGGCGACGGACGCAGGCGCCGTGGCCGCGGGCAAGGCCGGTGAGGTCGTGTCCGTGCACGTCATCCCGCGACCGCACGACGAGACCGAGGGCATCCTCGCCGTCCTGACCCGACCCAAGGGCTGACGGGACGGCGCCACTGCGCGTCCCGTGTCGCTGCGATCGCTGAGGTGTGCTGAATGACTGCATCATGGGACGCCGACCTCGCCGGCCTCGCCGACGTGCGGGCCAAGGCCCGCGCCGCCCGTGAGGCGTTCGTGGCGATGGAAGGCGTCGATCAGGAGACGCTGGACCGCTACGTCCGCGCGATGGCCTTGGCGGGTACGAAGGCCGCCGAGGAGCTCGCACGGCTGGCGGTCGACGAGACCGGCTACGGCGTCCACGAGCACAAGATCTACAAGAACCGCTACAACACCGGATTCGTCGCGAAATGGATGCTGGCCCGCCGCGTGATCGGCGTGCTCTGGGTCGACGATGCGGCGAGGGTGACGGCCGTGGGCAGTCCGATGGGGGTGATCGCAGGCATCATCCCGGTCACCAACCCCACCTCTACCACCCTGTTCAAGAGCCTCGCCGCGGTGAAGTCGGGCAACGCGATCGTCCATGCCCCACATCCCCGGGCGGCCCGATGCACGCTGCGGGCAGCGCAGATCATGGCCGAGGCGGCCGTGGACGCCGGGGCACCGGAGGGCCTGATCTCCTGCCTGGAGAATCCCACCCTGCCCGCCACACAAGAGCTGATGCGCCGCCCCGAGATCGCGCTCGTCATGGCGACCGGCGGTCCCGGCATGGTCCGGGCGGCGTACTCCAGCGGCAAACCGACGATCGCGGTCGGTGCGGGCAATGTCCCGGCCTACGTCGGGGCGAGTGTTCCCGACGCGGCCGAGGCCGCCGAAATGATCATCACGTCGAAGTCGTTCGACAACGGCACAGCCTGCGTTGCCGAGCAGTCGGTAATCGTCGTGGAGGCGGTCGCTGACGCGTTCCTGGCCGCGTTCGAGGCCCGTGGGGCGCATTTCATGGACAAGGCGCAGCAGGACGCGCTGGTCAAGGTGTTGTTCGACGATCGGGGCGCGCTCCGTCCCGAGGCCGTTGGGCAGACCGCGGTGCGGCTCGCTGAACTCTCGGGGTTCACCGTCGCAGCGTCGACGCGGGTGCTTGCCGCCGAACTGGACAAGGTCGGGGCCGATACGCCGCTGTCGCGGGAGATCCTGGGACCGGTCCTCTCGGTCTACCGGGTGCGCGACGCAGCGGCTGGCTGGAAGCGTTGCCGAGAGGTCCTCGCGCTCGACGGCGAGGGCCACACGGCAGCGATCCACGCGGCCGACCCCGAGGAGATCGCGCCGTTCGGAGCGCTGCCTGCCGGCCGGATCGTCATCAACACACCGGCCCTGTTCGGCGGCATGGGCTTCTCCACGGAGGTCGATCCGTCGTTCCAGCTCGGGACCGGCACCTGGAGCGGCTCCATCTGCTCTGACAACGTCACGCCACTGCACCTGATCAACATCAAGCGCATCGCGCACGAGGTCCGGCCGTGGCGCACGGTCTATGACCCGGTGGAGCTGTGACCGCCGTGGTTGGGGCCGGGGTTGACGCGCTGCTCGGCGACGCGGCACTGGTCGCAGCGGGATCCAGGCAGGTCGGCGCGGTCACCGGACGGCTGCGCGTCGGCGTCGATCTCGGCACCGCCACGTGCGTGCTGGTCGTGCTGGAGGTCGACGACGGCGGCGTGGAACGGCCCGTCCGGGTCGCGGCCCACCCGTCGGGAGCGCTGCGGGACGGGGTCGTCGTCGACTTCGCGAAGGCCACCGCCACCGTCCGGATGCTCAAAGCGGCCGCCGAGGAAGCCCTTGGCATCGAACTGATCGGGGCGGCCACCGCGTACCCGCCGTGCATCCCCGTGCGTGATGCGCGCGCCTGCACCTACGTCTGCGAGTCGGCAGGATTCAGCGACGTCACGCTCGTCGACGAGGTCAGCGCGGCGCAGGCGACTCTCGGCGTCACCGACGGGGTCGTCGTGGACGTCGGCGGTGGCTCGACCGGAGTCGGGGTCTTCCGTGACGGCGTGCTCACTCGCCTGGACGACCGGCCCGGCGGTGGCCACCATCTGGACCTGATGGTGGCGGGTGCGCTGGGGATCGCGCTGGAGGCGGCCGAGCCCTACAAACGGGCTCATCCCCGAGAAGCCTTCCCAATACTGGTTCCCGGGCTGCAACGCATCGCCGAGAACGTTCGCGCGCTCACCGTGGGCGACGAGGACCTGCCGCTGCACCTCGCCGGGGGCGCCCTGATGATCACCGGAGCCGGCGACGTGCTGGCCGACTACCTGGAGCGCACCGTTGTGACCTACCCGCACGCCCTACTCATCACCCCGGTCGGGATCGCACGGTGCGCACCATGACCGCGCCGACACTGCGCACCTACGCCTTCGTCGACCGGATGCAGCCGCAGTGTGCGGCCCACATCGCCGCGACCAGTCCCGGCGACGTGCCGCTGGCCGGGATGGCCGAGCTCTACATCGAGATGGCGCCGGGCAACGAGGTGTTCCGAGCCGCCGACATCGCGCTGAAGGCCGCGGGCGTTCGACCCGCACTGCAGATCATCGAGCGCGAGTTCGGCCTCCTGGAGATCCACTCCGAGCAGCAGGCGGAGGTACTCGCGTCCGGCCAGGCCGTGCTCGACGCGATGGGCCTGACCGAGGCCGACCGCATCAAGCCGGTGATCGCCTCGACCCAGTTCATCACCAACGTGCATCCCTACCAGGCGCAGCTGCTCAACAAGTGGCGCAAGGGCTCGATGATGATGCCAGGCCAGAGCCTGTTCGTGATGGAGGTGGCGCCCGCCGCCTACATCGCCGTCGCCGCGAACGAGGCTGAGAAGGCCGCCAACATCACCGTCATCGAACTGCGCGCTGTCGGCCGGTTCGGCCGGATGTTCCTGTCCGGCACCGAGGCCGAGGTCCAGAGCGCACGCGACGCTGCCGTCGCCGCCCTGGAAGGAATGCACGGGCGGGAGGACCGGCGATGACCGTCTGGGGTGCCGACGCCGTCGACGCCGTCGACGCCGTTCTGCACATCGGGGTCAAGGACATCGTCACGCCGCTGGCACGCGAACGAGCCCGCGAACGTGGGGTGGCGATCGTCGTCGGGTCAGCGCTGCCCTCCGCAGGTGCGTCACGGCAGAGCGCTCCGTCGCTTCCTCCTGGGCGGGCCCCGATCTCGGCGGCCCCGTCGCCGGGGGCGCGGGGCTCGGCAGCGGCAGCGCCTGATCAGTCGGCGATCGCCTCCGCGCTCGCCGGGCTGCTTGGCAGCCCACCGCGTCCGGTGTCACCGCCATCGGGAGCCTTGTTTCGCCGGGGTGCCCCCCTTCCCCGGGAGCGCCTCTCCGCTGTCACGGCAACCGGACGGGTCACCGTCGTCGGGGCCGGGCACGTCGGCATGATCACCGCGATGCGCTTGGCCGACGCCGACGTCTTCGACGAGGTCGTACTCGTCGATATCGACGAGGGTCGGGCGGCGGGCATCGCGTTGGACCTGACCCACACCGCCGCGCTGAGCGGCTTCGCCACCCGCGTTCGTGGTGTCGGTACCGTCGAGGCGGCCGGTCCGGCCGACTACGTCGTGATCACAGCGGGCAAGGCACGTCAACCCGGCATGAGCCGTGCCGACCTGATCAGCACCAACGCCGCCATTGTCGGCGACGTCGCCCGGCGGATTGCGGCCACCTCCCCGCACGCCGTGATCGTGGTCGTCACCAACCCGCTCGACGAGATGACACAACACGCCTGGACGTCGTCAGGGTTCCCGGCTGAGCGAGTCGTCGGGATGGCCGGGGTGCTCGACACCGCCCGCTTCCAGGCACTCGCGTCGCTCACGGGTGCAGCGCGCGCCGACCGGATCACTGCGTGGGCACTGGGCAGCCACGGCGAGGAGATGGTCATCCCGCTCTCCCGGGCATCGGCAGGTGACCGGCTGCTCGGCGCTCTCGTCCCCGCCGCCGAGCTCGACGCCGTTGTCGACCGGGCTCGGGGGTCGGGCGGCGAGGTCGTCGGACTGCTCAGGACGGGCAGCGCCTTCCTGGCTCCCGGTATGTCGGCCGCTCGGATGGTGCTGGCCATGGCGGCCGACTCCGGTGAGGTCATGCCCGCAGCCGTCCTCGCCGATGGCAGCTATGGCATCCGCGACGTCTACGTGGGTCTGCCTGCCCGGCTCGGGCGCAGTGGGGTCCGGGAGGTCGTCGAGATCGAGCTGACCGGTGTGGAGCTCGCTGCGCTTCGCGAGGCGGCCGATCGGATCCGGGAACGCCTGGCGGCGTTGCCCACGCTGGTCGGCAGCTCACCGTGAGGGCCGCATTGTGAAGGCTGTGCTGTACGTGGGCGACGGACAGGTGCGGGTCGAGTCGGTCGTGGACCCGGCCATCGAGGCACCCGCCGACGCGCTGGTCGCCGTCCGCCGCGCGGCCGTCTGCGGCACTGACCTGCATCTGGTCGCCCACCCCGAGCATTTGCCCCGCGGTGCGGTTCTGGGCCACGAGTTCGCGGGAGAAGTCGTCGCGGTGGGGCCGGGCGTGCAGAGTCACCGGGTCGGCGACATCGTTGTGGGCGCCGACTTCACAGCGTGTGGGCACTGCTGGTGGTGTCGCCGCGGAGATCACTGGGAGTGCGAGCAGCGCCGGTTCTTCGGTACCGGCACGGTGTTCGGGCCGTCGCTGGCCGGCGCACAGGCCGAGCTTGTTCGGGTTCCGTTCGCCGACACGGTGCTGCGCCCGCTGCCACCCGGCGTGGGGCTCGACGCGGCGGTGTTCCTCGGCGACACCCTGGCCACTGCGTACGCCGCCGTGCAGCGCGCGGACCTGCGTCCCGGCGACACCGTCGCCGTCGTCGGGGGTGGCCCGGTCGGGCAGCTGACAAGCCTGGTTGCGCAGGCGTGCGGCGCCGGCGTCGTGGTGTTGGTCGAACCCGTCGCTGCGCGCCGGGATCTGGCGGCAGCCGAGGGAGCTCTCACTGCCGATCCCGACCGCGCTCGCGGGCTGCTGGACGAGCTCACCGACGGACGCGGCGCCGACGCCGTCGTCGACGCGATCGGCGGATCCATCGGGTTGGAGACCGCGTTCGGCCTCGTCCGCAGGCGGGGCACGATCGTGGCGGTCGGCGTGCAGGCCGACCCGGCGTGGCCGTTGCCCGCAGCGCGGGCCTTCGCCGATGAGCTGAGCCTGCGGTTCGCGATAGGGGACCTCATGCGGGACGGGGAGTCGCTGGCCGCGCTCGTGCGCTCTGGTGCCGTCGACCCGACTGTCGTGGCGTCGGAGACGGTGCCGCTTGACGGCGCCCCCGACGCATACCACCGCATGGCCAACCGCCGTACTCTCAAATCGCTGCTCGCGATCTGACCGCGACGGAAGTGGAGCCAACGATGGCATCGGGAGCGCGTGACGTCGCCGTGGCACAGATCGACGTGCCGCCGCCGCGCGCTGCCGCTGCAGCGGGTGCCGTCGAGGCCGTGGCCGAGCTGTTGACGACGCTGCCCGGCGACATCGGTGTCGCCGCAGGCGATTTCGCTGCCCGCACCTCACTGCTCATCGGTACCCCGCTGACGATTGCGGTGTGGACCGATGAGCGCTGGACCTGCATCGCAGGCCCGGGCACCGGGGTGGCGGGACTGCCGACATCGGGGGCCTGCCGCACGGTACCCCACGATCACCACAGCGTCATCGCGGCCGCGGACGGGTGCGTCGCCATCTGCTGGGACCCGTCAGTGACGCTCGAAACAGGGTGGCGACGCCTGCTGCGCCAGGGGTGCGTGTGGTTGTCACTGCTGTCCCAGCGCACGTCGGCGGCGGTCGAGATCGACGCAGCAGCCGTGGAGACCCAGGCGATCGGCGAGGTCGTCCAGCAGCTGCTGGCGGTGCGTGACGTCGACCAGACCCTGCTCACCATCGCGGAACGGACGCTGCGGCTGCTCGATTCCGACATCTGCGGGGTCATGCTCCGCGAAGGCGACGAGGTGCGGATGCAGTCGTGCGTCGGCAACCGTGTGGCGCAGACAGCCCGACTCCGGATGCGGCGCGGCCAGGGCGTCGCGGGCCTGGTGTTCTTGACCGGGGAACCGGCGAAGGTCGACTCCTACCTCGAGGACGAGACGATCAGCCAGGACTTCATGTCACTGGCGCAGAAGGAGGAGACCCGCTCCGCCCTGGCTGTGCCGCTGCGCCTGCGTGGTGAGTTCGTCGGCGTCCTGGAGGTCTGGCGCCGCCGCCGCTCGGTCTTCACCGACCGCGACATCCGGCGCATGGTCACCCTCGCCGACTTCGCCACGATCGCGATCGACAACGCCCGCCTGCACGACGAGCAGGTCGCGTTGGCCGCCGAGACCGAGCGCGCCCGCGATGCCCTGCAGCAGCAGGTCTCTGTGCTCGACCGGTCGTCGACGTTGCAGCAGCAGCTGCTCTCGACCGTGATCGAGGGCGGCGGGCTGCCCGCGATCACGCGCGTCGTCGCCACTGAGCTCGACTGCGAGGTCGGTGTCTACGGTCCCGACGGTGAACTGATCGCCGCACACAGCGGGCCCAGGATGGTCGGCATCCTGCCGACCACGATGGCACCACCGGGAACGTCGAAGCATCGCCAGCGCCAGGTCGAACCGCGCCTGTGGCTGCGACCGGTGTTCGCCGACGGCGACCGCGCGGGCCACGTCGCGCTCGTGCAGGGCGGGCACTCGGCCGAGCTGATGGAAGCCGTCGCTGGCCAGGTCGGCATGGCGTGCTCGCTGGCCCTGCTGCGCGAACGGGCCGCCAGCCGCGTCCGGTCGGAGGTGATCGAGCAGGTCCTGTGGGATCTGCTGCAAGGTCCGGTCGAGCATCGGCTCGCCGCTCGGACCCGAGCCCAGCAGCTCGGCATCACGCTCACGAAGGCGCTGCGGGTGGTGCACGGCCGCATCGAGAACGTCGAGGAGCTCGCGGCCGAAGGGGGCTGGGACACCTCCCAGACCGACCGGGTCCGCCGGGAGGTGCTGCGTACCGTCCGCACCCTCGACGGCAGCCGTGGCCTGGCGCTGTCGAGCCTGCGCGGCGACCTGTTGGTCGCGGTGGCCACCGATCTGGACGCGGCCGCGGTGAAGGACCTGGCGAGCGCCTTCTCCGCCGGGGTCCACAACTCCCGTCCCGGCCTTCGCCTGACCTGGGGGATCAGCCGGGTCCACACCGACGTCACCGAACTGCCGAGCGCGCTGAACGAGGCCCGCACGGCGCTGTCGGCGGCGCGGCGCCTCGGCGGGCAGAACGTCTTCCTCTACGAGGAGCTCGGTATCGTGCGGCTGCTGCTCGGTTCGGGTACCGACCCGGATCTGCAGACGTTCATCGAGGACGTCACGGGCCCGCTCGTCGCCTACGACCGCGAGAACGACGGTGCTCTCATCCGCACGTTGCGGGCGTTCTTCGATGCCGACTGCTCGCAGCGGATCGCTGCGGAGCGGCTCTTCGTGCACCACAAGACGCTGCGCTACCGCCTGGAGCGGATCAAGCAGCTCACCGGTCTCGACCTGAGCCGGCACGAGGACCGGATGCGGGCCGACTTCGCTCTGCGTCTGCTGCAGGTCAACCAGGGGACCAACAGCGACGCTCCCGGCGAGATCGACCTGGGCTGATCGGCTCGGATCAGCCGGTAGGGGTGATGGCCTCGCCGATGACACCCTCGGTCTCGTCGTGCGGCCGCGGGATGACGTGGCTCGTGTAGAGCTCACCCACTGCGAGAGCCGCCGCTCGCCCCGCGGAAACGGCTGCCGTCACTGCGCCGACGTCGCCTCGCACGACGATCGACACCTGCCCGTTGCGCAGTGTGCGATAGCCCTCGATCGCCACGTTCGCGGCCTTGACCATCGCGTCCGCGGCCTCGATCGCCCCGACGAGGCCTTTGGTCTCGATCAGGCCCACAGCACCCACGGCCCGAGCTGCATCCGTCACCGGTGTTCCTCCTGATCAGCCGCCTGCGTCCATCAAGCGTAGGGTCCTGCAAGCGGCATCGTCGCTGTCCGGCACGGACAACGGCTATGCGCGGCGTTGTCCGCGGGGGAGAGGGCCGCGACATGGTGGGCGGACCGTGTCACCTAGAGGTGTGGATGCGTGGGCGAACGCTCCAGGGCCACCATCGCTTGGACGAGCCTCCGCTGCCCGGTGCCAGCGCCCACCCGATCTGGGCGCGCAAGATCCGCCGCACCTGCGCGGCGGTCCGGGCCGGGTTCTCCCGCTTGAGCGAGACCGCCATCTCGATCACCTCGACCGGTAACCGCGGGCTGGACTGGCGCGGAGCGGGGACCAGGGCATCGAACCGCCCCGACGCCACGCCCCGACGCCACGCCCGGATCCACCGGTCCAGGGTGTCGCGAGAGATCCGCCGTCGCCGCCCGGCCGGGGCACGTGCTCGCGGGCGGCGATCTCACGCACCAGCCGGCCGCGGGCCTTGGTCGACAACCCGGGTCGGCCGCATGGCGGATCAACTCGTAGCGGAACAACCCGATCGCCCGAGCCCGCTCCGTCCGCGCCGCCACCTCGTCATCTCTCACCGCCATCGGTGAG
The DNA here is from genome assembly GCF_042653605.1 of Pseudonocardia sp. GCM10023141. Taxonomy (NCBI): domain Bacteria; kingdom Bacillati; phylum Actinomycetota; class Actinomycetes; order Pseudonocardiales; family Pseudonocardiaceae; genus Pseudonocardia; species Pseudonocardia sp. GCM10023141. Next base: position 27,962 of record NZ_JBHSIR010000056.1, read on the forward strand.
CCACCTCCTCGTCGGGTTCGCCGTGCGCGTTGTCAGGACAAGCGGCGATGATCAGCGAGGAAGATCCACCAGCGTCAGGGGCAACTCGTGTTGATCAGCCCTGGCCGGTCCGGGCGGGCCAGCCCGGCGACAGCAAACGCCCCGCCGACACCGCCGAGACGACCTGACAGACCGGCACCTCGACGGAGAACCTGGCCATGAACGCCTTCGCTGCGGCGGACACCGCGGCGACCGCGTCCGCCCACCCGGAACCGGCCGGACCCGGCGACTCCGGATCCGGCGCCAGCGCCCGGCACCACCGGGTGAACACCACCCGCACCGCCTCGACCCGCGCACCGAAACGCCGCAGCCAGTCACGCACCGTCCCGGGCGGCCGGTCCAGCCGCTCGGCGATCCGGCGGTGCCCGACCCCGGCCGTCTCCGCCGCCAGCGCCGCCCCGATCACCGCGCCCGTGGCCGCTCGCCGGACCAGCAACAACACCGGCAACAGCACGTGCGTCGCCCGGCAGCCGGTGCACCGTGATCTCCGCGGCACGACCCGAACACCGCCGTCCGGCCCGCGGACCGTCCGGGCCCGAGCCCGGCCCCACCCGGCGAGCACGCCCGCGCATCCCGGACACGCCAACCGGCCCGATCGCAGGCGTTCCTCGACTGCTGCGGTGTCGGTCTCTTCCGTGAGCATCGCGCCTCCGAGCGCAACCACACGGCCCTCCCGCAGCAGCCGGCCAAGGACGACAGCGGGAGGGCCGCCGTGGCCTACCCCGACCCGAAGATCGTCACGGTGGCGGCGCCGACGAACCCGGTCAACACGACCCGCCCGCCACCATGCAGATCCGCACGCTCAACGGCACCAACCAGGCCCTACGTCGTCATCCTGAGCGGCGGTCAACAAGGGTCGGCGCCGTAGACCTCGTCCCCGGTCAACCACCGCGCCGGGACCCCCGCCTCGAGGGCCTGGGTGATCATGGCCGCGGCCGGTGCAGGTTTGGTCGCGAACGCCACCGGCTCAGGCACTCCCGCTTCAGCCCGCCGCTCGGCGTCGGTGGCCCAGGATTGCGTGAGGTAGAGCTCTCGGTCGATCATGGAGTGCCCGACCCGGCGGGAGTAGTGATGGCGACCTCGACCGACACGGAGCCGGAGTCGGCGAGGAAGACGTGTTCGAGTGGTTCGGGGGTGATCTCGACGAGCAGACGTGCGAGGTCGACGGCGGGGCCGTGGGTGAGGCCACCGAACATGACGTGGCTCATCCGGCTCAGCTGTTCGGTGACAGCAGTGTCGAGGACGGGGTGTCGGTATCCGTGGATCGCGGCCAGGACGACATCCCGTCGACAAGTTCCCGCCCATCGGCCGTCGTGAGGTGCACGCCGCGCGCGGCGACGATCGGTACCGGCGCGACCGTCGCCGGCATCGATGCGTAGGGGTGCCAGACATGCGCCCGGTCCACGGCCAGCAACTCGTCGGTGTTCATGCCCGGTCGAGGTGTCGGGCGTCGAGGACATGCGCGACGTGGTCGTGCAGGGCGGCTGCCTGCGCCAGGTCGACCTCGCGGAACACGACGGTGTCTCGGCCGGGTCTGAGCTGGCCCACCTTCCACAGTGCGGCCTCGGCGATGGTGGCGATGACGGCGAAACCTCCCGATGAGTTGCTCTCCGGTCCCAGGATCGTCAGCACGTCGCCGTAGGCCAGGATGCCGCCGAGCGGGTAGCTGTTGTCCAGCACGTTCGATGGATGCCCGCCGGCGACATCGCCGGTCTCGCGTGCCCACTGGAAGCGGTGAGGGTTGAGCCGGACACCGACGCGGTCGGAGTTGAGGTCGCAGCGCCACATGGTGGTGACGAAGTGCTCGACGTCGGTCTGTGTGAGGAAGTCCGGGTCCGCGTGTGGGCCCATGATCGTTTCGATCTCCCACGTCGTGGTGTAGGTGGGGCGCAGCGAGACCGGCAGCCGCTTGAGCCGTGCGGGTTCGGTCGTGACGGCGACGTCGAGGACGTCGGCGCGCTCGAGCGCCCGCCCGTCGAAGCCGCCGATGCCGGCGACGAGGTGGGTGGCCCGCGATCCGAACGCGTCACGGACCTCGATGCCACCTGCGACGGCCAGGTACAAGCGGTAGCCGGGGCCGCGGATGAGGCCGCTCGCAACGACGTCGCCCTCCTTCACCGGGATCGACTCCCACTGCGACGCTGCCTTGCCGTTGACGGTGAGGCTCGTGTCCGGTCCCGTGATCGCGATGGTGCCGGAGTTCAGGACGTTCGCCTGGAAGCGGCCTTGCGGGATTTCCAGCGCTGCGGCCCCCTGCCGGTTGCCCACGAGCAGGTTCGCGGCGCGGAACGCGAGGTGATCCACGGGCCCGCAGGGGAAGAAGCCGAGAGACTGGCGGCCGAGCCTGCCGGGGTAGTCCTGCACGGTCGTCTGCAGTCCGGGATCGACGATCTCGAGCATCGGCGTCGCTGCCTGAGCGCTCACGGGATCTTGACCAGCTTCTGCGCGGCGCTGCGTGCCGCACGCCGCCGCTCTGCCTCGGCCACGACGGCAGGCTCCGACGCGACGGCGAAGTGATCGGCGACGGCGTACTGACCGGGTTCGATCTCGTAGTCGTAGCGGCCCTCGAAGACCTGCCTGCGCAGCTCCACGAGCTCCGCTTCGGTGATCTCACTGAAGGTGATCCGATCGCCCGGGTGGATCAGGATCGGGTCGACGCGGTGCTCGCGCATCCGGCGGGGAGCGAGGTGGCTGATGGGCGATCTTTGGCGGGCGTATGGCGCCGGCGGCCCCGAGCAGACCCGATCCACCACCGCCGGAGCCGCTGATCTGCAGGCCTGACCAGGAGAAGAACTTGAGCAGGACCGGTAGCGCGATCACGGCGAGGATCAGCACGACGCAGCCGGTCAGCAGGGTGCTGATCCCGCCGGGTTCGTTCGAGCTCGGTGAGGACAGGTAGGCAAAACCGATGTAATAGATGAATGCAGCTGCGGGCTTGTAGACGACGATGGCGATCAGCCAGGCCATCAGGCGGTCGAGCCAGCTGCGGGTCGTTCGCGTCAAGGACCCCGATGCCGCGAGCGGGAGCATGGCGGCCATGACCAGGAGTCCGGCCTGCCGGATCGCCATGAACAACCACTGCGCCAGTGAGGCGACCGCGGCGACGAGGGAGACGAGGAAGACCACGAAGCTGCCGACCCCGGTGTGGTCCTGGGTCAGGAGGTCACGCATCAGCAGCGCGAAGTTGTTCGCCGCGCCGTTGAGCAGTTGCGCGGCGAACGCATCGCCGGCGCGCAAGGCCGACTGCAGCACGACCAGCCCGAGCGCTGAGACGACGGCGAACCGGAGCAACCCGGTCGCGACCATGATCAAGGGCTCGGCCTTGCGCGAGAGGATCAAGCGGCCAAGATCATCAGCACTCGGCTCGGACACGCCACCGTCGCGTTCACCCTCGAGACCTACACCGCCGACATACCCGAGCTCGACCGCACCGCTGCCGAGCAGATCGCCGGCCTCTTCGTCAGCCCCGAGGACGACCAGGCGACGCCGCGCCGCGGCGAACGACCGATGTTTACCGATCCGTTTACCAACCGGGCCCCGCGACGACCCGAACGAGGGCCAGAACGCTAGAAGGCCCCGAGCCTTTGCAGGTCAGGGGCCTTCTGTGCGCGTGGGCGATACTGGGATCGAACCAGTGACCTCTTCGGTGTGAACGAAGCGCTCTCCCCCTGAGCTAATCGCCCGCTGCTGGAGAAGACCTTACATCACCCGAAGAACGGGCTCTGCAACCAGGTCCACCCGTCGAGCCCGATCCAGCCCGCCACCAGGTAGAGCGCGTTGAGCAGGTACAGGCTCGCCAGCACGACCGCTGCGGTGAGGGTGAGCACGGCGAGCTTGACGAGGAGGTTCTGGCGGCCGAGCCACGCGGTCCAGGCGTCATAGCGGCCGCGCGCGAACGTCAGGACGCGCTTCGCCCAGTGGAACTCGGTGGCCAGGATGGCCAGGCCGGCGAAGACGATGAGCCAGCCGGGGCCGGGGTAGGGGATGGCGATGATCCCCAGCGCCACGACGAGTCCGCCGACCACGCCGACGCCGATCCGGTAGGCGAGCAGGAGCCCGGGTCGCGCCTGCAGGCGCGACCGGAATCCCTGGTGCTGCTCCTCGTCGGTCGTGCTCAGACCGCCACCTGTCCCTTGGCCACCACGTCTGTCGGTACGGCAGGGGCGACGCGACCCGGTTCGAGCGAGATCGCGTACGTGCTGAAGCCCCCACCCGATCCTACGGTCCGCAGGCCCTCCGTCGAGCCGGAGACGTCGAAGGCGCCCAGTGGCTGCGGCGACTCACCTGCCCGGATACCCCACAGGACGTAGGTGTGGTCGCCGGCGTTGGCCGCCATGGCCATGGCGACGACCTGGCTGCGGCCACCCGCGACGAGCACGGCCGCGACCGGTGCGCCGCTGGCGTCGGCCAGCACGGCGTGTTCGACGCCGGGCCGGTCGATCTGGGAGACGAGGTCGGTGATGCTCGCCGCCTGCGCGGTGGCGCTGTCGCGCTGCTGCTGCAACTGGATCGTGCGGGCGGTGAGCCCACCGATGGCCAGCACGGCGACCAGCGCCATCGAGGCCCCGACGAGCGTGCCGCGTGACCACCGGGAGCTGCGCTCCATCCGCCGGGGCCGCGAGATCCGGCGCGGTGTGGCCGGCGCGGCCGCATGGCGTGACGGCGCGACCGGGAGCCGCGTCACGGGCTGCTGGGGCGTCTCCGCCACGGCGCTCATGATCGACGCCCGCAGCGATGCGGGCGGCTCGACCTGCTCGATCGCCGCTCCCAACTGCACGAACGTCTCCTCGACGTCCTTCACGACGGCCTGGCAGTCTGCGCACTGCGGAACGTGGCGGGCCACCGCCATCTCCTCGTCGGGCTCGAGCGCGTGCAGCGCCCAGCCGACGGCCTGCTCTGTCATGGAGCAGGGGGTGTCCGATGCCTTGTCCATCACGCCCCTCCTCCGAAGTCTGTGGTGAGATCGCCCAGCAGCGGCCCGAGCGCGCCGCGCAACCGCTGCACCCCGGTGAACATCCTCGATTTGACGGTGCCGAGAGGCACGCCGGTCAGCGCCGCCACCTCGCGCTGCGTGTAGCCGCCGAAGTAGGCCAGCGTCAGTGCCTGCCGCTGTTCGAGCGGCAGCGTCCCGAGCGCGTCGCGCACCTGGCCGGCCACGACGTTGCCCAGCGCGGCCTGGTCGGCGCCCGGGCCCGGCGGTGCGCCCCGTTCGTCGCCCTCCTCGGCCGCCGGCACCGTCCTTCTGCGGATGGCGCTCTCGCGGCGCACCGCGTCGACGGACTTGTGGTGCACGAGTGTCAGCAGCCAGGTGCCGAACGAGCCGCGTTTCACGTCGTAGCGCTGCGGATCGCGCCAGAACGCGAGGAAGACCTCCTGCACGACGTCCTCGGCGAGGCCCTCGTCGGCGCAGATGCGCCGAGCGAGTGAGTACGCCGGACGGCCGTACCGGTCGTAGAGCTCCCCCAATGCCGACTGATCACCGTCCATGATCCGCCGAACGAGTGATTCGTCGGCGGGCTCCTGGGCGCGGACCTGTCGAGCGCCCGTCCGTCCCTGCCTGCTCGGCGAATTGGATGGGTCGGCGACGGCCACCAGCTGGATCCTCACGTCCTGTGTTCGCGCCAGGGGTGGCGTGCGGTTCAGATTAGACCCGAACGGATTCCGTACCTGTCGTCGATCGGACGTGTTGCCCCGCTCCACTGCCCCGTCAGGGTGATGCCGGGCCGCAACCTTGAGTCCGTGTCCCTCGACCCGTCACATCTTCGCGTCACAGTCGTTTTTCCGCATGACGAGCCACGCGGGACCACGAAAGAGGACGCACGATGCGAGACGAGCACACGGTCATCTGCTCACCGGCGGTGTTCGAGCTGATCGCCCCTGATGCGCCGGTCGTGCCCGTCAAGGTCGATCTGACTTACAACAGCCGCGATCCCTACGCGGTGCAGGCTTCGTTCCGGACCGGCAACGGGACGGCTGTCGACTGGGTGTTCGCCCGGGACCTGCTGCACGACGGTCTGATCGCCCCTGCGGGTACCGGTGATGTCCAGGTACAGCCGATGCCGCACAACCCCCACCGAGTGCAGCTGGAGCTGTCCTCGCCGTCCGGTCACGCGGTCTTCACGACGTGTGCCCAGACGCTCGGCGACTTCCTGCACCAGACCTACGTCGCGGTGCCGTCGGAGACCGAGTACGACTGGCTGGACTTCGATGTGGCGCTCTCGGACCTCCTGAACGACCCTGCACGTGACTGAAAGCCCTGGTCCGCGGCCCGCCAGGCGGGCCGGGGGACCCGGTGTAGGACAGCAGGAGAACCTGCGCTAAGGTTCTTCTACAACGCAGCGGAGACGCTGCAAATGCGGACGTAGCGCAGCTGGTAGCGCATCACCTTGCCAAGGTGAGGGTCGCGGGTTCGAATCCCGTCGTCCGCTCGGAGGAACTTCGGGTCCCGTCGGACCTCCCAGTTCGAACTCTCCGGATGCTACAACTGCCGAGGGTTCACGGGCGGCGGAGTGGCCGAGTGGCTTAGGCAAGGGCCTGCAAAGCCCTGTACGCGGGTTCGATTCCCGCCTCCGCCTCGGGTGATTAGCTCAGTGGGAGAGCACTTCCTTGACACGGAAGGGGTCACTGGTTCAATCCCAGTATCGCCCACCAGGTCAGGCCCCGTCCGCATCGCGGACGGGGCCTGCTTTTTTGCCCTGAGTACCTCACTGAGTGACTACCGCCCGGGAAGATGCGGTCCATCGCTGTCGCGCCGTCCTCCAGGACCGGCCGGAGCTGGTGCCGGTAGACCTGCTCCGTCACGGTCGTGCCGCTGTGACCCACGAGCCGAGCGATGAGTTCGATCGGCACCCGGGCATCGGAGAGCAGCGAGACGAAGCTATGGCGTAGCTCACGCGGCGTCCACTCACCTGCCGTGAGGCCGGCGGCCGTGAGCACCCGACGGAATCCGCGACGAACGTTGTGCGAGTCGAGTCGGGTCCCCACCTGCGAGGCGAACACGAGCCCGCCGTCTCGCCATCGCGGTCCTGCAGCCGAGCGAGCGGCGTCCTGCCTGACCCGCTGGCGTTCGAGCCCAGCAATGCACCGGCCAGGCATCGCCAGTGTTCGACGGGACTTCCCTGTCTTGGTGTCGCCGCCTACCCGTACCGATCGCCACACCATGACGTTCGGAGGGATCGGCGGCGTCGCATCCGGATCTCTCGAAACGACGTCCGCGAGACGGACGCCCTGACCGCCTGGGCGCGGTGCAACGGCTGCGCGGCCGGATGGATCACGCCCGGGACAGCTTCGAGCGGGCCCTGAGCACCGCTCTCGCCATCGGTCATCCTCTCGGAGAGGGCGCGGCACGCCTCGGCCTCGGCGAGATCCACGCCTTTCGAGGGAAGTTCGATGTGGCCGCCGAGCACTACGCGACCGCTCAGGAGATCGCCGGTCTCGCCGGCTTCCGCAGTGGGGATCTCGACGCGCAACTCGGCCTTGGCTGGGGCAAACTGAGGCGGGGCTCGCCGGCGGTCGTGGAGTTCAAGCGGGCACTCGACATGGCGCGAGAAGCCGGCGATCACCGGTGCGAGCAAGTGGCGCTGAACGGCCTCGGTCAGGACCACAAGGCGCACGGTCGGCTCGACCTGGCAACCGACACGTTCGAGGCGGCGCTGCGCAGCGGCGACGCACACGGTGATCGACCGGGCGATCTCGAGGGTGCGGCCCCGACCGCCGCCCGTGTTCGGTGAGTCGCATGAACCGCGCTGGCCTCCCTGATGAGGCCTGATCACTCCCGTGCGAGACGCCGCTTCGCTACTCGATCCGCGTGGCCGAGTCCGGCGTCGCGGGCGACGACGGCGGCCTGTGCGCGGTCGGCCAGCCCGAGCTTGCCGAGGATCGTGGAGACGTTGTTGCCGACGGTCTTGACCGTCAGCCCGAGCCTCGCCGCGATGTCCGCGGTCGGGGTGCCTGCGGCGACGAGGTCGAGCACGTCGAGCTCGCGCGGGGTGAGCTGCGGAAAGGGCTGCGGCGGTGGAGCGTCTCGCCCGGAGAGCTTGCCGAGCACGCGCCCGGCGACCTCAGGTGCGAACAGGACCTCGCCGCGCGCGACAGCGTGCACGGCCCGCGCGATGTCCTCTTGCTCGGCACCCTTGAGGAGGTAGCCGCGCGCTCCTGCCTTCATCGCCGTGAACAGCGAGTCGTCGTCGTCATGCATGGTGAGCACGCAGACCGCGACCTCCGGTGCGACACGCGCGAGCTCGCGGGTCGTCCCGAACCCGTCGAGGTCGGGCATGTGCAGGTCGAGCAGCGCGACGTCGGGACGGTGCAGGACGCATTCCCGTACGGCCTCGCGGCCGGTGCTCGCGACGCCGACGACGTCGAACTCCCCGGTCGACTCGAGCAGCGCGACGAGCCCCTTGCGCACGACCGGGTGGTCGTCGGCGACGACGACGCGGATCACGACCCCGCCAACGGCAGGGAGACCAGTACCCGACCACCGCTGCCCGTGGGGCCGGCGACGCAGTGACCGCCCAGTTCGGCGGCACGCTCGCGCATCCCGGTGAGTCCCAGGCCGACCGTCCACTCGCCGTCGGTCGAGCCGTCGTCGAGAACCTCGACCGTGAGCGCGTCGGTACAGGCAAGCCGAACCACGACGGTGCGAGCGTCGGAGTGGCGCGCGGCGTTGGTGAGAGCCTCGGTGGCGATGCGGTAGGCCGCGACCTCGATCGCAGGCGGCAGCAGGGGCGGCTCGTGTGGTGCATCGACACTGGCGTGCAACGGAGCGCCGTCGGTGCGGGTGCGTGTTCGCGCGGCGCGGGCCTGTAGCGCGCCGACGAGGCCGAGCTCGTCGAGTGCGGGCGGTCGCAGGTCGTCGATGATGCGGCGGATCTCGCCGATGGCGACCCGGGTGTCGGCGCGGAGCTCGGCGAGCAGCGCGATGGCCCCCTCCGGTGCGCGGACGGCCAGGTTGGCTGCGGCATCCGCCGTCATGGCCACGCCGGTGAGCAGCGGACCGAGCCCGTCGTGGAGGTCACGGCGCAGGCGATGTCGCTCCTCCTCCCGGGCGTTGACGAGCCGCTCGCGTGACGCTTGCAGGTCATGGGAGAGCAGGGTCGCCTGGACGGCGGTGGCGAGCGGCCCGGCCAACAGGTGCAGTATCCGCTTGTCGCGGGCCGAGAGGCGCTTCTCGCCCGACCGCAGGCCGACGATGAGCCGGCCGTCGTCGATGATCGGGATGCTCGCGGTGGCCGGAACCGGTCGGCCCGACGCCGCAGCGACCTCGTCGCCGACCCGTACCTCGACCCACGGGAGGTGCAGTGACTCGCGGATCTCGTCGAGCGTGCCGGCGAGCCCGACGCCGAGCCGTCCGCCGACGCGCGACGCCACCCGCAGCGGGTCCCTCCGTTCGCCGTAGAGCATCCGGTCGACCGTGCGTTGCAGCAGCGCCCGCAGCGGGAGTGCGGCGAGCGCGACGATCAGCGCCGACGCGACACCGGACAGGACGAGCACGAGCGCTGCGTAGGCGCCCAGAACGAGCGCGGACAGCAGGAAGTAGGCGACCCCGCGCGCGAGGACGAGCCGGATGTCGAGCAGTTGATACCGCAGGATGCCGACGGTGATGGCGATCGGCAGCAGCGGGATGGTGAACAGGACCGCGATCGGGGTGCCGGCGACGAGTGCCCATGGCGTGATCGCCGCGAGGACGACGGCAGCGGCGGCGACCAGCCAGAGGAGCTGCCGGCGCAACCGCTCGTCACCGCGCCGGTACCTGATGGCGAGCGCCGCGACGCCGATGACGACCGACAGTGCCCAGCGCAACTCGCTGGCGGTCCACAGGGGGTCGAGCTCGGCGTAGGACGCCAGCGTCAGGTAGCCGGGTGGCAGCTCCAACACGCTCTCGTCCGACAGGCCGACCTCGACGACGAACAGCGGCGCGGTCAGCGCGACCGTCCACGCCACCGCGCGCCAGCGTGGCGAGGGCAGCCGCCCGTCGGGGAGCAGGAGCAGCGACAGCGGCAGCACGAGCCCGATGTGCCACGGCCACGCCCAGGAGAAGACCGTGACGGCCGAGCGGACGAGCCACAGCGGCGCGTCCTGGTCGTGCAGCACCTGCGCGGTCGGCACGGCGACCGCGCTGAGCAGCTGGAGCACGCCGCCAACGGCATAGAGCCAGCCGACGGGGTGGCGGGGGCGGTGGTAGGCGATGAGCGCGCCGCAGAGCGCGAACCCGAGACCGATCGCGAGGTTGCTGACGACGTAGGTGTCCACGGCCTGCGAGAACGACCAGCCGGATGCGAGAGCGGCCGCGACGGCGCCACCCGCCTCGGCGACGGCGACGGCTGCGAGGCCGATAGCCGATCGCCTGGTCATCGCACTGCCGGGCACGGCGCCTCCTCCCACTCCGGTCGCACCAGGAGTGTGCTCGCGAGAGCGCGGGTGTGTCCCGGGAAATCTTCCCGGGACACCCGGGCACCTGCCCAGGTGACCGGTCGTGCAGCTCTGTCGGCGGGAACGGCGCGCGACGAGCGTGTGCTCGTCACACAGCCGAGCACGAGGAGGAGATCCGCGATGGAGGAGTTCCTGGCGACGACGGGTAAGGCGGTGCACGACGCCGACCGTGCGGCGCGCAGCGCGCCGGTGGCTCGACTCGGCCGGCCCACTGCGGTGGCACTGGCGATCGCGCTGCCGTTGGGGCCGGCGTTGATCGCTGCGTTGCGCGCGATCATGCCGACGTTCTCCGCGGGGACCGCTGCGGAAACGGTGCAGGCCGCCGCCGCCGCATCCGAGCGCCACAGTGCGACCGTGTGGCTCGGGACAGCGGCGGTGCTCGTGCTGCTGCCGGGCGTGCTCGCGGCGGCGAGGCTGACGCGCGCCGCTGCGCCCCGTCTGACGTGGTGGGCAGTCGCGCTGCTCGTGCCGGGCTACACGATGCTCGCGTTCGTCGTCGCCGGTGACGCCGAGGTGTGGTCGGCCAACGAGGCAGGGCTGGGGACACCTGCGGCGGCGCAGTTGCTCGACCATGGCCATCCGGCGATCGCCGTCGCGCTGGCCATCTTCGTCGTCGGTCACGTCGTGGGAACGGTGCTGCTGGGTCTCGCGCTGCTGAAGTCCCGGAAGGTTCCGGCGGTCTTCGCCTGGTTGCTGACCATCTCGCAGCCCCTGCATTTCGTGGCGTTCGTCGTCATCGGCGTGCAGGCGCTCGACGCGACCGCATGGACGTTGACCGCGATCGGCATGGGCGCGGTGGCGTGGGCGCTGCTGCGCGAGGAAACGCCGGCTGCCTGAACTGCGGTTGCTGGCAGCGCGACTCCACCGCGCCAACCTCGTAGCCACCGCGCCGACGTACTGACGTTGGCGCGGAGGCCAATGGGTTGGCGCCGTCGCGGGCGGGCCTCACCGCGCCACCCAGTCGGCCAGGGACACGAGTCGATGCGTGGCCGGATTCCTTTGCAACATGACCAGTCGGCCACTTCTCCGTGCTCGTGGGGCAGAGGAGCCTCGGAGGCGGAAGGTCTTGCTGAGGAGGTTCACGTGCACGCGGTGCGGTTGGCGACGTTCGGTCCGCCGGAGAATCTGGTGTGGACCGAGGTGCCGGACCCGGTGCCCGGCCCCGACGAGGTCGTGATCGCCGTGGAGGCGGCCGGGGTCAACCGGCTCGATGTGCTCTTCCGGTCGGGCGGCTATCACCGTGGAGCGCCGCTGCCCGCGATCCCGGGGGTGGAGGGCGCCGGGACCATCGCCGCGCTGGGTGCGCGGGTCCGCGGTCTGGAGGTCGGGCAGCGGGTACTGGGCTGGGGCGCGACAGGTGCGCCCGGTTTCTACGCGGAGCGGGCCGCCCTCGACGCGGGCTCGGTGGTCATCGTGCCGGACCGGGTCGATCTCGGCGATGCCGCCGGGCTGCCCACGGCGTGGTTGTCGGCGTACTACTGCCTCGTCCGGCTGGGCGTGCTGCAGGCCGGGCAGAGCGTGCTCGTGCCTGCCGCGGCCAGCGGTGTCGGCAGTGCGGCGGTGCAGATCGCGACGGGTCTCGGTGCCAGGGTCCTGGCCACCGCAGGCTCGGCGGCGAAGCGGGAGTGGCTGGCCGGGATCGACGGCGTCGAGGTCCTCGATCCCGGTGCCGGCGGAGTCGCTGCGGCGACGCTCGAACGGACCGACGGCCGTGGCGTCGACGTGGTGCTCGACCTCGTCGGCGGCGCCACGTTCGCGGCCGGCCTGAAGGCCGTCGCCCGCGGTGGACGGGTGGTGGCGCTGGCCAACGTGGAGCTCGCGCCGTCGACGATCGACACCCGGGACTTCTACCCGCGCAACGTCAGCATCCACGGCTTCCAGATCAACGACCTGCGCGACCACGGCTGGGACAGCCGCCCCGATCTCCTCGGCCTGCTCGACGGTGTCGCCACCGGGCGGTTCGCCGTCCCGCGGGACTCGACCTTCGCCTTCGCCGACGCGGCGGACGCCCATCGCCGCCTGGAGTCGCGGCTGGCCATCGGAAAGATCGTCCTGTCCGCCCGCGATACGGCCGACGACCAGCGCTGATGGGAGGGTGAGCGGCTGCTCGCCTCCCGTCAGGGGGCGGGGGAGAGGTTCCCCCGTTCGGCAGCCCAGTGCGCCGCCTCCTGCCGCGTGCTCACCCCGATCTTGCCGAGGATCGCCGAGACGTGGTGGTCGACGGTCTTGACCGAGATGTGGAGGTGCGCGGCGATGGCGGCGTTGCGCTGCCCACCTGCCAGCAGTCGGAGCACCTCGACCTGGCGGTCGGTGAGCAGCGCCGGGTTGTCGCGGGTCGCCCGGCGGGGTTGGCGTGCGGGGTGGCGCAGGCCATGCTCGCGCATGCGCCGGGCCACCAGCTCGGCAGCGGGCCAGGCGCCCAGCTCCCGGAGGCTGTGCAGTGCGGCGATCAAGGCGTCGGGATCGGTGCCCTCGCTGCGCGCCACCGCCTCCTCGTAGGGGCAGCCGAGTTCGTGCCATGCGGTCGCGGCCGCGGCCGGATCGCGACGGATCTGCAGTGCATAGGGCCGGGCCAGGTAGCTCGCCGGTTCGACGGCATCGCCGGTGACCGACAGCCAGTAGCCGAGCTCGCCGGTCGCCCACTCGTGCCGCACGCGCGCGGCCAGCGCGTAGGTGTCGCGCACCAGCGCCGGGATCAGATCCACGGCACCGTCGAGCCACGCCGCCTCGGCGCGCGCTGCGGCAACGGGCCAGAGCCGTTCCAGGTCGTTGATCTGCCCGGCCAGTGTCCACGCCCGGTCCAGCGGTTCCTGGGCCGCGGGATCGCCACGACGCACGCGCAGCCTGCCGAGCACCGTCAGCGCGACGATCTGCGCGGGCACGTGCTGAGCGCGGACCGAGATCACCTCCGAGGCCGCAGCGGTCGCATCGCCCCACCGGCCCTGCTCGAACGCGCACCGGGCGCGCCAGGCGAGCGCGTAGTAGCGCGAGTTGTCCAGATCCCGCTGCTTGCACCAGGTGACGGTCTCGCCGAGCCAGTGCTCGGCCAGCGCGTAGCGGCGGTACTCCGCGGCGCCGGACCCGAGGTTGGCCATCGCCTGGCCCGCCCCGATCACGTCGCCGACCTCGTGGGCGGCCGCCAGACCCTGGGTCAGCAGCTCGGCCGCGCGATCAGGATCGATCCAGAAGTGGGCACTCCCGACGGTGTTGAGGGCGCGTCCGAACGTGCGGACGTCGTGATGGCGCCGCGCGATGTTGATGGCCCGGTCACCCAGCTCGATGGCGCGAGGCGCGTCCCGGGCGAGCATGTGCAGCCTGGCCACCGCGGCGTAGGCGGCGGCGAGGCCGGCACTGGGCGGCAGCGTTTCGAGCAGCGCGACGGAGGCGGCTGCGGTCTCGTGCGCCTCGCTGCCGCGTCCGGACATCCACAGCATGTGCGAGTGCCGGGCCATGACCACGCCCGCTCGTGCCGTGTTGCCGGCCGCCTGCCACAGCTCGATCGATCGGGTGGCCGCGTCGATGGCATCGGCGAGCTCACCGCCCTGCTCGTACATGTCCGACAGGGATTCCCACAGGTCGGCCCGTAGCGCGCGGGGTGCTCCGGCGGCCCAGCGCAGCGCCCGCCCGTAGTGCGCCGCGGCCTCCCGGTGCGCGCCGACCCTCGCCGCCTGCTCGGCGGCGACGGGAGCGAAGCGCAGCACCGCCGTGACCGCGCCTGCCGCGTCGGCGTGGAACGACATGCGGGCGGGGTCGACCCTGTCGAGCGTCTCGAGGTACCCCAGTATCCGGGCGTGCAGCTGCGCGGCGAGGGCGACGGGAACATCGGCGGCCACGGCCCTGCGGGCGAGCTCGTGTCTGAATCGGACGGTACGGAGCTGCAGCACCAACATGCCGGATCGGACGCATTCGTCGAGTTCGGACGGCGCGGCGTCGACGATCGCGTCGAGCAGGTCGACCTCGGCTCCGTCCGGCACCAGCGAGACCGCATCGAGGACGTCGCGGGCCGCCGTGCTCACCCGCGCAGCTCGCGCCAGCACGGCGTCGCGGACCGTGGCGGGCACGTGCGACACACCGGCGCCGAGGACCTCGGTCACGAAGAAGGGATTTCCGCCGGTCACCTCGTGGATGCGGGCGCCGTCCCGGCCGGTCTCCGCGGCCAGTCGGGTGACCGCTGCCTGCGACAGCGGTCCGACGGTCAGGTGCGCGACGGTGCCGGACCCGGCGAGGTCGCCCAGCACGCGGCGCAGGTGGTGTCCGCGGCCCACTTCCTCGCTGCGGTAGGTGACCACGACCAGCGCTGGGAGCGCGGCGATGCGGCGGCCGACGAACTGCAGGAGATCCAGGGTGGCCTCATCGGCCCAGTGCGCGTCCTCGACCACGGTCACCGACGGCCGACCGGAGGGAGTGTCCGAGCCGATCAGATCCAGGAAGCAGGCGAAGGCCGCGTGCCGGTCGCCGTTGTCGATCAGCTGCCGGCGCACGTGGTCGGGACAGGAGCGCGCGATGTCGTGCAGTGGGCCGAGCGCCCGCGGCGTGCTGAGCGCGTCGCAGAAGCCCTGTCGCACGACGGTGTCGGCCGCCAGCGCCGCGCAGAAGGCACGGACCAGAGCCGTCTTGCCGATCCCGGCCTCACCGCTGACGAACACGATGCGACCGCCGCCGTCGACCACTCCGGCATGGATGTCGTGCAACGCGGCGATCTGCGGGGCGCGCTCCAGCAGCTCCACGCGCTGCAGCGTAGCGGCATCGGTGGCCCTCACCCCGGGCTTCCGGTCACGGCGGAAGAAGGGGAACCCCGCCCGCAGACGGGCGGGCGCCCCCGATCCGTCCGACCCCGCACCACCATGGCGGTTGCCGCGAGTCCGGTCAGACGAGCCTGAATGCCTGCGCCGTCGTCTCGTTGCAGTCCCAGAGCTGTACCTTCGCGCCGTTGAGGGTGGAGTTGCCGCTCACGTCGACGCACCGGGTGCTGCTCATCGGCCTCAGGGTGAACCCGCCGTTTCCGGTGTCGAGCCGGAAGAGCTTGTTCGCGTCCTGGCTGCACTCGGCCTGGTCGATCTGCGCACCGTTGACGTTCGCGGAACGGGAAACCTCCATGCACAGGCCACCGGGGCCCTTGCTGATGAGCTGGAAGTAGTCGACGCCGGTGTACTTCCCGACGAACTGCACGCCCCATTCCTGGTTCGCCGAGCCGAAGCACTGCCAGGTCTGGATCCGTGCGCCCGCGCCGCCGTCCTCGGCGCGCACGTCGAGGCACTTGCCGCTCCCGATGCCGACGATCTCGTGGGCCGGGACGGCCGCCTGTGCGGGTGCGGCCATCACTACCGCGCCCGTGATCATGGTGGCCGCTGCCGCCGCGGTGGCTGCCATGGCTCGACCGAGAACCTCGTGGATGGACATCTCTTTCTCCGTTCTTCGTTCCCCTTGATTCACTGTTGCCCGACCAGCATCGCCCTTTCCGTGGGAGGGGATAAGCCGCCGAGGTGCCCGGTTCTACCTCGGGTTCTTCCAGGGGATTCTCACGACTTGTGAGGCGGTTCGGGGCTGTGCCTGATCGTGTGCATGTCGAGTGCGTTGAGCGATCCGCGCCGGATTGCCTCGTGGGCGAGTCGCGCCTGCCGCCCGGTGCCTCGTCCACCGATGTCGAACTTGCGGTAGAGATTCACGAAGTGTTGCCGCACCGCGGCCGCGGTGACCCCGAGTGCGAGTGCGATCTCGCGAGGCGATGCCACCTCGTTGACGTCGCCGCCGGTGATGACCGGCCGGAGAAGCGACTGGAGCACGTCATATTCGCGGGTCGTCAGCAGGGGTGGCGATGCTGGACAGTCCGTCCTCGAGGCGTCGTCGGAGGACTGTGCGATGTGGACGATGATGAGGGTCTTGCCCACGCGGATCTCGTCGCCGGTATCGAGGGGTGTCTGGACGAGGATCGCGCGACCGTTGACATACGTACCATTCGTCGAGCCGAGGTCGCGCAGGCACCACTTGCCGGCGAGGAGCTCGGTGGTGGCGTGCAGTCGTGACACCGACGTGTCGTCGAGGATGACCGCATCGCAGGAGGCGGATCGCCCGATGGTGACGGCTTCTCTCATCAGTGGGACGAGCTCGATGCCGTCGGACTGGGGGATCCGAAAATGGGAGGTCACGTGAGAAGTGAAGGGGAAATCGGAAGGATCCTGCTGATGGGGGCCGCATCCCTCCGCATGATCTTCCTCCTGATGTCGCCCCGTGACGGCCCTATTTCGACTCGATGGGCTGTGCACACTGCAGGGCGCGGTTCCGGCGTCAGCGCAGTGTGGAGTCGGCAGTTCGCCGAGTCAATGGGGACCTGGCGCAAGAATGGCGAGTGGGGATTCGAGGGCGTTGCGTAGGGAAGTGTTACCCATCGACGGGAGGGCGATCACCCATGTCCGAGTGCGCGGCTGACCACCTCACGTGTTGTGAGAGGGGCGCCCGTCAACGAGCAGGCAATACCACTCAGGTGGCAACTACCCGAATCCGATGGTTGCGGTGAGGCTGGAGGAGCCCGAGCAGCGATCACGCTCAGGGCGCCAACCCAGATATCGTCACCGGAGGTAGGACCATGCTGAAGAAGCTTGCCAACAGGACTCGCGCACTGATCGTGGCAACGGGCCTGATGGCGGGTCTCGCG
This sequence comes from Pseudonocardia sp. GCM10023141, assembly GCF_042653605.1. Classification (NCBI taxonomy): domain Bacteria; kingdom Bacillati; phylum Actinomycetota; class Actinomycetes; order Pseudonocardiales; family Pseudonocardiaceae; genus Pseudonocardia; species Pseudonocardia sp. GCM10023141. The sequence continues at coordinate 45,084 of NZ_JBHSIR010000056.1, forward strand.
GTCGGCATCGTCGCCGCACCTGGCGCGTCCGCAAGCACGACCTGTGCAACGCTCAACGCCGTCACCAACTCATGGAATGACCGGTTCAACTACGCCTACGACAACTACGGAATCGGTGACTCCCGCACAATGGACGCCTTCAACCACTGGAACATGGCATCAATTCGCGGATACGCTGCCGGTTGCCTTCCCGCCTGACCCGGCGTGCTGGCGTGTCGCCCGCCGCGATGAGGTTTCTCGGGTCTTCTGACGCCGAGCCGGTGATACTGGCGGCATGTCCGGTCGACTCGGTGAAGGTGCTGCCGCCGCGTCGAGGCGGCACCTGCGACTGGGTGTACCGAGCAACCTGCCGGCGGAGGCCAGTACGTTCGTCGGGCGCCGCGGGGATCTGGAGCGTGGCGTGGCGTTGTTGGCCGGAACGAGGCTGCTCACGCTGACGGGCGCCGGTGGGTGCGGGAAGACGCGCGTGGCGCAGCGGTTGGCCGCGCTGGTCGGTGGGGAGTTCGCCGATGGCGTGTGGTGGGTCGAGCTCGCAACGTTGACCGATGAGACGCTCGTCGGCGAGGCACTGGCCCGGATCCTGGGCCTGCCGGTGTCCGGGGCTTCCGCGGATGACGCCGTACTGGGCCACGTCGCGGCTGCCGGGTGTCTGGTCGTGCTGGACAACTGCGAGCACGTCCTCGACGGTGTGGCCGAGTTGGTCGGGCGGATCTTGAGGGAGGCCCCGTCCGTCCGGGTCCTGTGCACGAGCCGGGAACCGGTCGGTGTCGATGGTGAGACGACGTGGCGGGTCCCGTCGCTCGCGGTACCACCACTGAGCACGGACCCGGGCGTGGTCGCGGCGTTCGACGCTGCGCGGCTGTTCGTCGCTCGCGCTGTCGCGTCCGACCCCGATCTGGTGTTGACCGCGGCGACGGCCCGGGCCGTCGCGCAGATCTGTCAGCGTCTCGACGGGATCCCGCTCGCCCTCGAGCTGGCCGCCGCACGGGTGCGCACGGTGTCGCTGGATCGGATCGTCGTCGGGTTGGACGACCGCTTCCGGCTGTTGACCAGCGGTACGCGCACGGCGGCGGCGCGGCACCGCACGTTGCGGGCGTCGGTCGAATGGTCACACGCCCTTCTCGAGGAACCAGAGCGGATCCTGTTGTGCCGGCTCGGGGTGTTCGTCGGAGGGTTCACAGCGGAGGCCGCTGACCACGTGGCGAGCGGCGGACCGGTGGGGCTCTTCGACGTCCTGGGGCTGTTGTCGCGGCTGGTGGACAGGTCGCTGGTGCACCGCGAGCCGTCCGGCCGCTACCGGTTGCTGGAGACGATCCGCGCGTTCGCCCTGGAACGGCTGGCCGAGGCGGGTGAGTTCGGTGTGATCGCCGACCGGCACCTCGGCTGGGTGACCGACCTTGCCGAAGCCCACGAGACGCGCCTCCTCCGCGTGCACGTCTCGGCACTCGACGCGATGGAACAGGAACTGCCGAATCTGCGCGCCGCACTGGCCCATGCCGCATCAGGGGCAGGGGAGTCGACGGGGCTGCGGCTGATCGCGGCGCTGCCGTTCTTCTGGGGCATGCGTAGCTACGCCGCCGAAGGCATGACGTGGGCGACGCTCGTCATGGCCGCCGCCTCTGATGCCCCGGTCGTGATGCGGGCACGGGTGCGCTGGGCGGCGGCGTTCACCCGGTTCTACAGCGGGACCGACTTCGCAGGCGCCGGGGAGGAGGCCGGTGTCGCGCTGGCCGAAGCGACCGAGGCAGGCGACGCGCAGACCCAGGGCCGGTGCCTGCAGATCATCACGCTGATCCAGGGTCTGTTCGATCCGTCCGCGGCAAGGTCGAGTGCGGCAGCAGGTCTGGAGCTGGCCCGTACGGCAGGTGACCGCTGGAACGAATGCACCCTGCTCGGCCTGATCGCCTTCAGCCACACCGTCCAGTTCCATCCGGCCGCCGCCCGACCGTTCGTCGACCGGGCGACGGAGATCGCGAACGACATCGATGATCGTGGCCAGCAGTTCTGGACGCTGTACGGGTCCGGCGTGGCGGCCGCGGCCGGGGGCGCGTTCGACGACGCCCGGAACGCCTACACCCGGGGTCTCGAGGTCAGCCGACGGATCGGTGACCCCGTTCGGGAGACCTATGCCGTCGCCGGGTTGATGACGGTCGAGATCGCGGTCGGTCGGTGGCACGCGCTCGCCCTGCTGGCAGACGGCATGGGACGCTCGCAGCGACCGCTCGACGCCGTCGTGCACGCCCACCTGATCCCGGCGATCCGCGAGATCGCGGCCTTCGCCGAGCGCCCTGTCGAGGCGGCGAACGCGTTGGCCCGCACCGGGGAGTTCCTCCTCGGCGCGGTCGATCCGACGTCCGGGCAACGACTGATGGTGCAGGGCGCCACGGCGCTGCATTCCGTCGGGGAGGTCGACGCGGCCACCCGGGCCGCCACGGCCGCGCTGGCGGCGGCCGAACGGCGTGGCTCGGCGATGGTCGGGCCCTGCCGGGTACTGCTCGCACGCATCGCGCGAGACACCGGCGATCAGGTGGCGGGCCCAGGAGCAGCGGAGCGCCTGATCCACCAGGATCTCGCGGCGACCGCGGCGGCCGGCCTGCTCGCGGACGTCCCGGATGCGCTCGAAGTCCTCGGTGGGTTGGCCATCGACGCGGGCAGTACCGCGGAGGGCGTCCGGCTGCTTGCTGCCGCGGCCCGGCTGGACACCGTCACCACCCGGCACCGATGGTTCGCAGACCGCGCCGCCCGGGACGTGGCCCGAGCGGCGGACGCACTGGGCGAGGCGTTCGACCCGATCTGGCAGGAGGGTGGCGCCATGGACGTCACCGGCGCGATCGCCTACGCCCGTCGCGCCCGGGGCGAGCGCGGACGGCCGGATCACGGGTGGGACTCCCTGACCCCGACCGAGCTGGACGTCGTCGGCTTCGTGAGCGCCGGACTGAGCAATCCCCAGGTCGCCCAGCGCATGTTCATCGCCCGCAGCACCGTCAAGACCCATCTGCTGCACATCTTCGCCAAGCTAGTGGTCACCGCCGGAAGTTTGCCCAGGGTCTCGGCGGCCCAGCTCCACGCTGGACGCACCGCCGGACAACCCGAGTACAACCCGGTACGAGGGCTGCCCGCCGGCACGCCCAGCGAGAAGCTGGATCCCCCGATACCCCCGACGAACCTCCGGCGGCAACCACTAGGCGTCACGAACCGGACCGAGCTCGCCGCGCAAGCGCTCCTACGCCGGAACACGATGTCCTGACCGGCTTCGGGTCTCCACCACCTGGTGGATGTTCCGATGGACGGCGTGGGCCACGGTGGCGTGGTCCGGGCGAGCAGCGCCCGGCTCACACCGGGAGTCGCCATGACCGGCACCGAGATCGTCCAGCGTTCGGCCGACGCGTGGAACAACCGTGACCGAGACGCCTACCTCGCCTGCTACGCCGAGGACTGCGAGTTCACCACGCCACACTCGACGGGGAAGGGTCCCGCCGCGGTCATCGCGTTCTGGGAGATGCAGATGACGGCATTCCCCGACAACCGTGTTCGGGTCGCGGCTCTGTTCGACTCCGGTGACCTCGTGGCAGAGGAGGCGTCGTTCGAGGGAACCCAGACCGGTCCCGGAGTCAACCCCGACGGCACCGGGTTCCCGCCCTCCGGCCGCAGCGTGACGACGATGTTCGCCGCCCTGCACACCGTCGAAGGCAACGTGATCACCCGCACCGCCTTCTACTGGGACGACATGACCTTCGCCGCCCAACTCGGGTTGTTGCCCGGGTAGACCACGTCGGGTACCCCGACGATCCTAGGATCGTCCGCGGTATCGACGAACGTGGACGGAAGGTGCGCCGGTGAGCACGGAGACCATCGAGTTCAAGGCCGAGACGCGTCAGCTGCTGCAGCTGATGGTGCACTCGATCTACTCCAACCGGGACGTGTTCCTGCGTGAACTGATCTCCAACGCGTCCGACGCGCTGGACAAGCTGCGCCTGGAGACGTTCCGTGACAAGGAGCTGCAGGCCGACGTGTCGGACCTGCACATCGAGTTGGCCGTCGACCGTGAGTCGCGCACGGTGACCGTGCGCGACAACGGTGTCGGTATGAGCCGTGACGACGTCGTCGGCCTGATCGGGACGATCGCGAAGTCCGGGACCGCGGAGCTGCTGGCTTCGTTGAAGGCCGCGGGCGCTGATGCGGGAGTCGATTCAGCGGCGGCGAGCGAGCTGATCGGCAAGTTCGGCATCGGCTTCTACTCGAGCTTCATGGTCGCCGATGCGGTTGTACTCGTGACGCGCCGCGCAGGCGCCGAGACGGGCGTGCGCTGGGAGTCGGCGGGGGAGGGCACGTTCACCGTCGAGGAGGCACCCGGGGTCCCGCAGGGCACCTCCGTGACGTTGACGCTCAAGCCCGCCGATGCCGATGACGACATGCCCGACTACACCGATGTGTCGGTGCTGCGCCGGATCGTCCGGCGGTACTCGGACTTCATCACCTGGCCCATCCGCGTCGCCTCGGCGGAGGAGGGCGGGGAGCCGGAGACGCTCAACCGCCGCAAGGCGCTGTGGACGCGTCCACGGAGCGAGGTGAGCGAGGAGGAGTACGCCGAGTTCTACCGGCACGTCGGGCACGACTGGCAGCCGCCCCTGGAGACGATCTCGCTGCGCGCCGAGGGCACGTTCGAGTACCAGGCCCTGCTGTTCCTGCCTGCGCACGCGCCGATCGACCTGCACATGCGCGAGGCCCGCCGTGGTGTGCAGCTCTACGTGCGGCGGGTGTTCATCATGGACGACTGCGAGGCGCTCGTGCCGCAGTACCTGCGGTTCGTCAAGGGCGTCGTGGACGCCGCCGACCTCTCGCTCAACGTCTCCCGGGAGATCCTGCAACAGGACCGGCAGATCCAGCTGATCCGCAAGCGGCTGATCCGCAAGGTTCTCTCGACGCTCGTGACGTTGCAGTCCGAGCAGCCCGAGAAGTACGCGACGTTCTGGCGCGAGCTGGGCCTGGCGTTCAAGGAGGGGTTGCTGGAGGACGTCGACAACCGCGAACAGGTACTGGGCCTGTGCTCGTTCGCGTCGACGCACGACGCCGAGGCGCCCACGACGCTCGCGGCGTACAAGGAGCGCATGCTCGAGGGCCAGGAGGCGGTGTACTACGCCACCGGTGAGTCCCGGGTTGCCGTGGAGAACTCCCCGCACCTGGAGGCGTTGCGCGCCAAGGGGTACGAGGTCCTGCTGCTGACCGATCCGATCGACGAGGTGTGGGTCGACCAGATCTCCGAGTTCGACGGCACCCCGCTCACGTCCGTCGCGAAGGGTGAGCTGGACGCCGATGAGACCTCGGCGACGGACCGGGACGGGTTCGCCGGGCTGCTCACCTGGCTGGGTGCGACACTCGACGACGAGGTGCGGGAGGTCCGGCTCACCGGGCGGCTGACGACCTCGCCCGCGTGCCTCGTCGGTGCCAGTGGGGACATGACCCCGGCGCTGGAGAAGATGTATCGCGCGATGGGGCAGCAGCTGCCGCCGATGAAGCGGATCCTCGAGCTCAACCCGAAGCACCCGCTGGTCGAGGGTCTCCGTGCCGCGTACGAGTCGCGTCCCGATGATGCGTCGCTGCCGGGCACGGCTCGGCTCGTGCACGACATGGCGCTGCTCGCGGAGGGTGGGGAGCTCGCCGATCCGTCCCGTTTCGTCGGTCTGCTCGCGGATCGTCTGCAGAAGCTGGTCGCACTGTGATCGCGACGGCGCCGGCCCGGTGGAGGATGCCGGTCTGGCGAACTCGATGCTGAACTGATCGCCGGTGGTACTCCCCGAGGCGGCCACGGCGATGGGTTCGCCACCTCAGCCGGTCATGCAGTGCAGCTCGAGCACGGCCGGGTGCTCCGCGACGCCGGGGCACAGCGGCTGATGGTCCTGTCCGCCGATCCGGGCAGCCCCAGCCACGACGCGCTGCGCATCCTCGCCTCCTGGACAGCGGACCCTGTCGCCAACGGCTGAGGGTGCCGGTCAGACCATCTCGGAGCGCACGCACATCGTGAGGGGTCCCCGCACACCGTCCACGGTGTGCGTCAGCCCCCGCCGGTGTGCGTGAACGTCCGCCCGGCCGGGACGAGGCCGGCCGCCGTGGCTTGCAGCAACCGGAGCAGCCGTGGTTCGAAGTCGAGTGCGGCATGAAGGCGAGGCCGCGACCGATCGGATCGATCGGCCGCGGCATCGCGGTGCTGCCGCGAACAGAGCACTCAGGACGAGCCGGCTCCGACGATCCGGGCGGGCTTGATGTTCTGGTTGTGGTGGAAGACGTTCTCCGGGTCGTACCGCGCCTTGATCCGGGAGAGCCGGTCGTACTTCTCCGGGCCGTACGCAGCTCGGACGCGGTCCTCGTCGTACTCGTTCATGTTGTTGATGTAGCTGCCGGAGCTCATGCCGAAGGGGCGCATGTCGGTCCAGAACTGCCGGACCCACTTGCGGTCGTCGGCCAGTTCCTCGGCCGTCTCGCAGGTGGCGGTGATGATGAAGTGGTACGCGGCGTCGCGCGGACCGCCCCAGGCGGCGTCCTCGTCGGCGACCCGGGCGTAGGCGCCGCCGAGTGTCATCGCGGCGAAGTAGGAGAACGCCCCGCGCTTGCCGGGGAGGTGGCGCTGCATCACATCGATGGCTCCGTCGTCGATGCCGGGCAGGTAGACCGCCTTCTCGTAGCCGTGCACACCCCAGGGGTTGAAGGCGTCGTTCATGCCCTGCAGGTCGAGGTAACGCATCGGCTCGACCATCTCGAAGACCGGCGAGAGTTCCGAGCGAACCAGGTCGGCGGCGGCAGCGAGCTCGGCCCACGGACCGACGGTGACGAGCTGGATGAAGTAGCCCGCCGTGTGCTTGTACTCGTCGGGGACGAACGGCGCGTCGGGGGCGTCCATCCCGAAGACGAGGATCGCCATGTCGTCGGGAAGCCGCGACGGGAGGTCGCGGAAGAACCGGAGGACGTCGGGCCCGCGGTCGGGTGGGAAGAAGAACATCCCGACGTTCGCGGTCTCGCCGATGGGGTGGAGCTGGAAGACGAACTCGGTGACGATCCCGAAGTTGCCGCCGCCGCCGCGCAGCGCCCAGAACAGGTCCGCGTTCTCCGTGGCGGAGGCCCGCACCACCGTGCCGTCGGACAGCACCACCTCGGCCTCGACGAGGTTGTCGCAGGCCAGTCCGAACCGGCGCAGGAGGAACCCGACGCCGCCACCGAGGGTCAGGCCGCCGACTCCGGTGTGGCTGACGATGCCGGCCGTGACGCCGAGGCCGTGCTCGGCGAGCGCAACGTCGAGCTGCTTGAGCTGGCAGCCGCCACCCACGTACGCCCGCCGGGTGACCGGATCGACGTGGACGCTGTTGACACCCTCGAGGTGGATCATCAGGCCGCCCTCGGCGACCGCGAGTCCGGCGAAGTTGTGCCCACCGCCCCGCACCGAGATCTCGAGCTCTTCGGCGCGACCGAAGGCGATGGCGGCGGCGATGTCCGCGGTTGTCGAGCAGGACGCAACGAGCGCGGGATACCGGTTGATGTCGGCGTTCCAGACCTGCCGGGAGTTCTCATATCCCGCGTCGCCGGGCCGGTACACCTTGCCGGTGAAAGTCTCAGAGAAGGCGTCGACGGCATTGTTGCTGACCATTTTTCCTCACAGGTCCGATGGGGGGTGGAGCTCTCGTGGACAGCGGCAGCTACTGCGCCGCGGAGACCAGTCGGCGGGTGGCGATGGCGAACGCGGTGGCGAGCTCGTCGGCGGGACGGGACTGCCACTGCTGCGAGAGCACCTCGATCGAGATCGGGGCCGTCGTGCCGGAGGCGCGCAGGAGCCCGAGGAATCCGGCGACGTCCCACTCGCCGTCGCCGAAGAGCCTGCGGTGGTTGAGGGTCTCCTCGAAGTAGTCGTCGGTGAGGGGTTCCGTCGGGCCGTCGGACAGCTGCATCACGACGATCCGATCGGCCGGGATCGAGCGCAGTGCGGCCTCGTCGGGGGTGCCGCGGACGTAGTGCCAGTTGTCGACGCACAGTCCGCCGTTGTCCCGGTCGGCCTGCTCGACGATGGCCAGCGAGCTGGCGATGTCGGGCAGGTCGGTGCCGGGCAGGAACTCGATGGCGACCTTCGCGCCCACCTCGGCCGCGCGGTCGCACAGCTGCGCGAACCTGCTGACGGAGTCGGCCCCGGCCCCGCCCGACGACGCCGCGACCACGATGTGGTGCGCACCGAAGGCATCCGCGAGCTCGAGGAAGTCGTTCTCCGCGGTGCGGTCGAGGTAGGGCAGATCCCACGGGAACCACGACGGCCCCCACCGGCTCCCGTCGGCGGGCCCGTCGAATCCGAGCCCGACCTCGAGCTCCGCCACCCGCACCCCGTGGCGCTCGGCGACGGTCGCGAGGTCCTTGGCGGTCGTGCCGCCCTTCTTGAGCTCCTGGTAGTCGAAGATCGAGTAACCGATGCTGGGGAGTCCCGCTCGGGCGGCCGCGACGATCCGTTCCTCGAACGGGGTCGTGCCGGCGAAGTTGCCGAAGCCCAGGATGATATCGGGTTCTTTTCCGGTCATTGTCCTGCTCCTGGATTCGAGGGTCGGGGGCGGAGTCGCCCATTCCGTTGTGACGCTATTGCCGGATTTCGCCGCGATGTTGTCCCGAACTGGGACGCGGGCGGCCGGGATCATGGACCAGTTCCAGCAGACCGCCCCAGGGAAGGCGGCAGTAGACCCACACGGCGCCGGTGGTGGTGCCGGGAACGGGGGCGGGTGCGGCCAGCGCCGCGGCGCCGGCTGCGAGGGCCCGCTCGATCGCACGGTCGATGTCGTCGACGCGGACCGCCAGGTGCTGGATGCCGAGGTCGGACAGCCGGACGGGTGCGGCCTGGTCGACGGTGCCGAACTCGAACAGCTCGATCCCGGCACCGCCGGGGAGCGCCAGCATGCGCACGCGCAGGACGGTCGCGCCGGCCGGTAGCCCGAGTGCGGTCTCGATCTCCGACCCGCCCAGCGGTTCGTCGACGAGGTCGGCCTCGACCGAGGCCCCGAACGCGGCGCAGAAGAATGCTGTCGCGGCGTCGAGATCGGGGACGGTCAGCCCGACGTGGTCGAGGACGGTCCATGGTGCGGCAAGCGGAACTGCGGCCACATCGGCCTCCTTGCAGTCGGAGCGGATGATGGGTTCAGGCAAGGCGTTCGACGAGGTGGGCCCACCCGTCGAGCTGCGCGAGGGATGCGCCCTCCGTCGCGGGTTCGAGCAGGAGCGCGACCCGCTCGGCGCCTGCCTCGCGGTAGGTGTCGAGGACGGCGACCTCGTGCCCGCCGACGCCGAAGACCGTCATCGGGGTCCCGGGTGCCGCTGCCAGCAGCGCCAGCTGCGCGCGCACTCCGGCCGGGTCGGGCGCGTTGCCCGCCATCCAGCCGTCACCGTGGTCGCGGAGGCGAGTGATCGCTGCCGGTCCCCAGCCTCCGACGTAGATCGGGACGTGCGGCTGCTGCACGGGCTTCGGCCATGACCACAGCGGGTCGAAGTCCACGAACTTGCCGTGGAACTCGGCCTCGTCCTGCGTCCAGATCGCCTTCAACGCCTGGATCTGCTCATCGAGGAGTGCGCCGCGGGTCCGCGGATCCGCCCCGTGGCTGCGGGTCTGCTCGCGGTTCCAGCCCGGAGCCACGCCCAGGATCATCCGGCCGTCGGAGATCAGGTCGAGGCTCGCGACCTCCTTGGCGGTGTGGATGACATCGCGCTGGGGAAGCAGCGTGACGGCGGTACCCAGCGTGATCCGCTCGGTGACCGCGGCGGCGGCGGCGAGCGCGACGAACGGGCTCACCATCCGCGCGTAGTAGGACGGCATCTCGCCGCCCGCCGGGTAGGGCGACTCCCGGCTGACCGGGATGTGCGAGTGCTCGGGGACGAGCAACGACTCGAACCCGCGCTCCTCGACCGCGCGCGCGAGCACGTCGGGCCGGATGCTCCGGTCGGTCAGGAACGCGCCGACACCGATCTTCATCGAGCCTCCGCCGTGGTGGGCCGGGACCTCGTCGGGACCCGGGGAGTGGGACGGCTCCGATGGTCGCGACCGGTGCGGCGGCGCACTTGTCCCAGCCTGGGACACCCGCGACAGGCCGTTGACAGGAGTGCGGGCGTACCGCAAAGTTCTGTCGACAGGCGACCGTCGCCCAACTGGGCGGTCCGTGGATCAACGAAGATCGAGGTGAGGTGCGGTGTCGACGACGCCCCCGTTCGACGTCCGGCTGCTCGACGGGCTCATGGAGCAGGCGGGCATCGACGCGCTGCTGGTGACCTCCAAGCACAACGTGCAGTACCTGCTGGGCGGCCATCGCTACTTCTTCTTCGACTACATGGACGCCCTCGGCGTGAGCCGGTACCTGCCGGTGGTCCTCTACGTGCGCGGCGATCCGGCTGCGGCCACCTATGTCGGGGCTGCCACCGAGGCCTGGCAGCTCGACAACGATCCGGTCTGGGTCGACACCGTCGAGCTCTGCAGCTGGGGCTCGGTCGATGCCGTCGAGGCGGCCGTGGCGCACCTGCGCAAGGCGTGTCCGAGCGGGGTCACGGTGGGGGTCGAGCAGGCCTTCCTCCCGGCGGATGCCTACCTCCGCCTCGCGCAGGAGCGGGACCTGGCGTTCGTCGAGGCCTTCGGGGTGCTCGAGCGGCTGCGGGCCCGCAAGTCCGACGCCGAGCTGGCGATCGTCGAGCGCGCGTCGGTCGCGATCGTCGAGTCGATGAAGGCGGTGTTCGCCGCGCACGGTGCCGGTACGACGAAGCGCGAACTCGCTGCGGCGTTGCACAGCGAGCAGGCGTTGCGCGGGCTGACGTTCGAGTACTGCCTGGTGAGCATGGGCTCGAGCCACAACCGGGGCGCGTCGGACCAGGCGTGGGCGCCGGGCGAGGTGCTGTGCCTGGACTCTGGCGGCAACCTCGGTGGCTACATCGGCGACCTGGCCCGGATGGCGGTGCTGGGACCACCCGACGCGGAGCTGCAGGATCTCCTCGCCGAGGTGGAGCTGACCCAGCAGGCCGCTCGTCGGGCGATCCGGGCCGGCACGATCGGTGCGGAGATCTTCGCGGTGGCCCAGGACGAGCTCCGTAGCCATCCGCACCGCGGATCGACCTCCTTCGTGGCGCACGGCATGGGCCTGATCAGCCACGAGGCTCCGCGGCTGACCAGCACCGGACCGGTGCCCTACCCGGCCGACGACGGGCCGCTGCCCCTCGAACCGGGCATGGTGCTCTCGGTCGAGACGACCCTGCTGCACGAGCGACGGGGCTTCATCAAGCTCGAGGACACCGTCGTCGTCACTGAGGGCGGGTACCGCGCGTTCGGCGACGGGGCCCGCGGCTGGAACATCGCCGGCCGCTGACCTGCCGATCAGCCGATCGCAGCCCTAGGATCGTTCGACTCGTCAGTGGAGGCCAACGATGTCCACGACCGACGCCCACCGGCTCCGTGACGCTCGCGAGGACTACCTCGCCAGCGGGCACATCGCCGCGCGCTACCGCCCACTCATCCGGCCGGAGATCGCGGCGTCCTGGTCCCGGTCGCGCACCGCGGGGGTGTCCCCGCTGGAGGTGCACCTGCCGGCGCTGCCGGAGTTCGACGAGCACAGCGCGCTGCGTGCCGCGGCAGCGCCGGTGCTGACCCGCATGGCCGAGGAGCTGGAGTCGCTCGGCTGCGCGCTCTCACTCGCTGACGGCGAGGGGCGCCTGGTGCACAGCTGGATCCCCGACGCGATGGTCCGCACCTCGCTGCGGCGGATCATGGCCGATCCGGGCGCGAGCTGCAGTGAGGCGCTGGTCGGCACGAACGGCGTGGGAACGGCACTCGCCGACCTGAAGACGAAGATCATCGGAGGTGCGGAGCACTGGGCGGACCTGCACCTGGACATGACGTGCGTGGCCGCTCCGGTGCTCGACCCGATCAGCAGGCGGCCGGCCGCCGTGATCAACGTGACCATGATGGAACAGCACGTCCATCCGGCGCTGACCTCGCTCGTCCGCTGGACCGTCGCGGAGGTGCGGCAGAGCCTGATGGACAGCTCCGGCAAGCACGAGCGCCGGATGTTCGAGCACTACCTGGCGCACCGCGGCCGTACCGATCGCCCGTCGCTGCTGCTCAGCCCGCGACTCGTGGTCGCCGATCCCGCCGCTGCCCGGTTGCTGCCCGATCTGGATGCGGCCGACCTCTGGCAGCGCGTCGGCGGTGATGTCGGCAGGGCGGCACGCAGCTTCGACCTCGAACTCCCGGACGGCGTGATGCTCCCGGTCCGGGTCACCCCGATCGGTGAGGCGGAGGGATTGCTGGTCGAGGTCTGTCACGGCGCGCACACCCCGCGGCGTCGCACGGCCGGGAGGCCGGCGCGGAGCACCGCCTACGCGGCGGCGGTCGATGCCGCTGCCGAGGCCGTCGCCGTCGGCGTTCCCCTGTTGCTGGTGGGGGAGCCGGGTGCCGGCAAGCTCACGCTCGCCCGGCGCCTCGTGCCGGAGCCCGTGGGACCTGCCGGAACAGCGGCCCTGGACGCCCGTGACGGGCGGCGGGGCTGGATCGAGGGGGTGCACGCCGCCGCGGCCGGGTCCGACGCGCTGCTCATCCGGCACCTCGACGAGCTCGATCCGACGGTGGCGCGCGAGCTCGCCTGCGTCCTCGACGACGTCGCGGCCTCGGCCACTGGCGCCGGTCCGACGGTGATCGGCACTGCCCGGCTGACCACGGCCGTCGAGCCCGCGCTGCTGGCCTGCTTCGCTCTCGCCACGGTGGAGGTGCCACCGCTGCGGGACCGGGCGGCCGACCTGCCCGGGCTGGTCGCCGACCTCAGCGCACGCCAGGACCGGCCGGCCCGCTGGAGCGGGGAGGCGCTCGATGCGCTGGCCCGCCGCGAGTGGCCGGGCAACGTGCGCGAGCTGGAGAACGTGGTCCAGCGGACCCTGATCAACAGCGGCGGGCTGATCCGCGTCGCGGACCTGCCACTCGACGTCCGGCAGAACGCGGGACGGCGCACGCTCAGCCGGATCGAGCGCGCGGAGCGCGACGCGATCGTCGCGGCGCTGGCGACCTCGCGCGGTAACAAGGTCATCGCCGCCGAGGAGCTCGGGATCTCCCGGTCGAGCCTGTACCGCAAGATCGAGCGCTACGGCCTGGCCGACTCCGGGCAGGTCGACATGCGGCTGCGCAGTTGACGGCTGCGTCGTCAACGGCTGCGGAGCTGATCCGAGGGTGGGGCCCGCACCGCGGGCCCCTCCCGCTCACCCGCCGACGGTCAGCACGAGCTTGCCGGTGGTGCGGCCCTGTTCGCCGTACCGGTGCGCTGCCGCTGCCTCGGCGAGCGGGAAGGTCCGGTCGAGGTGCACCGTCAGCGCCTTGTTCTCCACGAGCTCCGCCAGGCCCCGCAGGCCCGCGAGGTCGGGTTCGACGAGGATCCACTCGACGCGAACGCCGTCGCGGTGGGGGAGCAGGGCCGCATCGAAGCCGGCGGGCGGAATGATCGACACGAGGATGCCGCCCGGTCGGATGCAGGCCAGGGATCGCTCCCGGACCTCCCCGCCGAGCGTGTCCAGCACGACGTCCACATCGGAGGTGAGCGTGTCGATGGGGCCTCGGGTGTAGTCGATCGGCTCGTCGACGCCCAGGTCGCGCAGGAACGCGTGCTTGGCAGCGCTCGCGGTACCGAGCACGTACGCACCGCGCGCCTTGGCGATCTGGACGGCGAGGTGGCCGACCCCGCCTGCTGCCGCGTGCACCAGCACCCGCTGTCCCGCCGTCACCCGGGCGGTGTCGACGAGTGCCTGCCACGCGGTGAGTCCCGACAGCGGCAGGGCGGCGGCCCGGACGAGGTCGATCGCGGCCGGAGCCGGGGCGAAGTGGCGAGCCGGGCCCGTCACGAACTCCGCGTAGGCGCCCGCGGGGTGCGGGAACCGGGGCATGCCGAACACCGCGTCACCTGGCGCGTGCAGCGTCACGCCCGGTCCGACCGCTTCCACGATCCCGGCGACATCGAAGCCGAGCGTGAACGGCGGCTCCTCGTTCCCGTAGAAGTAGCCCCGCGCGCGCGTCTTCCAGTCCGTCGGGTTCACTCCGGCCGCGTGGACCCGCACCAGTACCTCGGTCGGGCCGGGTACGGGGCGATCGCGCCGGACGGCGTGGAGCACCTCGGCTCCGCCGGGTCGGTCCTGGCTGATCGCGATCATCATCGGGTCCACGGCGTGTCCTCTGCAGTCGAACCGGTTCCGGTCGCCTGTCGACCGACAAGGATCGACGCGGGGCGAGGGCAGAACCAGGGGTGGCGTCGACATCCCGGGATCCGGGCGACGGGCGGCTGTCGACCGGATGCTAGGTTCGGCTCGTCGGCGGTGTCAATCGGTGCGGGGTGGGTCGTGGCGCCGGCCACTCAACACGTCCGAGGAGCTGCGATGTCGGTGTCCGAGCCGCGCTGGGACTCGATGGGGATCAGCGAGCGCGCCCCCAAGCGCGCGCCGTCGCTCGCCGAGCAGGCCTACGAGACGCTCCGCGAGTGGATCGTCGCGGGTGACCTGGCACCTGCGGCGCCGTTGAGCGAGAACGACCTGGCCAGGCGATTCTCGATCAGCCGCTCCCCGTTGCGCGAGGCCATCCGGCGACTGCAGGACGAGAAGCTGCTCGAGCCGTCGGGGCCGCGCGGGTTCAGCGTGCCGCCGCTCGGGGTCGAGCTGGTGCGCGACGTCTACGGCGTCCGTAGGGCACTGGAGACCGCGGCGGCCGAGACCGCCGATGCCATTCCTCCCGGCGAGGTCGGCGCGATGCGCGACCGGCTCACCATGCAGGCAGCGGAGATCCGGAAGGGCAACCTCGGGCCCTTCAACGACGGAGACTTCGACTTCCACGATCTCTATGTGGCCCATTGCGGTAACCGGCTGCTGATCGGGCACCTGCACCGGCTGCGCGGCAACATCCGGCGGATCATCGCCTACGCCGGCCAGTTCCAGGGACACACCGAGGCCTCGCTCGAGGAGCACCTGGTGATCATGTCGGCCGTCGAGGCCGGGGACACGGCGGTGCTGCGCAGCGCGGTCGACTCCCACATCCGGGGCGTCACCGACCGTCTGGTGGCCACGTTCGAGGCGGCATCCTGACGCGCTGACCTGCGGCGTCCCAATCTGGGACAACCCGCGCCCTACCGATCGCTCCTACCGTCCGTGCCCTGAGGCCGGCGTGAGTCCGGCCGGGAAGGCAGGAGCGCCATGGGGAAGCTCGAGGGCAAGGTCGCCTTCATCACCGGTGCCGCGCGCGGTCAGGGCCGCAGCCACGCGATCCGGCTCGCCGAGGAGGGCGCCGACATCATCGCGGTCGACGCCTGTGCCGACGTCGCGTCGGTGCCGTACGGGCTGGCGACGGCCGCCGACCTGGACCAGACGGCGAAGCTGATCGCCGGGCTCGACCGGCGGATCGTGACGAGGCATGCCGACGTCCGCGACTTCGACGCGCTGGCGGCCGCCGCGGCCGAGGGTGCTGCCGAGCTCGGGGGCGGTATCGACATCGTGCTGGCCAACGCGGGCATCGTCTCGTTCGGGACGATGGCGGAGATGCCGGAGCAGACCTGGCACGACATGATCGACATCTGCCTCACGGGCGTCTGGCACACCGTGAAGGCGGCCATGCCGCACGTCCGTGACGGCGCCTCGATCACCTTGACCAGCTCGGTCGCCGGGTTCAAGGGCTTCGCCAACGCCGGGCACTACGTCGCCGCCAAGCACGGCGTCGTCGGGCTGATGCGCACGCTCGCCAACGAGCTCGGGCCGCGGGGCATCCGGGTCAACACGGTGCACCCCACCGAGTGCGACACCGACATGCTGCACAACCCGGCGCACTACAACCTGTTCCGTCCCGACCTCGACGGCAACGTGAGCCGGGAGCAGTTCGGCGAGGCGACCGCGACGCTGCACATGCTGCCGACGTCGTGGGTCGATGCCCGCGACGTGTCGAACATGATCGCCTTCCTGGCGTCGGACGAGGGGCGCTTCATCACCGCCTCGACGATGTACGTCGACGCCGGCGCGATCAGCAAGTAACGCGTCGGTGGTGTCCGCGCTTGGGACAACTCCACCGTTCGGATGCTGCCTAGATTCTTGTTGACCGGTAATTCCGAGATTCGGGAGAGAACAACGATGACTGTTTCCGGGAAAGATGTTGTGCGGGAATTCGTCGATGCCTTCGCACGGGGTGACATCGACAGCGCACTCGGTCACCTTGCGGCCGACTCGCTGGTGGACGAGGCCGACGGGCTGCAGTTCTCCGGCCGCTACCACGGCCCCGACGGTTTCAAGAAGCTGCTCGACACCATGGGATCGCGGCTCGAGGCCTCGGTCGACGGGTGCGACTACGTCGTCGGCGACGACGGTGTGGTGATCACGAAGATGGCGCTGACGTTCTCGTCGCGCGCCACCGGACGGAAGCTGCCGACCCGCGTCACCGAGCTCTACACGGTGCAGAACGGGAAGATCGTGCATCTCGACTCCTTCTACAAGGACCCGGCCGGAGTGGCAGCCCTCTACGCCGAGAACTGATCCCGGAAACACACGGACAAAGGAGCGACGCCATGGCCATCGACCCGATGCAGGAACAGATCGACCACCTGCTGACCTTGCCCGAGGGTGAGCCGATCATCCTCATGAACCTGCTGCGCTTCGCCGAGGGCGGCGAGGAGACCTACGAGCGGTACGTCAAGCACTGCAAGGTGCACGGTCCGCGGTTCGGGGTCGAGTTCGTCTACCTCGGCAAGGGCGGCCACGTGATGGTCGCCGAGGAGGGGCAGGCCTGGGACGCGGTCTGGATCGTGCGTTACCCCAACGCCAAGGCGTTCTTCGCGCTGCTGCACGACGCCGACTTCAAGTCCGGCTTCCACCTGCGCGGAGACAGCCTCACCGAGGCGGTCCTGCAGGTCACCACGCCGTGGGAGATCTGAGATGGGCCGCCTCGACGGCCGCGTCGCCCTCATCACCGGCGCCGGCCGCGGGCAAGGACGGTCTCACGCGCTGACGTTGGCCCGCGAGGGCGCCGACATCATCGCGTTCGACGTTCCGGACACGATCGCGAGCCTCGAGTACGAGACCGCCAGTGGTGCCGACCTGAAGGAGACCGTCGCGGGTGTCGAGGCACTCGGGCGCCGGATCCTCGCGGTGGAGGGAGACGCCCGGTCGCAGCAGGACCTCGACGGCGCCGTCGCCGCCGGCATCGCCGAACTAGGACAGGTCGACATCCTGGTCGCCAACCACGGTGTGCTGTCCATCGATCCGTTCTGGGAGATGAGCGAGCAGCGCTGGACCGAGATGCTCGACGTCAACCTGTCCGGGGTGTGGCGGGCCTGCAAGGCGGTCGCTCCGCACATGATCTCCCGGCAGCGCGGGGCGATCGTCATGACCGCCTCGATCAACGCCTTCGAGACCCAGGCCGGCTACGCGCACTACAACGCTTCCAAGGCGGGCGTGTTCAGCCTGATGAAGAACGTGGCGATCGAGCTGGGTGGCTACGGGATCCGCGCGAACTGCGTGTGTCCCGGTGCGACGAACACGCGCATCGTGGACTGGCAGGGCCTCTACGACCGGCTGTTGTGGCCCGGCGCGGGCGCAGGCGACCTGATGGACGCCACGAAGCACTGGACCGCGCTACGCGGTCGCAAGCTGCTGGATCCGCAGTCGATCAGCAACGCCGTGCTGTGGCTCGTGTCCGACGAGGCGGCCGACGTCACGGGCGTCGCCCTGCCCGTCGACGCCGGACATCTGATCCTGCCCGGCTACAACGGCACCCCGGCGGAGATCTGATGACCGAGGTCCGCACGCGCCGCTTCGACGGCAAGGTCGTGCTGATCACCGGGATCGGCCGCGGCCAGGGACGCCAGCACGCGGTCGACTTCGCCCGCGAGGGAGCGCACGTCGTCGGTCTCGACATCCTGGAGGACATCGCCTCCTCCAACCAGCCCGCCGCGACCCGGACCGACCTCGACGAGACGATCCGCCTGGTCGAGGACGTGGGAGGCAAGATCATCGCGCTCAAGGGCGACGTGCGCGACTACGACGCCGTTCGCGCCACCGTCGCCGCGGGCGTCGAGACCTTCGGCCGGCTGGACGTGGTGGTGGGCAACGCCGGGATCACCCCGGGTGACCTGCGACCGTTCTGGGAGCTCGGTGAGCAGAGCTGGCGGGAGACGATCGACGTCAACCTCACCGGGCTGTTCCACACGGTCAAGGCCGCGGCGCCGGCCATGATCGAGGCCGGCTACGGCGGGGCGATGGTCCTGACGGGATCCATCTCCGGTGGTAAGGGCTGGGCGAACATGGCCCACTACTGCTCCACCAAGTTCGGCCTGATCGGGCTCATGCGCGTCATGGCGATCGAGCTGGCGCCGCACGGCATCCGCGCGAACGTCGTGTCGCCGACCAACGTGGACACCCAGATGTTCATGAACCCGGTGATCAAGAAGCTCTTCGCACCGCACCTGGACGACCCCGACCGCGAGGAGTGGCGGGCGGTCGCGAAGACCATGCACCTGCTCGACATCGGGTGGGTGGAACCCGCCGACATCAGCGCCGCCGTGCGCTGGATCTGCTCGGACGAGGCGCGCTACGTCACCGGCACGACACTGCCGGTCGACGGCGGCGCGCTGGCGAAGTAGGAGCCATGGCACCCGAGCCGTTCACCGTCCACGTCACCGATGACGTGCTGGCGGACCTGCAGCACCGCCTGTCCCACATCCGCTGGCCCGACGACGTCGGCAATGCGGACTGGCGCTACGGCGCCAACCGCGCCTACCTCGAGGAGCTCGTCGAGTACTGGCGCACCGGGTACGACTGGCGGGCCCAGGAGGAGCGCATGAACTCCTACGCGCATTTCCGCACCGTGCTCGACGACCCCGGTGGGGACGTCCCGATCCACTTCATCCACGAGCGAGGCGTCGGCCCGGCGCCCGTCCCGCTGGTCCTCACCCACGGCTGGCCGTGGTCGTTCTGGGACTTCGAGAAGGTCATCCGGCCACTCACCGATCCCGCCGCGTACGGGGGCGACCCGGCCGACGCGTTCGACGTCGTGGTCCCGTCGCTGCCCGGGTTCGCCTTCTCGACACCCCTGCGGCGCACCGGGATCAACTTCCACCGGACCGCCGATCTGTGGGTCCGGCTCATGCGCGATGAGCTGGGCTACGACCGGTTCGGTGCACAGGGCGGGGACTGGGGCCAGCTGGTCACCTCCCAGCTCGGTCACAAGTACCCGCAGCACCTCGTCGGCGCCCATCTGAGCCTGTCGCTGCCGCTGGACTTCTTCGAGGCGCAGCTGCCCGCTGCTGCGGACTACGCCGAGGACGAGCGGCACTGGTTTCACCACACGCGGGCGCGGATGGAACACGCCACCAGCCACATCGCCGTGCAGAGCACCGATCCGCAGAACCTGGCCTACGCCATGCACGACTCGCCGGTGGCACTACTGGCCTGGCTGGTGGATCGACGGCGCTGGTGGAGTGACAACACCGGCGACGTGGAGGAACGCTTCTCCAGGGACGACCTGATCACCCTGACGATGCTGTACTGGGTCGGCGGGTTCGTCGGCACGGCGCGCTTCTACTGGGAGGCCGCGCACGATCTCTGGCGGCCCTCTCACGACGCGACACCCGTCGTCACCGCCCCGACGGGTGTCGCGGTCTTCCCGAACGAGCTGGTGGTCATGCCGCGGGTCTGGATGCAGCGCTACTACGACCTACGGCGGCTGACGTACATGAAGTCCGGCGGGCACTTCGCACCCGCTGAAGAACCCGAAGCCCTCGTCGAGGACGTCCAGGAGTTCTTCCGCCCGCTGCGCCGGGCCTGACCGCCTCACCCAACCCCCACCCACACCCTGAAACCCCGAGACGGAGGGGCGACGATGGCTGCTGCCCCCAGCACCTACCGAAAGCACCTGGCGACCCTCACCGCGGCGGTCACCGCCCTCGCCGTGGCTGCCTGCGCACCTGCCCCGCCCACGGCGAGCGGTCCGGCCGCCGTCGGGTCGGGCCTCGCGGCGGCCACCGCGGCGGGCGACATCACCCCCTTCTGCCCGGCCGCGCCGACGAAGGTCATGTACGTCAAGTCGGCGGGCGGGCAGGTGTGGTCGGCGATCTCTCACGCAGAGTTCGCGGCCGAGGCCGCGAAGTGCCCGACGCTGCAGGAGTCCTGGTACAACGGCACCTCCGGCCAGCAGGGTGCCATCGCCGCGACCAACGCCGCGGTGGCCCAGGGCGCCAAGGTCATGGTCATCAGCCCCGACTTCGGGCCGTCCCAGCTGCCGTCGATGCGCAAGGCCATGCAGGCCGGGGTCACCGTCGTCTCCACGATCAACGAGGTCGAGGGGCAGCGGGGTGTCGACTACGCCGAGTCGCTGGTCTGGGACACCGCGGCGATCGGGGACAGGCAGGCGGCGTGGCTCGCTGCGAACGTCAAGACGGGCAAGGTCGCCTTCCTCGGCGGCCAGCCGGGCGCCCCGTCGACGCAGAAGACCTTCGACGGCTTCAAGAGCGCGCTCGCCCGGCTCGCTCCCGGTATGCAGCTCGTGCCGGACACGTGGGTCCCCACCAACTGGGACGCGGGGCAGAAGCGTCGGGCAGTGGCGGGTCTGCTCGCCCAGAACGGGGAATACGCGGCCTTCGTGAGCGACTACGGCGCCTCCGACGTCGGTGCGGTGCAGGCGATCCTCGACGCGAAGGCGCCGATGCCGGCGTTCCTCAACGTCGGGTCCTCGCAGGCGTTCGTCTGCCAGGTGGCACAGCACAAGATCCGCTGGCTCGGACAGGACGGAACGACCCGGCTCTCCGCCGCGTCGCTGCGCATCGGCCTCGCGGCCATGGAGGGCAGGCCGAGCCCGGAACCGGTGCCCTACGAGCTGTTCGTCTACGCCGACACGGCGGCCGGCACCACCCCGACCTGCGACCCGGGCGTCTCACCCGACGCGGACCTCTCCTCCGCGCTGCCCGTCGACCGGCTGAAGGCGGTGCTGGCCGGTGGCTGAGGTGACCACCCTGCGCGCCGTCGTGGAACGTGCCGGGGGCAGCGATCACCGGGGCAGCGATCACCCGGGCGGCGATCAGGGCGTCGTCCTGCTGCTGGACCAGGTCACCAAGACCTTCCCCGGCGTGGTGGCACTCGACGCCGTCGACCTCGATGTCCGGGTGGGGGAGGTGCACGGGATCGTCGGGGAGAACGGTGCCGGCAAGTCGACCCTGATGGCGGTCGCGTCGGGCGCACTCGTACCGGATTCGGGGACGGTCACACTGGGCGGTACTCCGGTCCGGGCGGGCTCGACCCACGCGGCCAAGGCCCTTGGCATCGCGATCGTGCGCCAGGAGCCGGCGCTGCTGCCGGACCTGACGGTCGCCGAGAACATGTACCTCGCGATGCCGGCGGCGCACCGGCCCGCGATCGGGGGACTGCGCCGGTGGTGCACGGACCGGCTGCGGGCGTGGAGTCCCGAGGTGAGGATCGATCCGGACGCGCGGGTCGAGGAGCTGGGAGCCGAACAGCGGTTCATCGTGGACATCGTGCGAGCGCTGGCACAGGAGCCGGCCGTGCTCGTCCTCGACGAGCCGACCGAGCACCTGGCGGGTGTGGACGTCGAGCGGCTCTTCCAGGCCATCAGGGAGCGGATCGCGGCAGGCGGTTGCGTCGTCTACATCTCGCATCGCATCCGCGAGGTCAAGCGGATCGCCGACCGGATCACCGTGCTGCGAGACGGCACCCAACGGGGCACCTTCGCCGCGGACGAACTCGATGAGTCCGGCATCGTCGATCTCATCGTCGGCCGCCGGCTCGACGCGGTGTTCCCGCAGAAGCACCCGGTGGTCGGAACCGACCTCATGCCCGCACTGGTGGCTCGCCGGCTGTCCGGTGCCGGGTTCACGGGCCTGTCGTTCGAGGTCGGTCGTGGAGAGATCGTCGGGTTCGCCGGCATCGAGGGCAACGGGCAGCGCGAGGCACTGCGGAGCCTGGCGGGCGTCGCGTCCCGGACGGGCACGGTCCGCGTCGATGGTGTCGAGGTCGCCGAGCGAGCCGGCTCGCTCGCCTACCTGAGCGGGGACCGCCACCGGGAGGGTGTCTTCCCGGGGCTGTCGGTGCGCGAGACGATCGGATTGCGCAGCCTCTCGCTGCTGTCCACGGTCGGTGTCGTGCGCCCGGGCCGGGAGCGCGACTTCGCCCTCTCCGCTGTCGACGAGCTCGGGGTCCGCACCCCGGGCATCGAGACGCCGCTGACGTCGCTGTCGGGCGGCAACCAGCAGAAGGCGCTGCTGGCGGGGGTGCTGCGCCGGGATCCACGGGTACTGCTGGTCGACGAGCCGACGCAGGGTGTCGACGTCGGGGCCAAGTCCGAGATCTACGACGTGCTGCGGGCCGGTGCCGACGAACGCGGCATGGGAGTCGTGGTCGTGTCCTCCGATGGCATCGAGCTGGCGGGCCTGTGCGATCGCGTGCTGATCTTCTCCCGCGGACACGTCGTCGCCGAGCTGGCAGGCGCGGACGTCAGCGAAGCACGCATCACCGAGGCTGCCCTCACGGCGACGACGCAACGGGAGGCCGTGAGCACCCGCTCCACGCCGCGGCTGGTCCGGTGGCTTGCGGGCGACGCCGCCCCGCTGGTCATGGTCGCGCTGGCAGTGGTCCTTCTGGGCCTGGTCACCGCGGCGCTGAGCCCCTTCTACCTCGCCCCGGCGAACCTGTCCGGGACGCTGGCGCTGGTGGCCGTCCTCGGGCTCGTCGCGCTCGGGCAGACCGTCGCGCTGATGGTCGGCGTGGTCGACCTGTCGGTGGGGCCGTTGATGGGCGCCGTGGTCGTGGTCGGGTCGTTCCTCCTGACCGCGGAGTCCAGCGCGGGCAACCGCGTGCTGGGGTGGGTGCTCGTGGTGCTGGTCCCGGTCGCGGTGGGACTCGTCAACTGGCTGCTGGTCGACGTGGTGCGGATGAACTCGATCGTGGCCACCCTGATCACGTTCATCGCGTTGCAGGCACTGTCGCTCGTCCTGCGCCCGGAACCGGGTGGGCTGTTCGACCGGCAGATCACCGACGTGATCGGTGGGGCGATCGGGATCGTGCCGTTCGGGTTCCTGCTGCTGCTCGGTGTCGCCGTCGCGCTGCAGGTCATCGCGCATCGCCACCGGCTCGGGGTCGCCGTGCGCGCCGTGGGCTCCGACCCTGCCACGGCAGGCCTCAACGGGCTGAGCCCGCGCCGGTTGCGGCTGGTCGCGTTCCTGGCCTGCAGCCTGCTGACCGCGCTCGCCGCGGTGCTGCTGATGGCGCAGGTCGGGTCCGGTGACCCGACCTCGGGGTCGGAGTACACGCTGATGAGCGTGTCGGCCGCGGTGATCGGTGGGGCGAGCATCTTCGGTGGTCGCGGGTCCTTCGTCGCGACGGTCGCAGGATCGCTGCTGGTCACCCAGGCCGTCGCCGCGGTGCCGTTCCTCGGGCTCGATCCCGCGTGGGCGTCCTACCTGCCTGGTGGGATGACACTGCTCGCGGTCGCCGTCTATGCCGCGAGCCGGCACGTCGTGAGCCGGGGTGCCCGGTGACCGTCGTGCCGGCCGTGAGCGCGGCGTGCGTGCACCGCCGGGCCTGGCTCCGGTCGGGCCCGCACACTGGGATCGCGATCGCCACCGTGGCGCTGTTCGCGCTCTGCGCGGTGCTCGTGCCGCAGTCGCTGACGGCGCAATCGATCGGTGCGATGCTGCCCGCATGGGGCGTGCTCGCGATCATGGCTGCGGGGCAGACCCTGGTCATCCAGCAGCGCGGCATCGACCTCTCCGTGCCGGGCACGGTGAGCCTGGTGGCGATGGGCTTCACGGTCTTCGTCGACCGCAACGACGTGCCCGTCCTCGTCGGGATCGTGGTCGTCCTCGCCGTCGGCGCGGCGGTGGGCCTGCTCAACGGCCTGGTGACCACCCGCGTGCACGTCACGCCGTTGATCACGACGTTGGCCGTGAACGCGCTGCTGATCGGCGCTATGTTCAGCTACACCCGTGGCGTCGGGACCGCCGCTCCGGTGTCACTGCAGAGCGCCACCGCATCGAGCCCGCTCGGGGTGTCGGCGATCGCGTGGATCGCCGTGTTGGCAGTGCTGGTCGTCGCCGGCATCGCCGGGCGGACCGTGATCGGTCGCCGGTTCGTCGCCGTCGGGGCGAACCCCGCTGCCGCGCGCGCCATGGGACTGCGCGCCGACCGCTACGTCGTCGGGGCCTACGTGGCGGCCGGGATCCTGTTCGCCTTCGCCGCCGTGCTGCTCGTCGGCTACAACCAGAACCCCTCGCCGACGCTCGGCAACCCGTACCTGTTCCAGACCGTGATGGCCGTGGTGATCGGCGGCACGAGCGTGGCGGGTGGCCGGGGGAGCGTGATCGCCAGCGCCGTCGCAGCGCTGTTCCTCACCCAGCTCGGCCAGGTCGTGCTGACGCTGGGGGCCGGGCCGGCGATGCAACTGCTCGTCCAGGCCGCAGCTATGGCCGTGGCCCTCGCGGGCGCGGCGTTCCTCGAACGAAAGGGCGGGACCGGTGCCTGACACGGGTACATCCGACAGCGGCGAGACATCGGACATGCCGACCACGATCGGCGGGTGGTGCCACATCGACTCGGGCTACGCCGTCGAGGTCATGGGCACCGCGGGCTTCGACTGGTGCTGCGTCGACACCCAGCACGGCCTGACCCGGGCGGGTGGGTTGGTCGGGGCGCTGCACGCGCTCGAGGCATCCGGCTGCCCCGGCTACGTCCGGGTCGGTGCGAACGCGCACGCGGAGATCGCGCACGCCCTCGATGCCGGTGCGCGCGGGGTCATCGTCCCGCAGGTGTCGTCCGCTGACGCGGCGCTCGCGGCCGTTGCGGCATGCCGGTACCCGCCCGCCGGTCAGCGCAGCTGGGGCCCCGTGCGCGCGAAGCTGCGCCCGACGCGGCCGGAACCGGGGGGCCTCGATCACGAGGCCGGTTGCTTCGTGATGATCGAGGACCGGCTCGGGCTCGACGCGGTGGACGCCATCGCATCGGTTCCCGGCCTGACGGGGATCTTCGTCGGCCCGGCGGACCTCGCGCTGTCACTCGACGGCGACCCGTACCGTGCCGGCGCCGACTCGACGATGGAGGCAGCGGCCCGGATCGCGAAGGCCTGCGCCGCCAACGGCATCGTCGCGGCGGCCTTCGCCGGTGGCGCGTCACAGGTCGGCCGGTGGCAACAGGCCGGGTTCACCATGCTCGCCGTCGACGCGGACTCCACCATGCTGCAGCTCGCGGCCCGCAGCGCGGCGTCGGTGGCCCGCGCCGTGCTCGCTTCGTGACCGCCGAGTCGCCGGTGGTCGAGCCGCTGTGGGCTCCTGCCCCGCACCAGGCTGCGGGGAGCGCGATCGTCGCGTTCGCCCGGTGGTTGCGGGAGCATCGGGGCGTCGAGCTGGCCGACGTCTTCGACTACGCGGAGCTGCACGCCTGGTCGGTGCGGGATCTGGAGGGCTTCTGGTCGGCGACAGCGGAGTTCCTCGGCGTGATCTTCCACGACGCGCCCCGTGCCGTCCTCACCTCCCGTGCGATGCCCGGAGCGGGCTGGTTCCCGGGCGCGACGCTCAACTACGCCGAGCACGCACTGGCACCGGGTCCGGGACGGGCGGATGCCGACGTCGCGGTGGAGTTCACCCGCGAGGACGGGCTGGAGCGCACCGTCACCCATGCCGAGCTGCGTGATCTCGTCGCGAGAGCCCGAGCGGGCCTGTCGGCGGCGGGGGTCGAGGTGGGCGACCGGGTCGTGGCGCTCGCCCCGAACTCGGTGGAGACGTTGGTCATGTTCCTGGCCACCGCCTCGCTGGGAGCGGTGTGGTCGTCGTGCTCACCGGACTTCGGGGCGCGTGCGGTGCACGACCGGTTCGCGCAGATCGAGCCGACCGTGCTGCTGGCCGTCGACGGCTATTGCTACGGCGGGCGCGGGTTCGACATCCGCAAGACCGTGGCTGCCCTGCGGACCCGGCTGCCGACACTGCGCCACACCGTTCTGGTGCCCTACCTCGACCCCGACGCGGCGATGGCCGGCACCGTCAGCTGGGCGGACTTCACGGCCAGGACGGCACCACTGGCGTTCGAGCCGGTGGCCTTCGACCATCCGTTGTGGATTCTGTACTCGTCGGGGACGACCGGGCTGCCGAAGGGCATCGTCCACGGCCATGGCGGGATCGTGCTCGAGCACCTCAAGGCCCTGCGCCTGCATCACGACCTGGGGCCGGGGGATCGGTTCTTCTGGTTCACCACGACCGGCTGGATGGTGTGGAACCTCGTGGTCGGCGGGCTGCTCGTCGGCTCGACGGTCGTGCTGTTCGACGGCAACCCCGGTTACCCGGACCTGGGCACCCTGTGGACGTTGGCCGAGCGGCACCGGGTGACCGTGTTCGGGGTGTCGGCGTCGTTCGTCCGGGCCTGCGTCCAGGCCGGGATGCGGCCGCGCGACACCCACGACCTCTCGCGGATGCGCGCGCTCGGATCGACGGGCTCCCCGCTGTCCGCCGAGGGGTTCGGGTGGATCGCTGACGCGGTCGGCGGCCACGTCCAGATCTGCTCGATCTCGGGCGGCACGGACGTCTGCACCGCGTTCCTCGGCTCTGCACCGACGGTGCCTGTGTGGCTCGGCGAGCTGTCCGCGGCGGCACTGGGCGCGGATGTCCACTGCTGCGACGAGGACGGCAACGACGTGCTCGATGCGGTCGGCGAGCTGATCATCAGAGCGCCGATGCCGTCGATGCCGGTGATGTTCTGGAACGACCCGGACGGCTCCCGGCTGCACGCGGCGTACTTCGCCGACCATCCGGGGGCCTGGCGGCACGGGGACTGGGTGAGCGCGACGCAGCGCGGCTCGTTCGTGATCCACGGCCGCTCGGACGCGACGCTCAACCGCGGCGGCGTCCGGATGGGAACCGCCGACCTCTACACCGTGATCGAACGGTTCGACGAGGTCGCGGACTCACTGGTGATCGACACCACGCGTCTGGGCGCACGCGTCGACGGCGCACTGCTGTGCTTCCTGGTGCTCACCGAGGGAACGGCGCTACCGGACATCGAGCGCCGGCTGCGCGCTGCGCTGCGCTCGGAACTCTCCCCGCGCCACGTCCCCGACCGGTTCCTGCTCGTCGACGCCGTCCCGCGCACCCTGAACGGGAAGAAGTGCGAGATTCCGGTGAAGCGGGTCCTCGCCGGGATGGATCCCGACAAGGCTGTGAGCCGTGGTGCGTTGCAGAATCTCGAGGCCCTCGCCGCCTTTCTGGACGTGGTGGTCGAGACGCCGTGAATGATCGTCGCCGGGCCTGTCCCAATACGTGACAACTAACCGGATCGCCGCCGCCGTAATGTACGAATTGCAGGTGCGGGTGCTCGGAACGTCGTGCTTTCGGGGGATATCCACGCTGTCTCGGCTAGGACATGGAGAAACTCGTGCGAAATCCACATCGGCGATATCTGATTGCGGCAGTACTCGCTACCGCGATGCTGGCCGCGGCCTGCACCACGTCGCGACCGAGCGGGAACGCCGCTGGTGAACCGGTCGCGGCAGCGCCGGCGGCGGCGAGCGCGGTGCCGGTGGGTCCCGCCCAACCCGATTCCGTACCCGTTCCGAAGAAGACGATCGGTCTGCTGCAGTACGTGGGCGCCTCCTATGTGCAGAAGCAGCTCACCGACGAGCTCGTCCGCGCGGCCACAGCACTCGGCTGGGACGTCGTCGTCAAGGACGGGCAGGGACAACCGGCACTGATAGCTGCCTCGGCGCAGGCGTTCGTCCAGAGCAACGTCGACGCGTTCGTGTCCATCGCGAACCCGCCGTCGGCGATCCAGGCGTCGTTGCAGGCCTTTCACGACCGCGGCACGCCGATCATCGGCGTGGCCGGGATCGTGCAGGACCCCGGCGGCTTCTTCGATGCGATCCTGCGCCCGAGCGACGCGATCCAGGGCGCGATGGCGGCCGACTACCTCGAGGAGAGCCTTGCTCCCGGATCCACGATCGTCGCGCAGCGCCTCGACGGCCTGCTCGGGGTGAAGATCCGGGCGGATGCGTTCACCTCCGGTATGGACAACTACGGCTTCGCCACCGTCGCCACCCACCAGATGGACGTGTCCAATCTCGTCTCCGACACGATCAGTTCGGTCCGCGACCAGCTGACGGCCAACCCGAAGGCGGCAGCGGTGTACTCGAGCATCGACTCGCAGTTCGGGCCCATCTGCAATCTGCTCAACGAACGCGGCCAGACGAGCGTCAAGGTGTTGGCCATGTACACCTTCCCCGACACCGTGAAGGCGCTCCAGACCTGCCCGAACGGCGTGATCATCGATTCGCCGAACTGGTGGACCGGATGGCAGGCCGTGGACATTCTGCTGCACCACTGGACGAAGAACGCCCCGTTCTCGGCGGCCGCGGAAACAGCGAAATACCCCTATCCGTACGTCGTCGTCACCCGGGACACCATGCCGCCGGACCTGCCGAGCTACCCGTTCGAGGACCTCGGCGCCACGCTCTACAGCGCCTGGAAGGCCGAGGGCTACCACCTCGCGCCCCTCGCTCCGCCGACCGTGGCGACCCGATGAAGGACGCCCACACCATGGCCGCTCCGCCGAGTGAACCGGTCGTGGCGAACGCGACCGCGGTGTCCGCGACGGCTCCGCGGGCGCGTCGCCGGCCGGGCGCGTGGCTGCTGCGCTACGGCACGCTCGCGGCCTGCGTGCTCGTGCTGGTGTACTTCTCGATCGCCAAGCCTGACACCTACCCGACGTGGTCGAACCTCGCGGGCCTGCTGACGCTGGCAGCACCGCTCATGCTGATGGCGGTGGTGCTCACGGTGCCGCTGCGGGTCGGTGACTTCGATCTGTCGATCGGCTACCAGACGCAGTTCTACAGCGCGTTCGCCGTGGTCATGGTCGCCAAGGCCGGGCTGTCGAGCGTCGCGGCGGTGGGCCTGACGCTGCTGGCCGCGGTGGTCATCGGCACCGTGCTGGGACTGCTGGTGGCCTACACCGGGGTCTCGGCCTTCGTCGTGACGCTCGCCGCCGGCACGATCCTGCTCGGTCTGGAGATCCAGGTGTCGGGCAACGAGCAGATCTCGCGAGGGATCCCGCTCGAGTTCACCGACATGGCGACGGCGCACCTCGCCGCGGTTCCGGTCCCGATCGTCGTCGAGGTGATCGCGATCGCGCTGCTGTGGCTGGTGCAGGACCGCACGGTGTGGGGCCGCCAGGTCGCCGCCGTCGGGGCGAGCTACGAGGCCGCGAAGCTGTCGGGGATCCGGGTCGAGCTGGTGCGGGCCGCAGCGTTCAGCCTCGTGGGCTGCGGGTGTGCGCTCGCCGGCCTACTGCTCGCCGCGCAGGCCCAGTCCTACTACCCGAACGCGGCGATCGGCCTGCTGCTGCCGGCGTACGCGGCGTGCTTCCTCGGCTCGACGATCCTGCGCCCCGGCAGCTTCCACGTCGTGGGCACCGCGGTCGGCGTGCTGTTCCTGGCCGCGCTGCAGAACGGGATCGTGCAGCTGAACTACTCACCCGCCGTCGCGAACATCATCCAGGGTCTCGTGCTCGCGTTGGCCGTGCTGGCGTCGCAACTCGGTCGGCGGATGGCCCGATGACCGCCCCTGCAACGGCGCGCCCGGACGACACCCTGAGTGCGCGGGGGGTCTCCAAGAGTTTCGGAGGGGTCCACGCGCTGCACGACGTTTCGATCGAGATCCGTGCCGGCACGGTCACCGCGCTCGTCGGTCCTAACGGCGCCGGGAAGTCGACGTTGATCGGCATCCTGTCCGGACGCACGCGCAGCGACACCGGAGGGCTCGAGTCCGGCGGGCGGACACTCGGTTTCGCCTCGCCACGCGACGCGGCCCGGTTCGGCGTCCAGCTCATCCCGCAGGAGCTGGTGGCGGCGCCGGGGCTCTCGATCGCGGAGAACCTGCTGCTGGGCCGCTATCCCCGTACCGCGGGGCTCTTCGACCGGGCGAAGCTCGATTCCGCCGCTGCCGAGATCGCCGTCGGATCCGGGCTCGACGTCGACGTGCGGGCCATGGTGGACACGCTCTCGCCAGCCGAGATGAGGCTGATGATGATCGCGAAGGCGACGTCGCGGAACTGCCGCTTCCTCATCATGGACGAACCCACCGCGGCGCTCTCTCCGCGGGAGGTTGACCGGATCGCCGTGGCCATCCGGGGGTTGCAGGAGCGCAACGTCGGGATCCTCTACGTGTCGCACCGCCTCAACGAGGTGACGGCGTTCTGCCAGCAGCTGGTCGTCCTTCGCGACGGGAGGGCGACCCACACCGGTTCGATGGACGGGATCGAGGTGCGCGACCTCATCGCGTTGATGAGCGACGTCGAACCGGCGCGACGCACGGCGGCGGCCCCCACGAGGCACGTGCCGGGACCCCGGGTGGCGGGCGGGCCGGCGCTGATCCGGTGTGCCGGGTTGGGTAGAGGACGCGTGCACGACGTGGATCTCCGGCTGCACGCGGGTGAGGTCGTCGGGCTGGCGGGACTCGTCGGCTCGGGCCGCACGGAACTCCTGCGGATGCTCGTGGGTGTCGACCGCGCAGAACGCGGCGAGCTCCACTGGCACGAGCAGCACGTCCGCAGGCCGAGCATGCCGGCAGCCATCGCCGCCGGGATCTCGTTCCTGCCGGAGGACCGCCGGATCCAGGGCGGCTTCCAGAACCTCTCCGTCGGGGAGAACGTCGGCATCGCTTCGGCTGCCCGGTTCAGCTGGGCCCGTGTCCTCCGCCGCGTCCGTGCCGAGACACGGGCGGTCGCGGCGGTGGTCGGGCGCGTCGATGGTGTGGTGTCGCGCCTGCGGCACCCGATGCGCGTCCTGTCGGGTGGCAACCAGCAGAAGGTGCTGATCGCGAAGTGGATCCTCACCGGGTCGCGGGTGTTCGTCTTCGATGAACCGACGGCGGGTATCGACGTCCAGGCGAAGGAGTCCATCCGCCTCCAGTTGCGCGAGCTCGCCGAGCAGGGAGCGGGGGTCCTCGTCGCATCCTCGGACAACGAGGAGCTACCAGGGCTCTGTGATCGGGTGGTGGTCCTGCGTGAGGGCCGGCTCGCCGGTGAGCTGCTGGGCCGGCAGATCACGCAGGCCAACCTGGTTGCGCTGTCCTACGGGCAGCCGTCAGTTGACGATGGCGGTGCTCTTCGGCGCCGGTATCGGTGAGCCCCCAGCGTCGTCGTCACGTCCGGCCCGGGTGAGCACGATGACGCCCACCACGATCAGCGCGCCACCGACGGCCTCGGCCCCTCCGAGCGTCTCGCCGAGCACGAGCACGGCCGTGAGCGTGCCGGCGACCGGCTGCAGGGTGAACAGCAGACCGGCCCGCGACGCCGTGATCGCGGCGATGCCCAGGTTGAACAGCAGCAGCCCGACGAGGCTGCAGACCAGCACGGCCGCCGCGGCCAGCAGCTCCTCGGGGCGGGCGTCGACGAACCGGCTGCCGCCGGTCAGCCACGACCCGAGCACGAACGGGCTGACTGCGATCGTCGCCCCGATGAACTGCCACGCGGTGATGCCGACGCTCTCCTCGGCGGGCTGGGCCGACCGGCGCGACCACACCACGTAGGCGGCACCGCAGAGCACCGCCGCGATCACCAGCAGGTTCCCCACCACGGGATCGCTCGCGGTCGAGGGCTCCGATCCGGCCCCGAGCGAGACCAGTGCCGTCCCACCCAGTCCCAGCACGAGCGCCCATGACCCGGTGCGGCCGATGCGCTCTCGCAGCAGCACGACGGCGAGCAGCACGGTCAGCACGGATTCCCCGCCCAGCAGCAACGAGCCGTCGGTGGCGCTCGTGCGGGCGAGGCCGAGATCGGCGAGCAGGAAACCGAGTCCTGGGGAGACAACGCCCTGGGCGAGCGCCCGCAACGCGCCCCGGCGGTGCAGGCGTCCGGTGAGCGCGGCGACGAGCGTCAGGACCAGCGCCGATCCGGTCAGTTCGAAGGCCAGCATGTCCGCTGGTCGCAGCGTGCGCAGCGCCACGACGGTGAGCGCCCCGGCCACGCCGAAGGTGATGGCGGAAGCGACGACGACGAGCTCGCCGCGCCGTGTTGACGAGGTACTCATGTTCCAGCCTCACGGGTGACCACTGTTCGATGTTTGATGGTCACATCCTGTGAAGGTCGGAGTGACCTGTCAACGTATTTGGACGGTCATGTGACCTATGATCGTCGGGTGGATGCCTCTCCCGAAGCCCACCGCGTGGTGGCCTTCCTCAACTCGATGCACCTTCCCGATCTCGACGATCAGCTGGCGGACGAGCGGGCCGGTTCGTGGTTGGCGACATGGCTGGGGCAGCAGGGCGCGGCCACCGGTGCCGCACCTGTGGGAGCGCTGGGTGACCTGCGTGACCTGCGGGAGGGCATCCGCCAGCTGGCGGCGGCCAAGGACGGCGGCCCGGAACCGGATGCCGGAGTGCTCGCACGTGCCGGGGACGTCCTGCGGGCGAGCCCCATGCTGGTCGAACTCGGTGACGAGCGCCGGCCGCCGGGCCTGGCCGGGTCGGGGCACCCGGACGCCGCCGGGCACGCCATCGCCGCGCTGGCCACCGCCTACCTGGCGATCCGGGCCGGTGACGGGTGGTCGCGGCTGAAGGTCTGCGCGTCGCCGGACTGCCGCTGGGCCTTCCTGGACACCTCCCGCAACCGTTCGCGCCGCTGGTGTGACATGGCCGGTTGTGGAAACCGCGCGAAGAACCGCACGTTTCGGGAGCGGGCGCAGCAGGAGCGCTGACCGCAGCGCCTGCGTGGACCGTCGGTCGGGGAGAGCCCCTGCCCAACGGGTGTGACCACCATAACGCTTTGACAGGTTAGTTCCGAACGTTCAGAGTGGTGCCATCCAGCCACCGACCGACGGTGGTCCTGACCACCGGGGGTGGACGCGATGGGGGTGGGTCGCGGCGCTGGTCGGGCCGAACGGCGCGGGCAAGACCACGCTGCTGCGGTTGGTCGCAGGGGACCTGGCTCCGCAGGAGGGCATCGTGGCCCACAGCGTCGTAGTGGCGGTCACGCACGAACCCGAACCCGATTCCCGACAGGAGCACGAGATGAACCACACCGCCGCGGGGAACCCGCTCGCCCAGGATCGCGGTGACCGGATCCGCATCGCGGTCCACGACGGCCTGCGGGAGGCGTTGCGCCCACTGTTCACGCTGGCCGAGGACTCGGTGCCGGTGCTGGACTCCTACCTGCACCTCGGCCGGGTGCTGGTGGCGACCGCTCCTACGGGGGAGGTGCTCGGCCACCTGCAGCTGGTCGACGCTGTATCGCCCGACCGGAGCGGGATCGAGGACCCCGAGCGCGCTGAGCTGAAGAACATGGCCGTGTCCGAGGAGCTCCAGGGCCAGGGGGTCGGCCGCCGCCTGGTCGAGGCCGCACTCGCACTGCTGGCTGCGGAGCGGTGCCGGACGCTGGTGGTGTCCACTGCCGCTGCCGACATCGGGAACCTGCGCTTCTACCAGCGGCTCGGCTTCCGGATGTGCTCGGTCGAGCGCGATGCGTTCACCCCTACCACCGGATACCCGCCGGGCATCCGCATCGACGGCATCGAGCTGCGCGACCGGGTCTGGCTCGACCGCCCGGTCGGCCTCGAGCACGTCGATGGCGACCTCGTGGCCACCGCGCCAACGTCCTGACGCCAACGTCCGGACATCGGCGCCGTGGCGAATGGGTTGGCGCGGTCACCTCGGCCTCGACCGCGCCAACGTCGTGGCCACCGCGCCAACGTCCCGACATCGGCGCCGTGGCGAATGGGTTGGCGCGGTCGCGGCGGCTCTCGACCGCGCCAACGTCGTGGCCACCGCGCCAACGTCCCGACATCGGCGCCGTGGCGAATGGGTTGGCGCGGTCACCTCGGCCCTCGACCGCGCCAACGTCGTGGCCACCGCGCCAACGTCCCGACATCGGCGCCGTGGCGAATGGGTTGGCGCGGTCGCGGCGGCCCTCGACCGCGCCGACGCGCAGCTGGGCGAGGTAGGGATTGGCTAGCGTCCGCTCGGCCCACCTGCGCCGACATCGGGCGGGACGCTGAAGACCCCACTGCAGGAGGCGACGGGCCGAGCGGCGTTGGTGATCTCGCAACCGGCGAAGGCGAGCCGTGAGCCCATCCGCTTGAGGGTGGTTCGCGCCTCGATCCAGTCCCCGACCCGCGCGGTGCCGGTGTAGTCGACGGTGAGGCTGGCGGTGAGCAGGTTCAGCACCGTCCCGTGCGCGGCCATGGCCCCGTAGCCGAGTGCGAGGTCAGCCAGGGTGGTGAGCACCCCGCCGTGGACGCCGCCGCGGCTGTTGGCGTGCTTCTCCTCGATCCTTAGGCCGTAGACGGGCGATCGGGGGTCGGTGCCGTCGACGTACAGCGGGCCGATCAGGTCGAGGAACCCGCTGCGTCGGCTGATCGGGTGGAAGGGGACGGGCGGCGGCTCTGTCTCGGGGCTGGTCATCGGGTCCTCTCGGGCTGCTGGACTGCGGTGGGGCGCGGCCGACGGCGAGCAACGCGCCGACGACCATGACCGCCGCTGCGATGATCTGGATCGTGTCGAAGGACTCGCCGATCAGCAGGAC
Source organism: Pseudonocardia sp. GCM10023141 (assembly GCF_042653605.1). Taxonomy (NCBI): domain Bacteria; kingdom Bacillati; phylum Actinomycetota; class Actinomycetes; order Pseudonocardiales; family Pseudonocardiaceae; genus Pseudonocardia; species Pseudonocardia sp. GCM10023141. The sequence goes on from NZ_JBHSIR010000056.1 coordinate 79,638, forward strand.
CGATGCCAGCGTCCCGAAGACGGGCACGGCGAACATGGTGATCGTGGCGGTGCCGGGGCCGACCCTGCTCAGGCCGCGGGCGTAGCAGAGGTACGCGACCGCGGTCGCCCCGTTCGCGAGGAACGCGAGGTTGGCCCACGTCGCCGCTCCGGCAGCAGCTTCGCGATCTGCTGCCGGGCTCCGACCCCAGGTGGCGTCGGGGCCTGCCACCGGCCGCCCACTACGGGGCCGTTCCCGGCGGATCGTGGGGGAGTCCCTGCGGCGCGCCCTCCCGGGCGAGACCGTGGAGCAGCGCGTCGAGTCCGAGCCGCCAGCGGCGGTCCACCGACTGCGGCGACGACCCGAGCCGGTGCGCGGCCTCGGCGGCGGCCATGCCGGTGACGAACGCGAACAGGACGTGGGCGGTGTCGGTGGGGTCTGCGGCGAACACGCCGGCGTCCACGGCCGCCTGCGTGTGCTGGACGAAGATCTTGCGCACCTTGATGCCGGCCCTGTCGTCGTCGGCGGTGGGGTCGAAGTCGGCGAACGGTCGGGAGAACATGACCTCGGCCAGCACCGGATGGGACACGACGAACCCGCGGAACGCGTGCGCGAGCCGGCGGAGGGCCTCGGCCGGGTCCGTGGTCGGGGGCAGCACCGCAAGCTCGTCGCCGAGCATCCGGAAACCATGGAAGAAGACCTCCCGAATGAGGCCTGCCTTGTCCCCGAAGACCTCGTAGATCGCCGGTACCGACGCCTCGGCCCGGCGGGCGACCGTCCGCGTGGTCAGCGCTGCCGCGCCCTCCTCGGCGAGTACCGCGAGCGCGCTGGCCACCCCACGCTCCCGGAGGGTGTCGGTGCGTTGCTTCAACCTCGGCACGGCGCGACGCTAACACCGCGCCGTCGGTTTGGACAGACGTTACGGAACGATGATACAAAACAGCCTCGCGACGCCGCACCGACATCGGAGCTGTGAATGAGACCGGACAAGGACCTGCCCGACACGCTCGGGCTCGCCACCCGAGCCGTGCATGCCGGCAACGCCGTCGATCCGGGAACGGGTGCGATCCGGACGCCGCTGGTGATGGCCAACTCCTACGCGCTGCCCGCCGACCCGTCGGCGCTGAGCTGGTCGGGGTTCGACGTTCCGCTCTACACCCGCAACTCCGGTGCCAACCAGCTCGCCCTGCAACGCAAGCTCGCGGCTCTGGAACGCGCCGAGGATGCGCTCGTGCTCGCGTCGGGCGTGGCGGCGCTGCACGCGGTGTTCTTCACGCTGCTGCGCACCGGCGAACACGCCGTGGTCTCCGACGTCACCTACGAGGCCGTGTGGCGCCTGTTCGCCGAGATCCTCCCTGCCCGGTACGCCGTGCAGGCCACCTTCGTCGACACCAGCGACGTCGATGCGGTGCGCGCGGCGATGCGGCCGAACACCAGGCTGGTGCACACCGAGGTGATCGCCAACCCCACCACCCGGGTCTGCGACGTCGCTGCGCTCGCAGGGATCGCCCACGGTGCCGGGGCCCTGCTCAGTGTCGACTCCACCTTCACCCCGCCGCCGCTGCTGCGCCCGCTCGAACACGGGGCCGACCTCGTCGTGCACTCCCTCACCAAGTTCATCAACGGCCACGGCGACGCCATGGGCGGCGCGGTGCTCGGCGAGAAGGCGCTGCTCGACCGCATCCGGGCCGACGCCATGATCGACGTGGGCGGGGTCGTCTCCCCGTTCAACGCCTGGCTGATCGGCCGCGGTGCCATCACCCTGCCGCTGCGACTGCGCCAGCACTTCGCCTCCGCCGCGCGGGTTGCCGCGTTCCTCGCCGCCCACCCGGCGGTCGCCTACGTCGCCTACCCCGGCCTCGCGACGCACCCCCAGCACGCGCTGGCCACCCGGCTCTTCGACGGGCAGGGGTACGGCGGCGTGCTGGCCTTCGCCCTCGAGGGTGACGCCGACCTCCAGAACAGGTTCGTCGCGGCCCTGCGCGTCATCACCTCGGCGGTGTCGGTCGGCCACGACGAGTCGCTCATCGTGCACGTCGGCGCCGAGGGCGCCCGCGCGGCACGCTGGCCGTCGCCGTTCCGCCGCTACGGCCACCTGCGCCTGTCGGTCGGGCTCGAGGAGCCCGACGACCTGATCGCCGATCTCGATGCCGCGCTGGAACAGGTCGCGCCGGCGCACTGACGTCCGCGGCGTTCTCGAGGCGCACGGCGTCGACGTCGCGGAACTCCTCGCGGGCGATGCCGTCCCGGACGGCGTTCTCCGCCTCGACCACGATGGCGTGGAACGGGTTGTGCGGTGCCGGGGCACCCGCCGGGCCGGAGCCCGGCCGGAACATCAGCTGCAGGGTGGCGTCCGTGAACGCCACCAGTGCGGCCTCGATGATCTCGCGCATCCGGTCGGCGGCAGGCGCTGCCAACCGTGCGGCGATCTCCGGAGCCGGCCATCGCGATGCCCGCCAGGTGCGGGTTCTCCTGGTGGGCCGCGGTGAGGTGCACGCGGGTGAAGCGCCAGCCGTCGGCCGTGCGGACGGCCTCGTCGTCGTAGAGGCCGACGACCAGCCAGCGGTCGGGCCCACCGGTGACGGGCTCCGCGGGCAGCCAGTGCTCGGCGCGGACGTGCGCGTGGATCCGCGCGCTGTCGCCGTCGATGTCGACGAGGTGGCCGGTGATGGCGTGGTGGGTGGCGATGTGTTGCAGAATCCAGGAGCGCGCCGTCGCCTCGGGCGCGCGACGTCAGTCCAGGTCGAAGGTCGTGCCCACGCCCATGCCGGTGATCCATTGTGGGACCGGCTCGTAGCTGGTCCAGACCAGCGGCTCCCCGACGGCGGCCTGCCCGATCAGCCACGCCCTGATCTCGTGCCCGCCGCTGCCGGCGTGCTCCTCGAGCGCCTTGTCGCCCAGCTCCGCGACCGCGGCGAGGTCGCCGGCACGGAGCCGGTCGAGGAACCAGCCGTCCCACGCGACGTTGACGCGGGCATCGGGGTTGCCGCCCATCGCCCGCACCCGCGGCTCGCGCACCGCGGCGACGGCGCGCACGTCCCGGCGCCCGTGGATCACCGACTCCCGCCGCGGCCCGACCACCGCCGGGTCGCGGGGGTCGTTGGAGGGCAGCCAGTGCGAGAGCCCGCCACTGGCGACGACGAGCACGCGGCCACCGAACGCGGAGGAGCGGATCGCCGCTCCGAGCGAGCGGCCCAGCTCGACGCAGCGCCGCATGTCCGGCAGCGGTGGTGCGGCCGTGTTGACCACCAGCGGCACCATCGGGATGTCGGCCCGACCGGTTGCCATCTCGTAGCTCTGCACGACGCCGTGGTCGACGGTCAGCGAGTACGACAGTGACAGGTCGAACCCGGCGGCGGCGAGGCCGTCCCGGATCTCCCAGGCCAGGCCGGCGGCGACGGGCAGCGGACCCGACCGCGACCCGAAGTCGCCGAAACCGACAGCCTCCTCGATCCCCAGCACGAACGGCGGCATCACGTCGTAGAAGTTGGCGTGGAAGTGATCCGGCCCGACGACCACGACGGCGTCGGGCGCGAGCCGGTCGACGGCCGCGGCGACCCGCGCGGTGTCGGCGACGAACCGGCCGCCCGGATCGGACGCGGCCCGGGGCGGCGTCAACGTCGCGAAGGGGGAGTGCGACATCCCCACGAATCCGACGATGCGGGTCATGTCGGGTCCTTCTCCGGCAGCAGGAATTCGCGGTGCGCGCGCAGGTACTCCTCGACCTTCTCCCACTGCGGCCAGTGACCGGCGTCCGCGATGACGTGCAGGCGCGCGTCGGGCAGCCACTCCAGGAGCATGTCGGCCTCGTCGAGACCGCCCGTCGGGTCGTGTTCGGTCCACAGCAACAGCGTCGGGGCCACCACCTTGCCGACCCACGCCGGGTCCCACGCGAAGTCCTTGCGCACCAACGGGTCCTGCAGCACCAGCGTGTTCGTGATCGCCTGCACGAAGCCGGGTCGGCTGTAGACCGCGCGGCGCAGGTTCACCAGCTCGTCGGTGACCAGCTCCTTGTGGTGGAACAGGAACTCCACCCGCCTGCGGACCGTGGCGTCGCTGGGGTCCTGCACCGCGGCCATGGTGCTGTCGCGCATCCGCGCCATCACCTCGGGCTTGTTCGCGATGTTTCCCGGGGTGTTCAGCACGAGCCTGCCGACCCGGTCGGGACGGTGGGCCGCGGTCCAGGCCACCACCCAACCGCCGAGCGACTCTCCCGAGAGGTGCGGCGCGTCGATGCCGAGCGCGTCGAGCGTGCCGAGCAGGTGGTCCGACAGCACGTCGATCGTGTACGGGCGGTCCGGCAGGTCCGACCAGCCGTGCCCGACCATGTCATAGGCCGTGACGCGGAAGTCGGCGGCCAACCCCGCGATGTCGCGCGCGTAGGCCTCCAGATGCCCTCCCGTGCCGTGCAGCAGCACGAGATCGGGCCCGGACCCGGCCTGCAGCACCCGCGTGCGGACGCCACCGACGTCGACGTGGCGCACCTCGTGGTCGACGTTCGCCAGCTCGCCCCAGATGCTGATGTGCTCCGGAAGCGTCATGTCGTCTCCTCCTCGAACCGTGCGCGGGCCTCCGCGACGGTCGCGAGCCCGGCGCTCTGGCGCCGTCCGACGCCGAGCAGCCCGAGCAGGCGCGAGTTCTCGATGGTCAGGAACTCGACGGGGTGCTCCGTCGAGTCGTTGTAGTGCCGGTGCCACGTCCAGGGCGGGGTGTAGACGAAGTCGCCCGCCGCCCAGGTGCCCGTGTCGTCCTCGACCTCGCTGTGGCCCGTACCGGAGATGACGAAGTGCACCGTCTCGTGGTGGTGGCGCTGCATGTCGGAGGTCGCACCGGGCGGGATGGTCTGGCGGAAGATCTCGAAGGTCGCGGTCGGCAGCTTCCCGGCGATCGAGAGCGTGGTCGGGTTGTGCACCTGGCCCGCCGGCAGCCTCTCCAGCTCGGCGGCCCGCACCACGATGGGCCGTGCCGTGCCGGGCCGCACCGTGTCGGAGATCGCGCCGAGGAACCCGGCCATGCTGAACTCCGGACCGGACTCGGCCATCGGATCGTCTCCCTCAGTCGGTTCCGTTCGTCCACTAGCCTGATCCCGTGACGGGCGACAGCCAACGATGAGTCCCCCTGAGCGGGACGCGAGTTCGGAACGCCCGGACGCCGGGATGGGCGGGCTCGACCGGGCCGCCGCGATACTCGGCGCCTTCGACGCCACCCATCGCGAGCTGACACTCGCCGCGCTCGTGACGCGGTGCGGGATGCCGCGGTCGACGACGCACCGTACCGCCGACCGGATGATCCGGCTCGGCTGGCTGGACAAGCCCAAGGACCGCTACCGCATCGGCAACCGGCTCTTCGAGCTCTCCGGACTGGCTCCGATCCGCCACGAGCTGCGGGAGTCGGTGCTGCCGTTCCTGCAGGATCTGCACACCGCGACGAAGACCACCGTGCAGCTCGGGGTCCTCGACGGCACGCAGGTGCTGGTCGTCGAGAAGATCACCGGGCACCGGCCCATGCCGATGCTGTCGCAGGTCGGGGGAACGATCCCGGCCCACTGCTCGGGTCTGGGGCGGGCGATACTCGCCTACTCCGACGCCGCGGCCGTCGCCGTGGTCGTGGAGGCGGGCCTGGTTCCCCGCACCCCGCGGACGATCACCACGTCGGTGGCGCTGCTGCGCGAGCTGGCCGCGATCCCGGACCGCGGCTGGGCCGTCGACCGCGAGGAGGGCAACATCGGGGTCAGCTGCGTGGCGGCCCCGGTCTTCGGCCCGCTCGGCGACGTCGTCGCGGCGCTGTCGGTCACCGGCCCCTCGGGTCTCGTGAAGGCCGACCGGATCGGGCCCGCGGTCCGCCTCGCGGCCGCGGCGGCGTCGCGGGCGTACTCGACGCGGCGCTGACGTCTCCGGTCACGGGACCGCGGAGCCGCAGATTCGGTCCCGGTCAGCGGGACGGTCGGTTGGCAGAGCGGCCCGGCGAACCCCACGCTGTGAGCCCTCACACATCGGCGACCTCGGAGGAGACCACGGTGAGCCTTGGTGGTGGCTACATGCTCTCGTCCCGCGACGGCACCCGGATCGCGGCGATCGGGCTCGGGATCACGACGAAGACCGACGGCAAGTCCACACGCGACGCCTACTCGATGTTCGAGTACGCGATCCCCCCGGAGACGAGCGGCCCGCCGCCGCACGTCCACACCCGCGAGGACGAGTCCTTCATCTGCCTCGCCGGGCGGCTGGACGTGCACCTGGGCGGCCAGGACTTCGTGCTGGAACACGGCGACTACCTGTTCCTGCCCCGCGACGTCGTGCACACCTTCCGCAACTCGGCCACGGAGGAGGCCCGGGTCATCTCCGTGGTGTCGCCCGCCGGACTCGAGCGCTACTACCAGGCACTCGCCGACCTGCCACCCGGCCCGAAGGACATCTCGGTGATGCAGGGCGTCATGGCCGACTTCGGTATCGAGCTGCGGCTCCCGCCCCAGGCCGGCTGAGCATGCGCATCGCGATCATCGGTGCCGGCGTCGCCGGGCTCACCACGGCGAAGGTGCTGCTCCAGGCCGGACACGACGTCACGGTCTTCGACCGGACACCCGACGTCGGTGGTGTGTGGAGCGCCACGCGGCGCTACCCCGGCCTGACCACGCAGAGCCCGAAGGCCCAGTACTCGTTCTCGGACTTCCCGATGCCCCGGGAGTTCCCGGAGTGGCCGACCGGCGCCCAGATCCAGGAGTACCTGGCGTCGTACGCGGCCGCGTACGGGATCGTCCCGTGCCTGCGACTGGGCACGACGGTGACGGCGGCCCGACCCGAGGACGGTCGCTGGGTCCTCGACGTCGTCGACGTCCTCGACGGCACTGACGGCACTGACGGCACCGACGGCACCGGGGCGACGTCGACCGCGTCGTTCGACCGGCTCGTCGTCGCGAACGGGGTGTTCTGCGAGCCCGCCATCCCGGCCTTCCCCGGCCGGGACGAGTTCGCCGCGGCAGGCGGGCGGCTCTGCGCGGGCACGGAACTGCTCGACGCCGAGGAGGCACGCGACAAGCACGTGCTGGTCGTGGGCTACGGCAAGTCCGCGTGCGACGTCACCGTCCCGGTCAGCAGGGTCGCGGCGAGCACCACCGTGATCGCCCGGCAGCTGCTCTGGAAGGTGCCGCGCCGGATCGCCGGCGTCCTCAACTTCAAGATGCTGCTCCTGACCCGCATGGGGGAGGCCCTGTTCCGCTACATCCGGCTGCGCGGCCTGGAGAGGTTCCTGCACGGGCCCGGTAACGGCCTGCGCAGCCGGATGCTCAACTCCATCGGTTCGGTGTCGGTGCGCCAGTTCGGGCTGGCGGAGCTCGGCCTGGTGCCGACGGGGCAGATGGAGGGCATCGTCCGCGGGGCGATCGGCCTCGTCACCGAGGGGTTCTTCGAGGGCGTGCGCGACGGCAGCATCGCCGTGCACCGGGACCGCACCATCACCCGGCTGCTCGCCCGCGACGGGCAGCCCGTCGCCGAGCTGAGCGACGACACGATGCTGCCTGCCGATCTCGTCGTCTGCGCCACGGGCTTCACCCAGGGTGTGCCCTTCCTGCCCGCGGACGTGCAGCAGCGCCTCTTCGACGAGCGCGGCAACTTCCTGCTGTACCGGCAGATCCGGCCGCTCGAGGTGCCTGGCCTGTACTTCAACGGCTACAACTCGTCGTTCTTCAGCCCGCTCAACGCCGAGATGGCGGCAGTCTGGATCGCCGCGGATCTCGCCGGAGCGGTGGCACTGCCCGACGCACCGGTGATGCGGCAGGCCGTCGTCGACCAGCTGGCGTTCATGGACACCGCCACGGACGCGCACCACTGCCGGGGCGCGAAGATCATCCCGTTCTCGATGCACAACGTCGACGAGGTGCTCGGCGACCTCGGCGTGAACGTCGCGAAGCGGGTGCGGGCGTCGCACTGGCTCAACCCGATCGCGCCCGCCGCCTACGGCCGGATCACCCCGGAGGTGCTGGGCCGCCTGGGATCCGGCGCGCCGCCTGCCGCCGACGTCCCGACCGGGACGCAGGCGCCGGACCGGCGGGTTGTCGGTATCCCCCGCTGACCGTGCTGCGGCCGCCGATCGGGGCCGGTCAGAACTCCTCGTGGGTCGGGGTCCTGGCCCCAGATGCGGCCGCGCTCCAGGGAGCTCAGAGCGGCGCCCTCGGTGTCGGTGCGGGTGAACACGATCGACTGAGATCGGCGGAGATCGACAGGGGTGTCCGGCGCGCGCCCCATCCTTCTCCCGGACCGGAGGAGGGTGCCAACCATGGTCGTGGCCGAAGTGGACACGTCGCTGCGCGGACCCCGTGAGCTGGGCAGCAGGACCAGGAACCTGATCGTCGGGGCCATCCTGCTCGGGATGCTGCTGGCCGCGTTGGACCAGACGATCGTGGCGACGGCGCTGCCGACGATCGTCAGCGATCTCGGGGGCGGCTCGCACCTGTCCTGGGTCGTCACGGCCTACCTGCTCGCCGAGACGATCATGACGGTGCTGATCGGCAAGTTCGGTGATCTGTTCGGGCGCAAGCGGGCGTTCGTCGTCAGCGTGGCGCTGTTCATGATCGGGTCGTTCTTCGCGGGCTGGGCCGACTCCATGACCACCCTCATCATCTTCCGGGCGGTGCAGGGCCTGGGTGGTGGCGGCCTGATGGTCACGGCCACCGCCGTGATCGCCGATGTGGTGCCGCTGCGCGAGCGCGGCAAGTACCAGGGCTTCATCGGCGCGGCATTCGGTGTGTCCACAGTGGCCGGTCCGCTGCTCGGTGGGCTGTTCGTCGACCACCTCAGCTGGCGGTGGTCGTTCTACGTCAACCTCCCGTTCGGTGCGCTGGTGCTGATCATCGCGTTGATCGCGCTGCCGGCGGTGCGGGCCACCGGGAAGCCTCGCATCGACTACTTCGGCTTCGTCCTGATCGTGCTCGGGCTGTACCTGATGTCGTCGCTGGACGCGACCACGAGCTACTGGGCGATGGCCGCGTTCATGATCGTGCTCGGGGCCGGGATCGGACTGATCATGCAGGTCCCGATGATCGTGGTGCAGAGCACCACGGACTACGCGGACCTCGGTGTCGCGACGTCGGGCATCAGCCGCGCGAAGACCGACCCGAGCCCGGAGATCTTCGCCAGGTCCGGGGTGGATGTCACCATCGCGCAGGGCTGGCTCATCGGGCCGTCTACCGCGCTGCGGCGCACGACGGCACCGCGACGATGGAGGAGATCGGGGCGCTGGCCAACGTGCCGGCCGGGATCTTCGAGCCGACCGCGCGCCAGCTCGTCGACGCCGGCTACCTCGTGGAGTCCGCGGGTACGTACCGCTTCACCACCGCCGGGATGGACGTCTTCGCCCGGCTGGTGAACGGCTGGCGACGCTGGTTGCTGGAGCAGCTCGCCGACTGGAACGAGGAGGATCGAGGCGGGGAGGGCGGCGGTGACCTCGCCACGGCCATCGACTCGTTCGCCGAGCGCATCATCGACAACGGCCGGGTGCTCACCGTCGGGCGCCACGCCGCGCTGTGACCGCAGATCGGGACCACCGATGAGTTCGGCGGGTCGCGACGGTCGTACCGGGCATGGACGCTGCGAATCTCGCTGACCTGTACACGCTGCCGTTGCTGGAGTGGTCGAGCATCGAGTCCCGGCTGCAGGGCGGTATCCCGCAAGCACCGGGCGCCGGCGGCCCGAACCGGCACACCTGCTGGTTGACCACGATCAACCCCGACGGGAGCCCGCACGTGACGGCCGTCGGAGCGCTGTGGGTGGACGGCACGTTCTGGTTCGAGACGGGCGCGGGCACCCGGAAGGGTCGCAACCTGGCCCGCGACGCGCGCTGCGTGCTGAGCATCGCCATGGACGAGTTCGACCTGGCGGTCGAGGGCACCGCCGATCGGATCACGGATGCACCGACCGTCGCGGCCATGGTGGTGCGCTGGGCCGAAGGGGGGTGGCCCGCCGAGGTCGACGAGAGCGGCGAGGCGATCACCGCCGCATTCAGCGCGCCGGCGGCGGGGCCGCCGCCGTGGTTCGTCTACCGGATCACGGCGCGGAGCGCGACGGCTCTCGCCACGGTCGCCCCGGGCGGCGCAACGCGATGGACTTTCTGATGTCCTGACCGTTCGGGTATCAGCGCCTCGCGACAATTGCCGCGGAGTCGGGCCTGCTCGAACCCGGCGGCGGCGCATTCCTGTTCGCCCACCCGGAATCAGGGTAAACCCTCCCCGAATCCCGGTGCTGCGCCCGTGTCGATGGATCGCGATCCGGCGGAGTCTCGATCCATGACAACAACACTTCCGCCCCGCCACCACCCCGACCGCACCGCGCCGCCGCGGGCGCCGGATCGCTGCAGCAAGACACGGTCACACGTTCGTTCGCCGGCGTGCGCGAGATCGTCGTCGAGGTCGACGAGTGCACCGTCGGGCTGCACCGGTCGAGCGGTGGCGACGTCGTCGACACCGCCACCCGGCGCTGGGCCGCAGGCTACGAGCCGGTGCTGACCGGCACCGTGGTGAACGGCGTGCTGACGCTGGGCTCGGACTGCGCCGGTTTCAACATCGGGTGCGAGACCGAGCAGTCGATCACCGTCCCGTCCGGGGTACCGGTCACCGTCCGCACGGTCGAGGGTGGGATCGAGGCGGTCGGCCTGGACACGCCGCGGTTCAACGCCTCCACCGTCGGCGGCCCGGTGCGGGCGAGCTTCGTGTCCGCACCCGAGTCCGTCACGGTCGGGACCGTCGCGGGTCCGGTGCGGGTGACGGTGCCCGGTGGCAGCTACCGCGTGGACGCCGCGACGGCGATCGGCCCGGTGCATGTCGGCGTCGTGAACGACCCCGCCGCTCCGCGCACGATCCACGCCAGGACCGGGTCGGGACCGATCGACATCGTCGCCGGCTGAGGAGGCGGGGACGCGTGTCAGGCGACCGCGACGCCGTGGCGGCCGGCGAGCTCGGCCAGCCCGTCGTCGTAGCCCTGACCGATCGAGCGCAGCCGCCAGATCCCGTTGCGCCGGTAGATCTCCGCGAGGACCATCGTGCGCTCGGTCGTGCCGGCGTCGAGGGTCGCGGTGGCGGCGGTGGCCGTGTCGCCGTCGACGCTGATCGTGACCGCTCCGAGCTCGCCGAAGGTGGCGTCGCCGTCCAGCGCTGCCGCGATGATGATCCGGTGGTGCTCGCCGGAGACCCGGTCCAGGTCGACGCGCACGCTCTGCTCGCTGTCGCCGTCCGTCGACAGCCCGACCGCGCCGTGCTCGCTGAGCGGGGCGTTGTAGAAGACGAAGTCCTCGTCGGCGATCACGCGCTCGTCGGCGTCGACGAGGAGGGCGACGACATCGACCGCGGTGCCGTCGGCGAGCGCGTCGGCCCGCCAGGCCACGTTGACCGTCCAGACGTGCTCGTCGGGCAGGTCGATGACCGCCCCGCGGGGGAGCACCGGTACGCCTGCTCCCGCGACGTCGGAGCGGTGCCGGCCGACGTAACCCGGCACTGTGCCACGCGGTTCTGCGACCCCCGGCTCGGCGAGGATCGGCGCCGGGAGCGGGATACCGAGTGCGACGGCGCCGCTGTGCAGCGGGAGCTCTGCCGCGCGGATGCGCGGGAGCCTCCTGTCGGTCTCGCCGCCCGCCATCAGGATCACGTCGGTGACGCCCGCGCTGAAGTTCACGGCCGCGACACCGCCGAGCGCGGTGACCTCGGTCCGCACGGCGGCCGCTTGCCCGTGCGTGCCGCCGATGACGAGGACGCGGCGCCCGTGGAGCGGCCCGCGCACGGTGGCGGCCGGTCGAGGTGGACGTCGCTCCGGTGGCGCCGAGAGGTGCGGCGCACCGTGGCGGACGTCGTCGAGCAGGTGCCGGAGCGTGAGCTCGTCGATCACGAGGATGCCTTCGGCGCGGGCGCGGGCCGCCTTCCGCGTCTCGAGCGCGGGATCGTTGCAGACCAGCGCGCTGGTGAGCCTGCTGACCGACTGCTGGACGTCGAGACCCGCGCCGACCATCCGCTCGACGAGCATCTCGCGGGGTTCGCGGGTGGCCCCGGTGATCGCCAGCTTCATGCCCTGCACGAGTGGTCGGCCGGCCTCGAGCCGCCCGGGGTGGCTCCATGGGCAGGGCGGGGTGGTGATGCGGGGTGGGTAGGGGGTCGTGCCGGTCCTGCCGTCGACCCCGATCAGGGGGAGCGGCATGTCCAGACGAGCCGCGAGCAGGAGGCTGTGGGTGAGGATGCGCGCGAGGACCTCCATGTCGTCCGCGGCGTCGTGGGCGTGCAGCTGCGGGACGCCCCAGTAGCCGGCGAGCGTGGCCAGCTTGTGGTTGGGCACGTCGATCCCGAGCCGCCTGCTCAGCGCGAGGGTGCACAGGCGTTGCCGGACGGGCAGCTCCAGCCCGATCCGGTCGGCCTCTGCGGTGAGGAACCCGTGGTCGAACGCGGCGTTGTGGGCGACGAGGATGCGGCCGTCGAGCACCTCGAGCAGGCGCGGTGCGATCTCGCCGAAGGTGGGTGCCGTGGCCAGCCGCGCGGCGGTGATGCCGTGGACGTGGACGGGACCGGGGTCGCACCCGGCGTTGACCAGCGAGCTGAAGCGTGGCCCGACCGGCCGTCCGGCCGGGTCCAGCGCCATCGCGGCGACGCTGAGCACCCGGCTGCTGCCCGGATGGAATCCGGAGGTCTCCACGTCGACGACGGCCCAGGCGTGGTCGGAGTCGAGGAGCTGGTCGATCTGTGCGGTGGTCACGGCTGCCTTCGTCGAGCGTCGGCGGTGGGGAGCTCTCGCCGCGGGACTGCTCGCACTGCGCTTTTGATCCGTTACCCCGTGCTGATGGCGGCCTCGGGACGCGGATCTGTCCGGCGGCGTGTCCGTAATCGAGCCGGTCGGACCAATGCACTATTGTCGGTGATGACAATTTCGTTTGTCGTGTTGTTGGCCCCGAATCCCGACGGGATACGGGCCGTCACGACAGTTCTTGAGGGGTGGAACATGGCGAAGCAGACGACCGTGACGTTGGTCGATGATCTGGACGGTTCGGAAGCCGACGGCCAGGTCGAGTTCGCGTTGGACGGCCGTTCCTACGAGATCGACCTGTCGGAGAAGAACAGCGCGCAGTTGCGGGATGTGCTGGCCCCGTTCGTTGCGGCCGCGCGGCGTGCGGGTGGGTCGAGCCGGCGTGGTGCTGCCGTGGTGGCGGCCCGGCCCAGCTCGGACCGGGTGCAGAACCAGGCGATTCGGGAGTGGGCGCAGAAGCAGGGCCTGAAGATCTCGGAGCGCGGCCGTATTCCGTCCGAGGTGCTCGACGCGTTCCACAAGGCCCACTGACAGCTCGGTCGCGCGGTGCACCTGCCACCTCAGGCCGGGCCCACCTGCGGTTGCGTGGCGGCGTCCGCTGCGGTCTCGTCCGTGGCGTCCAGCCCGGACAGGAGGTCGGCGAGTCCACCGGCGGCCCGGCCGCGCAGGCGGGCGCTCGTCAGTACGCGCACCCCGGTGGGTTGTTCGAGCGGGTATCCGGCGGCGCGGAGCCGTTCCCACAGGCCGTGGTCCTCCCCCGAGCCGTGCCAGGGAAAACCGCCCACAGCGAGGTAGGCGTCGGCGCGCACACCCAGGTTCGCGCCGTAGACGTGCCCGTGGGTGGGCCCGGAGGTGCGGTCGCGCACCAGCTCGCGATAGCGGCGGCGGGCGCCGGGGGTGACGCCGGCGGGGCCGTCGAGATCCGCCGTCCCGGCCACGGCGGCGGCGCCGGTGGTGGCGTGCTCGAGGTGGCACAGGGCCCAGTCGGTCGGCACGGCGGAGTCCGCGTCGGTGCTCAGCAGCCAGGTCGTGCTGGGGTCGTGGTGGCGCAGCCGGCGCAGCAGGTGGCGGATGCCGAGGTCACGCAGCGCGCCGACGCCGGCCCCGGCAACGGTGTGGACGAGTTGGTGGCGGCCCACGGCGGCGTGTTCCGCCGGGCGGCCCCGCGATCGCTGCACGTGGAGCAGTCCTGCCTCCGGCCAGGCGTCGAGCACGGTCTCGGCGCGTGCCACGGTGTCGTCGCGGCAGCCGTCGAGCACGACCTCGGCCGCCGTCGTGATGTGGTCGGGCAGGGCGCGCAGCGCGTTGCGGACGCCGAGCAGGCACCGCCGGATGAGTTCCTCCTCGTCCCTGGCCGGGATGACGACCGCCACCGCGGTGATCCGGTGTCCTGTCATCGGCGGCGCAGCACCAGCAGCAGGAAGTCCTCGTCGGCGTGCTCCACGAGCGGATCCAGCCGCTCGTGGCGGCGCAGCAGCTGGTGGGTCGTCTCGGCGGAACGCGGGGCCTCGGGTGGCCAGCCGCGCCAGTGCACGGACACGAGGTCGCCGCCGGTGCCCAGCGCGCCGGTCAGCGCGGTCAGCGTCGCGTCGAGGGTGGTGTCGTCGAGGTAGTAGAGCACCTCGCTGACGACGGCCAGGTCCACCGGTCCCGGCGGTACGTCCGGGAGCGCAGCCGCCTCCACCGTGACGCCGCGGTGTCCGGCCGTGCGGGCCCGGGCACTGGCGACGGCGTCGGCGACGGGATCGGCGGCCAGCACCCGGTCGCAGCGGGTCGCGAGCTCGAGCGTCAGCTCACCGGTACCGCAGCCCGGTTCGAACGCGAGCCCGTAGCGCTCCCGCGGCAGGCAGGCCATGACGACGGCGCGTTTGCGCCGTTCGTACCAGGACGTCGCGCGCCACGGATCGTTGCCGTCCGCGTAGAGGTCGGCGAACCGGGAGATCGGGGCGGAGGTCGTGCGGGGCTCGCGGAACACGATGTCGGTGTGGCGGTCGACGTGGTCGAGCAGGCCTTCGGCCAGCACCGGCGTCGCCCCGGCTGGCCCGCTGTCGACCTGGGAGGCGTAACACGCCACCGCGGCCCGCCGCGCCGCCCGGCCCGCCGCGTCCAGAGCGACGGTGTGCGCGCGGTCCCACGGGATGGCGCCGTCGGCCGGGTCCGTCCACGCCCACATCCAGATCGGGTAGGACCATCCGTGTGCGGTGACCGGCGCGGCCTGTGCCGCCGCGAGGCCGGCCGCGCGGTGATCGGGATGCGGGTCGTCGGGCCAGGGGGCCAGGTAGGCGTCGGCGGTGGCCAGCAGGGGCCGCAGCAGCTCGCGCAGGCGCTCGCTGTGCTCGGTGAGCCGGGAGTCCGGCAGCCCCAGCCGATGCACCGCCACCCCGCCGAGACCCTGGGCCCGCAGCGCGGCGTCCAGCTCCGCACGGCGTACCCGCGCGAGCTCCTGACGCGCGTCCGGGCCGAGGCCCGGGTAGGCCGCCTCACCGTCGGTGGCGACGACGATGACGATCTCCGCACCGGCAGCGCGCAGCGCAGCGAGCGTGCCCGCCGCGCCCAGCGTCTCGTCGTCGGGATGGGCGGCGATCAGCACCACCCGGCGGTGCGCCGTCGCGTCGAACATGGGCAGGTTCCTGTCGCGCAGCGCCTCGCGCCACCGCTCGGGCGCGGTGACCGGACGTGGTGTCGCCGGCGAGTGAGCGGGGCTCATCGCGTCGCCGACTCGTCGAGCACCGATCGACCGACCGCGGCGTGGTCGCGCTCGCCGTGGTGCTGTCGGATGAAGAGAGCGAGGTCGGCGAGGGTGGTGGCGAGCGCGGCGTCGCGGCTCAGCGGGGCGGGTCCGAGCATGCGGGGCACCCGCTCCACCACGTCGCGGGCGACCCGTTCGACGCTCCCGCGCAGCTCGCCGACGCGCCGGGCGACCTCGCCGTCACCCCGGTCGATCGCGGCGGCGACGGCGTCGACGTGTGCGGCGGTCGCGGTGAGCATGCAGTGCAACTCGCCGAGGTGCGCGAGCTGGTGCGCGTCCGGATCGGCGGGGAGCAGCCGGGCGGCGCGCTCGAGCAGCCCCCGCGCGGCTCCGGACCACACCGCGGCGACACCGCCGCCGCCGAGGGCGAACCCGGGCCGGGAGGTGTACCAGCCGGCCGAGCCGACGATGTCGTCGCGTGCGACCGGGAGCGTGTCGAAAACCACGTCGAGGGTGTCGGCGGCGGCCATCGCCGCGGTCTGCCACGAATCGGGATCGGCGCGGGCACCGGGCGGTGCGACGGCGACGTCGATCAGCACCCGGTCGTCGGGGCCCCCAAGATCGGAGAAACCGAGGTCGGAGACATCGAGGTCGGCGACGACCAGCGCGCGGTCGACGATGTGCGCGCCCGAGCAGAACCGGACGGTGCCGTCGAGGCGGAGCGTGGTGCCCGACCCGTGCAGCCGGGCCCCGGTGCGTCCGGACCGCGACGCCCACACGCCGTACAGCGTGGCGGCAGCCGCGGATCGACCGGCCTCGGCGAGGATCGCGACGGCATCGGCGTGGCCTTCGGCGAGGCGGGCCAGCGCCGGATCGCGCCGGCCCCACCCGGCGAGGTGGACCCACCGGGCCGCGGTCTCGCCGCTCCCGGGCAGGGGCACGTCGAGGGCGCGCGTGCGCAACATCGTGCGCAGCTCGGACCCGACCGTCGCCGCCGTCCGCGGTGGATCGGCGCGCGTGTCCGGTCCGGTTGTCATCGGCATTCCCGCCACGACCCTTCCTCGTCGGCCCAACCGTCATGAACCAGCAGTGTCGGGATCGCCGTCCCGGCCGATGCACACGGCGACTGCGTGATACCCCGATCGCCGCAGCCGAAACGATGCCGCGGTCGAATCGATGCAGCGCCCGGGCGCCACACCCAGCGCCCGGCCGCGCGGGCTGGTACGGCTTGCGCCGAAAGCACCCCCACGACACCACCCGTGCGACGAGGCCGGAGGAACGGACATGGCGGAGCCCGAGGAACAGCCGGCAGCCGTGCGCGGCGCGGAGGCCGACCACGACGAGGCCGACCAGAACGAGACCTAGGACGACGCCCGCGAGGACGTCGAACCGGACGTGGACAGGGGTGCCGAGGACAGGGGTGCCGAGGATGGGGGTGCCGAGGATGCGCAGGCCGAGCCCGCCGTCCCACCGCTCGAGCCGGACGGTGGACGGGTGGGCTGTCGGCGGCGTCGGTGACCGTGACGGACAGGCCCCGGGAGTGCTGTTCGAGGCGCAGGCGCCCCGCTGTGCGGGCGTGGCGGACCATGTTGTCGACGAGCTCGGAGCCGACGAGCACGACCGACTCGCAGGCCTCCTCCGCCTCGATGCCCCACTGCGTGCAGACGTCGCGGATCCAGCGTCGGGCGACCCGGGCGGCACCGGGCTCGCACTCGAGGTCGAGCTGCCTGCGCCGCCGGTCAGGTGGGCCCGCCACCGCCTCCTCGCCACCGCCTCCTCGACACCGCCTCCTCGACACCGCCTCCTCGACGCTGCGCGAGCTCGGCAGGAAGCGCGAGACGGCCCCACGACCAGCGCGACCGGCTGGTCGGCGGCCAGCTCGAGCAACCTGTCGCGCAGCTGCGGATAGGTGCTGAGGTCGAGCGTGGCGCGCGGTACCACCACGACACATCCGCTGCGGGTGCGGTGCTCGAGGTCGAGCACCGGCGGCCCGGTCATCGCGCGGGTGGTCGAGGAGATGCATCCATGGCGCAGGCCTCGTTCCCCGCGGTGGACGGATCCGCGGATCGATCGACGGGGCCGGCCGCTCGCGGGTCTCGTCCGAGCCCAGTGCGCACAGCATGACTTTGCCGTCACACGGCTGCCGGATCGACCGGCGCCGCGCGGGGCTCGATGTGGTCGATACAGGTGGGCGCACGCTTCCCGGCGATACCGGTGTGCACCGAGCGGGTCGTAGTCGAGGAGAAACCATGCAGCGGACGAGCATGCGCACGATCGAGTACCGGATGACCTGCATCCTCGACGGTCTGGCGTTCCCCGCCGCCCGGTGGCAGCTCATCGCGCCCGCCGAGTACTAGGGCGCAGATGCCCTGACCACCGCGTCGCTGCACACGCTGCCGATGCGCCCCTACCGGAACGTCGCGGACGTCGTGCAGGCGATCGTCGACGGGCCGGTGGGCGAGACGGCCGTGCTGCGCGTCGCACCCGGCCCCACCGCTGACGCCGGGCAGCCCCGGCCGAGCCACCTCCTCGGGCCCGTCGCCGCACAGCACGGGCGCCCGGCGGCGATGCCCTCGGCGGCGTCAGCCTGAACCCCTGTGCCTGATCCCCTGGGGGCCGGTCAGACCTGCAGGTGGCGTGCCAGGGGTCAAACCGGGTCGATGCGCGCGATCAGGTCGGCGACGGTCGGATGGTCGGAGAAGGTGGCGGTGAGGGCCACGATGTCGAGTACCCGCCGGACCCGGGGGTTGTCCCGCGCGCCGATCAGGTGGATCCGGGCGGGATGCCCGGCCTCGTTGTCGCGCAGGGCGACCAGCGCCGAGATCCCGTGCGAGCCGAGGAAGGTCACCGCGCTCACGTCGAGAGCCAGGTGCCGGACACCGGCGCCGACCGCGGAGGCCAGATACGCCGTCAGCCGTGGTGCGGTGATCATGTCCAGTTCCCCGACGACCCTGACGACCAGTACATCCGGGCGCGGTCGATCAGCCGTCAGCGCAAGCACCTCGACGATGTCGTCGGGGTCGGTGGGGGAGCTCAAACCCGTTGCCCTCGCAATCTCGCACGACAGGTGGACGCTCACGCCACCGTTGGGGGGAGCGCCGGCACCGTCAGCGTGGGGGCAACGTTAGCGGTGCTGAGCCTCATCGGCGAGATCGACCACGGCCCACACGGTCTTCCCGGTGCCCTCGAGGGTCCAGCCCCATCTCGTGGTGAGGGCATCGATCATCTGCAGGCCACGGCCCCGGACGGCCAGCGGGTCCAGTGGCTGCAGGGCCGGCGGCAGGGCCGAGCCGTCCTGCACGTGGACGTGCAGCATTCCGCCATCCGGGCGCACCGTCACCGTCAGCGGTGTGTGGGCGTGGTCGACGACGTTGGATACCAGTTCGGTGACGATCAACATCGCCCGGTCGCAGGAGTCCTCGCTGACACCCCATCCGGTCATCAACACGTGCAGCCGGTTGCGGACCGTTGCCGCGGCCGACGCCGATGGCGGCAGGTGCCAGTGCCGCGCAGCGAGGTCGCCCGCTCCGCCCGGGTCGCCGGCAGCCGACGTGGTGTCACCCGCCACGGCGACACCTCCCCCTGATCGACGTCCGCGCCTGGTCGAGGTCTGCAGCTGACGCGGCATACGGTCCAAGGTGCCCGATTCACGGCAGACCTACACCTTCGTCGGGGTCCAGGCGTCCACGGCCGTCGTCAGTGTCGGGAAGAGGGAGATGATCTGCTCCAGCCCCATGATGCGCAGGACCCGGGAGATCCGCTGCGGGACCCCGGCCAGCGCGATGCCGGCACCTGCGGCGACGGCGATGTTGCGGGCGGCGACCATCGTGCTGATGCCGCGGGAATCGCAGAACTCGAGCCCGGCGAGGTCGAGCACCAGCTGCTGGCCGGGTGCCAGTACGAGGGCATCGAGCGCGGTGTGGACCCGGTGCGCGGTCGTCCGGTCGAGGTCACCCACCAGCGCCAGTACTGCGGTGGCATCCATCGCGTGCGAGACGACGGTCAGCTCAGCCATGGTCGCTCCCTGGTGGGCCTGCTGCGGGGGAGTGCGCTGCGGGGATGTGCGCTGTGGGGGAGTGCGCTGCGGGGATGCTGAGTGCCAGCAGCGCCGCGTCGTCGTCGAGTCCGTCACCGAAGCTCGCCAACAGCTCCCGCAGGTTCGTCATGAGCGCCGGCGCCGTCGTCGGGGCCTGCGGCGCGACGTGCGCGAGCAGGGCCTCCTCGTCATAGCGGGTACGGGTGTTGCCGATCCGTGCCTCGGTGAGACCGTCGGTGAACAGCAGCAGGGTGTCGCCGCGGGCCATGATGAAGGTGACGGCGGCGAAGTGCGCGTCGGGCAGCGCGCCGACGAGCTGCCCACCCGGTGTGGTCTGGGCGGTTGTGGTGCCGTCGGCGCGCAGCAGCAGCGCCGCGGGATGGCCACCGCTGGCCAGGGTGACGGTGGCCGTGCCGGTGCCGGGGGTGAGCAGCCCGAAGATGATCGTGCAGAAGCGCGGGTCGTCGCCGTGGTACTCGTGGTTGAGCACCGTGTTGAGCACGTTCAGGACCGCGATCGGGTCGGGGTCGTTCACCGCGGCGGCTCGGGCCGTGTAGCGGGCGAGCGAGGTCACCGCGGCGGCAACGGCACCCTTCCCGCACACGTCGCCGAGGAACAGACCCCACTGGTTGTTGCCGATCGGGAACAGGTCGTAGAAGTCGCCGCCGACCTCGTCGGGTGAGGCGACGTGGTAGTAGGAGGCGACGTCCATCCCGGGGACGGTCGGCAACGTCGGCGGGAGCAGCGAGCGTTGCAACGTCGACGCCAGGCGCTGGACGCTCTCCCGCTCGCGGTTCGCGTCGGCACGGGCGCGTTCGGCCTCGGCACGGGCCTGGTCGGCTTCCGCGCGGGCCTGCTCGGCGTGCTGGCGGGCCGTGAGCAGTTCGTGCTCGTAGGCGCGCCGATCGTGGGCGTCGAACACGGTGGTGCGCACGAGTGCCGGCCGGTCCGAACCCGGTTCTGCGGGCTTGACCACCGAGGCGAGCAGCGCCGGGAACCGGCTGCCGTCGGCGGCGCGCAGATCCATCGCCATCCCGCCCACCGTGCCCTGCATCTGCAGCAGCGGCAGGTAGTGCGTCTCGTAGTAGATGCGGCTGCCGACGCGGAGCAGGTCGGTGAACCGGCGCCTGCCGATCAGCTCGTCACGGGAGTAGCCCAGAAATGTCAGCAAGGTGGCATTGACCTTGACGATCTCTCCGGTGACCAGGGTGGAGAGGTACCCGCACGGCGCGTGCTCGTAGAGGTCCTCCAGATCCGACTCCGGAGGCGAGCCGATCAGCGGGCTCGCATCGAGGTGGTGAGTCATGAGCGCTTCATGATCGGGGCCGCGTCATGAGCGGAGGCCGTCGACGAATGCCGTGATGGCAGCCGTGGTGGCCTCGGGAGCGCTCAGCTGCGGGCAGTGGCCGGTGGCCTCGAGCGTGACCAGTTGGCTACCGGCGATGTGGGCGTGGACGAAGCTACCGACCTGCGGGGGCGCGATGACGTCGTGCGAGCACTGCAGGATCAGGGAGGGAGTGCGCACCCGGGCGAGATCGGCGCGGTTGTCGGACAGGAACGTGGCGCGGGCGAACACGCCGGCGATGTGGGGATCGACCCGGCAGAAGCTGTTGGTCAGCTCGGCGCCCAGCTCCGGACGATCCGGATTGCCCATGATCACCGGCGCCATCGCGGCGGACCAGCCCAGGTAGTTGCTGTCCAGGGAGTCCAGCAGCTCATCGATGTCGTCCCTGCTGAACCCGCCCCGGTAGTCGCCGTCGTCGATGTAGCGGGGCGAGGGTGTGAGCAGTACCAACCCGGCGAAGCGGTCCGGTTCCGCGATCGCCGCCAGCACGGCGATCATCGCGCTGACCGAGTGGCCGACCAGTGCCACGTCGCGCAGGTCCAGTGCCTCGCAGACGTCGAGCACGTCACGGGCGTAGCCGTGCAGCGAGCTGTAGCGCTGCTCGTCCCACATCGCGATGTCCGAGTGGCCGAAACCGACGTAGTCGAACGAGACGACCCGGAAGTCGGCTGCCAGCGCCGGCGCCACCAGCCGCCACATGTTCTGATCGCAGCCGAACCCGTGTGCCAGCATGGCCACCGGCGCGTCCGGCGGCCCGGTCACCGTCACGTTGTTGCGGGTGACCACGTCCATGAACGCATCCTGTCACCTGCGCGCAGCTCCGGCCTGACGAGCGGCTAGTGAAACGAACGGCACGTTCGTCCACTTGCGGTGGACGAACGGGCCGTTCGCGACAGCGAGCGCGTGATCAGAACCCCGCCCCGCGACGAGCTCGTGGAACCGGACGCCTGTTGATGTGATGTACCAATCGACGTTAGGTTTTGAGGGTGTCGGATGCGCATGGGGCCATGGAGGACTTCGATCATCACACCGAGCAGTTCGCCGAGCACTGGCGGGAGCAGTACGCCGATCTCCGCAGCCGCTGCCCCGTCGCGCGGACGCCGCGGCACGGCGGGTACACGGTCCTGACCCGGTACGACGACATCAAGCGGGTCCTGCGGGATGCGGAGACCTTCGCCTGCGGCCGGGACCTGGAGTTCGACGGGCACCGGACCGGTGGCGTCACCGTGCCGATCAACCCGGTCCGGATGGGCATGATGGAGATGGATCCGCCGCAGTCGCAGGCCTACCGCCGGGTCCTCGCGCCGCGGTTCTCGGCCAAGGCGATCCAGGAGTACCTCCCGCGGATGGCCGAGATCGTCAGCTGGACGGTGGACCGGGTCGTCGAGTCGGGCCGGATCGACTTCGTCGACGACCTGGCCAACCCGCTCCCCACGCTCGTGTCGCTGGACTACTTCGGGCTGCCGCTCGACAAGTGGGAGGACTACGCCACGGCCCTGCACAAGGCGGCCTACCGGGAGAAGGGCTCGGCCCGCGCCGTCGGCGCGTTGCTGGCCGACCTCGCCGGCATCGTGGCGGAGCGGCGGCGCACCGCCGGCGACCGCGGCGACATCGTCGATCGGCTGCTCACGGCCGAGATCGAGGGCGTCGTGATGCCGGACGAGACCGTGACCGAGATGCTGTTCATGCTGCTCAACGGCGGGATCGACACGTCGACGGCGCTGATCGCGAGCATGTTCGACCACCTCGGCGAGCACCCGGACGAGCGGGCCAGGCTGGTGGCGGACCCGTCGCTCATCCCGACCGCGGTGGACGAGATGCTGCGCTACTTCACCCCGGGCACGGGCGTCGCCCGCACGGTCGTGCGGCCGGTGGAGATCGCGGGCGTGCCGCTGCGGCCGGGGGAGCGGGTGCTGCTGGCACTCGGTTCGGCGAACAACGACCAGGACGTCTTCCCCGAACCGAACGCGGTGCGGCTCGACCGCGACAACAACGGCAAGCACCTGGCCTTCGGCAACGGCCTGCACCGCTGCCTCGGCGCCTTCCTCGCCCGCGCCGAGATCATCCTCGTGCTGCAGGAGGTGCTGCGGCGGCTGCCCGACTACGAGATCGACGCGGTGGCGGTGCGTCGCTATCCCACGATCCCGCTGATCAACGGCTACATCGCCATACCGGCCACGTTCACTCCCGGCGAGCGGGTGCTGACCGGGTTCGACACCCGGCTGCCGGTGCGGGCGGCGACGTGACGGGTGGCGCCCGGTCGGCGGCCGAGGCAGTGCTGGCCGGCCTGCCCGGCAGGCCGGCGCACCACCGGCGGGTCCCGCGTTCACCGGCGCTGAGCCCGTCGCGCCCCCCGCGACACTGCAGATGTGGACCTTTCCGGGGCTGCGGCCGGGGCGCCCGCCCGAGGCGGGGCCCGCCGAGCCGGTGACCTCGACGAGTCGGTGCGAGCGACGCTGGCCGGGTTCGGTTACAGCGCGACGCTCGCGGTGCGGACCGACCAGGAGTTCGCGTCGGATCTGCGTCCCGGCGACGTGGTCGTGGCCGAGAACGTCTACCTCGACGCGACCGGCGAGAAGGGCACGGCGCTGGGCCGCGGCTTCTTCGTGCGCAGCCGCACCGACTACCGGACCGTGTCGGGTCGCCCGGCCGGCAGCGTGACGTTGACCGTGCTCCAGTTCGCGCCGGGAAACCCGGCCCCGATCCCCGCCGCGGCCCCGCCGCCCGGGGACGCATCCGGTTCCCCCGCTGCAGAGTGCGGACCGGTCCGCGTCCCCGTCACCACCACCCTGATCGTCGCCGGAGCCCTCGCGACGCGGGACTTCTACCCGGTGCACCACGACCGGGACTTCGCCCGTGCGCACGGCAACACCGACATCGTGATGAACATCCTCACCACCAACGGCCTGCTGGCCGCATCGTGGGCGGGTGGCCCGGCCCGGCTCGGCTCCGCCGGCTGGTCGCGACCCTGCGCGCCCCCGCAGCGCCGGGGCAGGTGCTGACCTTCACCGGCCGGGTCGAGAGCGGGGACGAGCTCGCGGTGTCCGCCCGTGCCGAGACCGGGTCCGGGGTGCACGCGGAGGCCGTGGCGACCCTGACGCCCCCTGGCCCTTGAGATGCAGGCGTCGGCTCAGGTCTCGACGATCCGCAGGGCGATCCGCGCATCGGGCAGCGCCTGCTGGGTGCCACGCAGGTCGGTGAAGGGGCTGCTGACACCGACGTCGAGGGTGGTGGCGCGTTCCACGTCGGCGAGCACCGCCTGCTCGGCGCCGAGGTCGATGGGGCAGCTCCGGCCCGCCGGCTGCCACCTCCACAGTGGACGGGCGCCGCGGCGCTGCAGGCGGCGGTCGAGGTCGGCGGTCGGGTGCTGCTGCGGCGCGGCGGATCGCCGTCGACGTCCTGGACGTCGTGCCGGTGGGATCGGTCGGGTCGGTCGGGGCGGTCACTGCGGGGGAGACGTCGCCAGTGCCGCCCGACAACGGTTGAGCGCATCGCGCAGCGTCGATCGCTCGCCGCGGTCGAGGTCGGCGAGCATCCGTTCCTCGAGCCCGCGCACGAGGTCGTCGACGTCGGCGAGCAGCGTGCGGCCCCGCGGGGTGAGCTTGATCAGCGTGCGGCGGCGGTGGGCCGGGTCGGGATGCCGGTCGATCAGCTCGCCCCGTTCCAGTGCCGTGACGAGGTCGGCCATCGTCTGCGGCGTCACGAACGAGTTGCGGGCGAGCTCGGCCGTGGTGAGGCCGTCGCGCCGGTCGAGCACGGTGAGCGCGGTGTACTGCGCGGTCGTGACGCCGGCCGGTTTGAGCAGGTCGTCGAGCTGTGCCCGGATCGCCAGCTCGACCTGCTTGATCGCGTAGAGCAGCGAGGGTGCTGTCCGTGACGGTGGGGTCGTGGTGCCGGTCCCGGTCATGCGGCCTCCTTCCGGCGGTGCTGACTTCTGGCGGTGCCGAGTCTTTCATGGGTCACCCGTTCGACGGCGCTGCCCAATGACAGGTTTCCTGTTACTGTGCGCCGCATGGACATCGCAGGCCTCGGCAGCTGGCCGGCCCGGCGGGCGCGCATCAGGCCCGACACGACCGCGCTGTACACCAGCGATCGCGCGCTGAGCTACGTCGAGCTCGCCGACCGGGTCGCCCGCCTCGCCGGGTCGCTCGTGGCGCTCGGGGTGCGGCCGGGCGACCGCGTCGCGCAGCTCGGCGTCAACCGCGTCGAGGTGTTCGAGACGTTCTTCGCGACCTGGCTGATCGGCGCCATCGCGGTGCCGCTCAACCATCGCCTGGCCGCCGCCGAGATCCGCTACATGCTCACCGATGCGGGCGCATCCGTGCTGGTGCACAGCCCCGACACCGATGCGCTGGTCACCGCGGCGCTGCCGCTGCCCGACGGCGTCCGCGAGGTCATCGCCGTGGCACCGGACGGCGACCCGGCCGGCGGGATCGACTACGAGACGGCCGTGC
The DNA here is from genome assembly GCF_042653605.1 of Pseudonocardia sp. GCM10023141. NCBI lineage: Bacteria > Bacillati > Actinomycetota > Actinomycetes > Pseudonocardiales > Pseudonocardiaceae > Pseudonocardia > Pseudonocardia sp. GCM10023141. Next base: position 104,911 of record NZ_JBHSIR010000056.1, read on the forward strand.
TGCAGGGCGACCCGGTACGGCCCGGACCGGCGGGCTCGCTCGACGATCCGGCGATCCTGCTCTACACCTCGGGCACCACCGGACGGCCCAAGGCGGCCGTGCTCAGCCACGGCAACCTGACGTGGAACACGATCAACCAGCTCGCCCACGTCGACGTGCTCAGCACCGACCGCGCGCTGTGCATCGCGCCGCTGTTCCACTGCGTCGGGCTCGGGCAGGTCACGTTGCCGACGCTGTTCAAGGGCGGCAGTGTGGAGCCGGTCGCCAAGTTCGACCCCGGCGTGGTGCTCGCCCGCGTCGCGGAGCGGCGCATCACCAGCTTCTCCGCGGTGCCGACGATGCTGCAGATGATGGGCGAGCACCCCGACTGGGACACGACGGACCTGACCTCGCTGCACACCGTGCTCTACGGCGGTTCCCCGGTGCAGGAACGCGTCGCGCGCAGGTGGCTCGACCGCGGCGTGGCGCTGCAGCAGGGGTACGGCATGACCGAGGCGGCGCCCGGGGTGTACCTGGTGCCGGTAGGTCAGGGCGCCGACCGGCCCGTCTCGGTGGGCGTGCCGCACTTCTTCACCGACGTCGCGGCCCTGCGGGACGGGCGTCCTGATGAGCTCGCGACGCAGCCGTCGGAACTGTTGGTGCGCGGACCGAACGTCGTCGCGGGGTACTGGAACCGGCCCGCCGAGTCCGCGGCCGCCTTCGTCGACGGTGGCTGGTTCCGCACCGGTGACGTGCTGCGCGCCGACGTCGACGGTTGGGCCACCGTCGTCGACCGGCTCACCGATGTGATCATCTCCGGCGGCGAGAACGTCTACCCGGCCGAGGTCGAGGCCGTGATCGTCCAGCTCGACGCGGTGGCCGACACGGCCGTCGTCGGAGTGCCGGACGCCCGCTGGGGTGAGGTCGGTGCCGCCTACGTGCAGGTCCGTGACGGCGCGGAGCTCACCGTTGCCGCGCTGCGTGCGCATCTGGAGTCGCAGCTCGCCCGGTTCAAGGTCCCCCGGCACCTGGTGCTCGTGGACGCGCTGCCCCGCGGCGCCACCGGCAAGGTCCGCCGGGTGGCACTGCGGGAGCGGGCCGGCGCGGACCTCGGCACCTCACTCACCACGGAAGGATCCCGATGACGGACCTGCCCGCATCGTTGCAGCTCGACCTGCTCGGCGAGGTCGCCGTGCTGCGCCTGTCCAGGGCGGCGAAGCGCAACGCGCTCGACGACGCCACCGTGCTGGGGCTGGAGGCGTTCTTCGCCGCGCCGCCCGCGGGGGTCCGCGCCGTCGTGCTGGACGCGGATGGTGCGCACTTCTCCGCGGGGCTGGACCTGTCGGAGCTCACCGAGCGGGATGCGTTCGAGGGGCTGGAGCACTCGCGCATGTGGCATCGCTGCTTCGAGCGGATCGAGCGCGGCCGCGTCCCGGTGGTGGCGGTGCTGCGCGGTGCCGTCGTGGGCGGGGGACTGGAGCTGGCCTGCGCCACGCACGTGCGCGTCGCCGAGCCGAGCGCGTTCTACGCGCTGCCCGAGGGCCAGCGGGGGCTGTTCGTCGGTGGCGGGGCGTCGGTGCGGGTGCCGCGGCTGATCGGGGTGCACCGCATGACCGACATGATGCTGACCGGGCGGGTGCTCGACGCCGTCGAGGGCCAGGCCGTCGGACTGTCGCAGTACCTCGTCGGCGAGGGCGAAGGGCTCGACCGGGCGCTGGCGCTGGCCAAGACGATCGCGACGATGTCACCCGTCACGACGTTCGCCGTGCTGCAGGCCCTGCCGCGGATCGCCGAGTCGGACCCGGCACAGGGCTACCTCATGGAGTCGCTGATGGCGGCCGTGGCCAGCAGCAGCACCGAGGCGAAGACCAGGATGCAGGCGTTCCTCGACGGGCGGGCCCCGAAGGTGGACCGGCCGTGACGACGGAGATCGACCGCTACCTCGCCTTCCTCGACCGGCCGGCCGACTACGCGGCACTGCACCGCTGGTCGGTCACCGACCTGGAGGGCTTCTGGGGCAGCATCGCCGCGTTCTTCGACGTCCGGTTCGCGACGCCGCCCGACCGTGTGCTCGGCCGCCGCGCGATGCCCGGCGCCGAGTGGTTCCCCGGCGCCACGCTCAACTACGCCGAGCACGCGCTGCACGGGCGCGGTGTCGCCGACGGCGACGTCGCCGTGATCGCGCACTCGCAGACCCGCGAGCACGTCACCCTCACCCGCGGCGAGCTGCGCGACCAGGTGGCGCGGGCCGCCGCCGGCCTGCGGCGGCTGGGCGTCGGCCCGGGCGACCGCGTCGTCGCCTACCTGCCGAACATCCCGGAGACCGTCGTGGCCTTCCTCGCCACGGCGAGCCTGGGGGCGGTGTGGGCGAGCTGCGCCCCCGAGTTCGGGGCGCGCGGGGTACTCGACCGGTTCGCGCAGGTCGAGCCGAGCGTCCTGCTCGTCGTTCCGGGTTACCGCTACGGCGACAAGCACATCGACCGGCGATCCGAGGTCGCGGTGCTGCGGGCGGGGCTGCCGACGGTGCGCCACGTCGTCGCGGTGCCCTACGGTCCGGACACGATCCCGGATGCGCTCGCCTGGGCCGCCCTCCTTGACGGTCCGCGCGTCGCGCCCGTTGCGGTGCCGTTCGCCCACCCGCTCTCGGTGCTGTTCTCCTCCGGCACCACCGGGCGCCCGAAGGCGATCGTGCACTCGCACGGCGGGATCACCCTGGAGCACCTGAAGAACCACGGCCTGAGCTGGGACCTGCGCCCGGGCGATCGGATGCTCTGGTTCAGCACCACCGCGTGGATGATGTGGAACGCGCTGGTGTCGGGGCTGCTGACCGGAGCGTCCATCGTGCTGGTGGACGGCAACCCGCAGCACCCCGATCTGGGGTGGCAGTGGCGGCTCGCCGCCGGCACCGGGGCCACGCTGATGGGCGCGAGCCCGGGCTTCCTGATGGCCTGCCGCGCCGCGGGCCTGCACCCGGCCCGCGACCACGACCTGTCCCGGCTGCGGCAGCTCGGTGCGGCCGGGAGCCCGCTGCCGGCGGCGGGCTACCGGTGGGTGGCGGCGGAGCTCGGACCCGACGTGCTGCTCAACGTCGGCAGCGGCGGCACCGACGTCTGCTCCGGGATCGTGCAGGGCGGGCCGCTGCAACCGGTCGTCCCCGGTGAGATCGCCGGGCCCGCGCTCGGGGTCGCGGCGGCCGCGTTCGACCCGACCGGGCGGCCGGTCGTCGGGGATCTGGGTGAGCTGGTGATCACCGAGCCGATGCCGTCGATGCCGGTCGGGTTCTGGGGCGACGCCGACGGCAGCCGCTACCGCGATGCCTACTTCACCACGTTCCCCGGCGTCTGGCGCCACGGTGACTGGGTGCGCTTCGCCGCCTCCGGGTCCTGCGTCGTGGCCGGGCGCTCCGATGCCACCCTGAATCGGGGCGGCGTGCGGCTGGGCACGGCCGAGTTCTACCGGGTCGTCGAGGAGCTGCCGCAGATCGAGGACAGCATCGTCGTGCACCTCGAGGACCTCGCCGGGGGCAACGGGGAACTCCGGCTGTTCGTCGTCCCGCGGCCCGGGGTGGAGCTCGACGGTGCGCTGCGCGCCACCATCACCGCGGCGTTGCGGTCGGCGCTCTCGCCGCGCCACGTCCCGGACCGGATCGACGCGGTGCCCACCGTGCCGCGCAACCGCACGGGCAAGAAGCTGGAGCTGCCGGTGAAACGGATACTGCTGGGTGCGGCACCCGACGACGTCGCAGGCGGCGACGTGCTGGCCGACCCGACCGCGCTCGACGCCTTCGTGGCGGCCGCCCGATGAGCGCGCCGGTGCGCACCGTCGCCGTCGTCGGTACCGGGGTGATCGGCGCGAGCTGGGCGGCCCACTTCCTGGGCCGCGGGCTGGACGTTGTCGCCACCGATCCGGCGGCGGGCGCGGAGGAGCGCCTGCGTGCCGACGTCGCCGCGCACTGGCCGACGATCAGCAGGCTCGGGCTGGTGCCCGGCGCCTCCCCGGAGCGGTTGACGTTCACGACCGACGTCGCGGCGGCCGCGGCCGGTGCCGACTTCGTCCAGGAGAACGGGCCGGAACGCCCCGAGGTCAAGCACCGGCTGTTCGCGGTCCTGGACGCGGCGGCCCGGCCCGACGTGGTGCTGGCGAGCAGCTCGTCGGGCCTGCTGCCGAGCGTGATCGCGCAGGGCTGCCCGGCCCATCCGGAGCGGGTGGTCGTCGGTCACCCGTTCCATCCGCCGCACCTCATCCCGCTGGTCGAGGTCGTGCCGGGGGAGCGCACCAGCGAGGAGGCGGTGGAACGCGCGATGGCGTTCTACACCGCGGCCGGCAAGCGGCCGATCCGGCTGCGCCACGAGCTGCCGGGCCACGTCGCGAACCGGCTGCAGGCGGCGCTGTGGCGGGAGGCGTACTCGCTGGTGGACCGCGGCGTGGCCAGCGTCGCCGACATCGACACGGCGATCTCGCAGGGTCCCGGCCTGCGCTGGGCCGTGCTCGGACCGTTCGCCAACCAGCACCTCTCCGGTGGCGCCGGCGGCATCGCACACGTGCTCGAGCACCTCGGCCCACCGACCGAGGCGTGGTGGCGCGACCTCGGTGACCCGACGCTGACCCCCGAGCTGGTCGCCAAGCTGGTCGACGGGGTGGCCGCCGAGCTGGGCGGCGTCACCACCGACGAGCTCGCCGCCCGCCGCGACGCCGTCCTGCACACCCTGCTCGTGGCGAAGGCCCGGACCGACCTGCCCTGACCCACTCCACCCCTGACCCCACCCCGGAGCCGTCCATGCACTCCCTCGATCTGACCACACTGGATGCGATCGACGTGCACGTGCACGTCGAGCAGGACGGCCACGGCTGCTTCTCGCTGGACCAGACGCTGCTCGACGCCTCCGCGTCCTACTTCCGGTCCGGGGCGAACCGGACCCCGACCGTCGCCGACATCGCCGAGCACTACCGCGAGCGGCGCACCGCCGCCGTCGTGTTCACCGTCGACGCGACCACCGCCACCGGGCATCCGGCCCTGTCGAGCGAGGAGATCGCCGACGCCGCTGCCGCCCACCCGGACGTCCTCATCCCGTTCGGTTCGGTGGATCCGCACGGTGGCGCGGCCGCGGTCGCACGGGCGCGGCGGCTGGTGACCGAGCACGGCGTCCGCGGGTTCAAGTTCCACCCGAGCCTGCAGGCCTTCGCCCCCAACGACCCGGCGTTCTACCCGCTCTACGCGGAGATCACGGAGCTGGGCGTGCCTGCCCTGTTCCACACCGGACAGACGGGCATCGGGGCCGGGCTCCCCGGCGGGCGGGGCATCAAGCTGCGCTACTCCGACCCGATGCTGCTCGACGACGTCGCCGCCGACTTCCCGGAACTCACCGTCGTGCTCGCGCACCCGTCCGTCCCGTGGCAGGACCAGGCGATCTCGATCGCGACGCACAAGGCCAACGTCTACATCGACCTGTCGGGCTGGTCACCGAAGTACTTCCCCCCGCAGCTGGTGCGGGCCGCGAACTCGATGCTGCGGCACAAGGTGCTGTTCGGCTCCGACTACCCCGTGATCACACCCGACCGCTGGCGCGCCGACTTCGCCCGACTCGACATCAAGGACGAGGTGCGGCCGCTGATCCTGAAGGAGAACGCCGCCAGGATGCTGGGCCTCGGCTGACGGGCGAGCACCCATCAGCGTCTCTCCAACACCGTGCCCGTGGCCACGAGCCTGCTGATCACGTCGGCGTCCTCGCACACGGCCTCCCGACTTCGCACACCGTGACCAGTCCTCGCACGGGCTGGAACGTGTGCGAGGACTGGGGACGGCATGCGAAGTCGGGGCTGCGCGCGCTACTCAGGAATCGGTCTCGACGATGGTGGCGCTGGAGGCGGCGTTCTGGACGGCCTCGCATCCCTTCTTCGCCGCAGCCTTCGTGGCGTAGCCCTGTCCAGAGGCGACGACCTCGCCGTTGCCTGCCTTGAGGCGGAATCGGAACTTGCCGTCCTTGCCCTCGTAGACCTCGAACTTGCCGGCCATGACACGTCTCCATTCATCGGATGAACGAGTTTCAATCGATCACCGACGATAGCGCTGTCGGGGGTCCGACGCTCGTGTTGTCACGCGTCGGGCCTCGCGCGTGTCGCGTCGCGGACGCCGTCTGCCGGGGCGGACCCGGCCCGGCCGGCGATAGAAATCCTTGATACGTCCATCGATCGTGGCCCGTTGTCGCTGGTTGGACAGCGCCATAGCGTTGTTGAAACCAGCCGCCCAGCTCGACGACGAAAGGGCCGAACAATGGGGAAGTACATCATTCAGGCGCATCACCGGCTGCACGAGTGGATCGCCCACGAGAAGGGCTATTTCACCGAGGCGGGCCTGGACTACGAGTTCCAGGAGCAGAGCCTCGCCGGCCACGCCAAGCAGACCTCCGCCGTGCAGTCGGCCGACAGCGTGCCGGCCGAGGTGCGCAGCGGCGCGTTCGAGGACATGTCCGCGGGACGTGCCTGCGACGTCTCGTCGGCCTGTCACTGGGCCGTGAACGGCGCCACCGCGGCCGGCGCGGGCAAGATGTGGGGACACGCCTACTCCGTGACGCCTGCCGGCATCTTCGTGGCACCGGACTCGCCGCTGCACCGGCCGGAGGACCTCGCGGGTGTCCCGGTGGCCGTGGGTTACCACTCGGGCAGTCACTACGCGGCGGTGCAGGCGCTCGAGCCGTTCATGGAGCCCTCGCAGGTCACCCTGAACTTCTCCGGCCTGCCCAACGACCGGGTGCGCCTGCTGCTGCGCGGCGAGGTGCCGGTGGCCAACCTGTTCGGGCCGCAGTACTACATCGCGGAGCAGCTCGGGTTCCGCAAGATCGTCGACTCGACCTTCATGGTCGGCTTCCTGGTGGCCGGTGACGCCGACCCCGATGACACGACGAAGTACTTCGCCGCGCTGCGCCGCGCGCAGATCGACATCGACCTGCAGGTTGAGCTGTACAAGAAGTACTGGCTGCCGGAGATGCCCGAGGACCTGCGCGACCTGGTGGACGTCCGCCGGTTCGGCCCCGGCGAGCGGATGGTCTTCGAGCCGTACACCAAGGAGATGTACGACACGACGCAGCGGTGGATGGACGCGCATGGTCTGCTGGACCTCGACGACAAGACGTCCCGCTACCAGGAAGTCGTCCTGACCTGACCGCAGAGAGGTCCACCCCGTGACACTGGATCTGTTCCGGCTGCTGGTCTTCGTCACGGTGGTGGATCGCAACGGCTACTCGGCGGCGGCCCGCCAGCTGCACCTGGCCCAGTCCACGGTCTCGCACCACGTGAGCGAGCTCGAGCGCGCGTGCAACGCCGAGCTGCTCCAGTACAAGGAGCGCTCGGTGCACGTCACCGCTGCGGGGCACGAGGTCTACCAGACCGCGCTGGTGATGTTGGCCGAGCAGGACCGGCTCGGCCGGTCGCTGGGTGATCTGCGGCAGGGGCGCGTCGGACGGGTGCGGCTCGGGGCGAGCATGGCGTTGGAGCAGCGGCACTTCCTCAACGACGTGATCGCCCCGTTCTGCCACGCCAACGGGGGCACCACCCTGTCGCTGCGGTTCGGGCACAGCAGGCGCGAGGCGCAGGCCGTGCTCGACCGGGAGCTGGACCTCGCCTACGTCATCCGCTGGCACCTGCCCGACGACGCGCATTTCGAGTACCTGCACGGCGCCGAGCTGGCGTTCCTGGTGGCGCGCGACCATCCGCTGGCCGCGGCCGCAACCGTGACCGTCGAGGACATCGCCGCGGCCGGTCTCATCACCGCACCCATGTACGGGGCCGAGTCCTACTACTACCGCGAGGTGCTCCGCGAGCGCGGCATCTCCGGTGAACAGTCCACACTGGAGGTCGACGGCCTGCAGGCCAGGGGGCTCGCCGCCGCTGCCGGGCTCGGCGTGATGGCGGCCTTCGTGCCCCGCCACCTGAGCGCGCCACCGTTCGAGGCGCTCGTCGCACTGCCCGTGGCGGGCGACGCCGTGACGGTCGAGCTCGGGCTCGTGCGCCGGGAGACCGATGACCGCTCACCCGCCACCGAGGCCCTCGCCGCCTGGCTGCGCCGGATGGCAGGAGGGACGCCCTGCTGACGTTCGACGTCAGGAGGGACGCCCTGCTGGCGTCGCGGCACCGGGGGCACCGAGCGTCCGGGAGATCCCGCGGGCGGCGGTCAGCACCGCGGGTGCGAAGCGGCGGACGTTGGTGTTGGCGCGCGGCACGATGATCGAGATCGCGGCGATCACACCCGCCCGGCCCGGCCCGTAGATCGGTGCGGCAACCGATGTGGACACGAGCTCGACCTGGCGGTCGGTGATCGCGTAGCCCGTCCGCCGGACCTTCGCCAGCTCCCTGCGCAGCTCGTCGGGGTCCACGAGCGTGTGGGGGCTCAGCCGCTCCAGCGGGCGGCTCAGCGTCGCGTTGACGACGGCCGGGTCGGCATGGGCGAGCAGTACCCGGCCCACGGCCGTGAGGTGCGACGGCAGCCGGCCGCCGGGCCTGGCCCTGATCTGCGTCGCGTGGTGGCTGAAGATCCTCTCGACGTAGACGACGTCGCTGCCGTCGAGCACGGCCACCTGCACGTTCTCGTGCGTGACCTCGTAGAGGTCTTCGAGGAACGGCAGCGCGGCCTTGCGCAGGTCGGTGCTGCGCGGGGCGAGCGATCCGATCTCCCACAGATGCATCCCGACCTGGTAGCGCCCGTGCGCGTCTCGCTCCAGCGCGCCCCATGCGGTCAGCTCGCGCAGCTGGCGGTGGGTCGACGAGACCGGCCTGCCGAGCATGCGGGCGATCTCCGACAGCGTCAGCATCGGAGTGGCCGTCGAGAAGCAGTCGAGCACCGCCAGCGCGCGCTGGGTGCTCGACGGCACGTCCGGCGCCTTGGCCACGGTGTCGCTCCGCCTCCGAGATTGTTTACCTCAGGGTGGAAAGACTAGATCGCCCACCGGGGCCTGGGGGAGACGCTGCCCACCAGGTGAGAGCACTGCGAGCGAGAGAGGTCCAGCAATGAGCGTCGTGGTCAGGAACGCGCCACGCACGGACGCCGAGGTGGTGGCCGGGCTCGGTCGGTTCGGCGTCGCCACCGTGCACGAGGCGCAGGGCCGTCGCGGGCTGGTCGACCCGCGGTTGCGCCCCACCTTCCGCCCCACCCACGTTGCCGGGACGGCGCTGACCTGCGAGGTCGCACCCGGCGACAACTGGATGCTGCACGTGGCGGTCGAGCAGGCCCGCCCCGGTGACGTCCTCGTGGTGTCGCCGACGAGCCCCTGCGGCGACGGCTACTTCGGCGAGCTGCTCGCCACCAGCCTGCGTGCCCACGGGGTGCTGGGCCTGGTCATCGACGCCGGCGTCCGCGACATCGCGGAGCTGACCGCGATGGGCTTCCCGGTGTGGTCGGCGGCGGTCAGCGCGCGGGGCACCGTGAAGCAGACCGTCGGCAACGTCCAGACCCCGATCGTCTGCGGTGGCGTGCTGATCCGGCCCGGTGACGTCGTCATCGCCGACGACGACGGCGTGGTGGTGGTGGATCGGCACGAGGCCCCGGAGGTACTGGCGAGCTCACGGGCGCGGGAGGCCAAGGAGGCGGCGACGCGCGACCGGCTCGCCGCGGGCGAGCTCGGCCTCGACATCTACGGCATGCGCGACGCGCTGGCCGCCAAGGGGCTGCGGTACGTCGATGCGACCCCCGTCGACAGGGCCGGCCGGTGACGGCGCAGCGTGTCGTCCCCTGCGCGGTCATGCGCGGCGGGACGTCGAAGGGGCTCGTGTTCCGCGCCGCCGACCTGCCGACCGACCGGGCCGCCCGCGACGCCCTGCTGTGCGCGGCGATGGGGTCGCCCGACCCGCGGCAGATCGACGGGATGGGCGGTGCGCACCCGCTGACGTCCAAGGTGGCCGTGGTCGGCCCGTCGGATCGGCCCGACGCCGACGTCGAGTACCTGTTCCTGCAGGTGTGGCCGGACCGACCGGTGGTCTCCGACGGCCAGAACTGCGGCAACATGCTGGCCGCCGTCGGGCCGTTCGCGCTCGACAACGGGCTGATGCCGGTGGCGGGCGACGTCACGGCGGTACGGATCTTCATGCGGAACACGGGGACCGTCGCCGTCGCGCACGTGCAGACCCCGCAGGGCCGGGTGCGCTACGACGGCACGGCCCACATCGACGGCGTCCCCGGCGGCCACGCCCCGATCCCGATCGACTTCCTCGACATCGCGGGCTCCTCGTGCGGGGCGATGCTGCCGACCGGCAACGCCGTCGACGTGGTGGACGGGATCCGGGTGACGTGCATCGACAACGGCATGCCCGTGGTGTGCATCGCGGCCGAAGACCTGGGGATCACCGGTGCCGAGTCCCCGGCCGACCTGGAGGCCGACGCGACGCTCACGGCCGCGGTCGAGCGCATCCGGCTCGCCGCCGGACCGCTGATGGGCCTCGGCGACGTCGGCGCGGCCACCACCCCGAAGATGAGCCTGCTCGCACCGCCACGCCACGGTGGCGCGATCTCCACCCGCACGTTCATCCCCCATCGCGTGCACGAGGCGATCGGGGTGCTCGGTGCCGTCTCGGTGGCCACCGCGTGCCTCGTTCCCGGCTCGGTCGCCGCCGCGATCGCGGTCGGTGCCACCGGTGGCGGCACAGATGGCGGGGCGGTGGAGCTCGACGTCGAGCATCCGAGCGGTCACTTCACCGTCAGCCTCGACGTCGCCGCCGATGGCGCTGTCCGCCGGGCCGGGCTGCTGCGCACCGCGCGGCTGCTGATGCGCGGCGAGGTGCTGGTGCTGGTGCCGGCCACCGCACGAGAGGAGCAGATCTCTTGATCATCGATTGTCACGGTCATTACACGACCGTCCCCGGATCGCACACCCGCTGGCGCGACGAGCAGCGGGCGGCGTTCGAGGCCGGCGTGGCGCCACCGCCGTACCCGGAGATCTCCGACGACGAGATCCGGGAGTCGGTGCAGGACAGCCAGCTGCGCCTGATGGACGAGCGCGGTGTCGATCTGACGATCTTCTCCCCGCGCGCGTCGGCCATGGCCCACCACATCGGCGACGAGTCGGTGAGCGCGCTGTGGGCCCGGCGCTGCAACGACCTGGTGGCGCGGGTGGTCGGGCTGTACCCGGACCGCTTCGCCGGCGTGGGTCAGCTGCCGCAGTCGCCCGGAGTCGGCATCGAGCGTTCGATCGGCGAGCTGCGCCGGTGCGTGACGGAGCTCGGGTTCGTCGGGGTGAACCTGAACCCCGACCCCAGCGGCGGGAACTGGACGTCGCCACCGCTGACCGACCGCAGCTGGTACCCGTTCTACGAGGCGATGATCGAGCTGGACGTACCGGCGATGGTGCACGTGTCGGCCACGACGAACCCGAACTTCCACTCCACCGGGTCGCACTACCTCAACGCCGACACGACGGCGTTCATGCAGTTCCTGGAGTCGGACCTGTTCCGGGACCTGCCGGGGCTGCGGTTCGTGATCCCGCACGGCGGGGGAGCGGTGCCCTACCACTGGGGCCGGTTCCGCGGGCTCGCCGACATGCTGGGTCGCCCCGAACCGGCGGAGTCGTTGCTGGGCAACGTCTTCTTCGACACCTGCGTCTACCACCAGCCGGGGATCGACCTGCTGTTCGCGGTGATCGGACCGGACAACATCCTGTTCGGCTCGGAGATGGTGGGAGCCGTCCGCGGGATCGACTCCCGCACCGGCCAGTACTTCGACGACACCCGCCGCTATGTGGACAACGTGGCGCTGCGGCCGGAGTCGGCGGCCGCGGTGTACGAGGCGAACGCGCGCCGCGTCTACCCCCGGCTGGACCGGCAGCTGACGGCGGCGGGCCGATGAGCGCGTCGATCGGGAGCCCCTTCACGACCGATCCGGGCTGGCTGCCCTACCACCCCACACCCAGCCGTCCGGCGTTCCGGCTGCCCCCCGGTGCCGTCGACGCCCACTGCCACGTCTTCGGCCCGGGCGCCGAGTTCCCCTTCGCGCCGGAACGCAACTACACGCCGTGCGACGCCGGGAAGGACGCGCTGTTCGCGCTGCGCGACCACCTCGGGTTCGAGCGCAACGTGATCGTGCAGGCCACCTGCCACGGTGCCGACAACGGGGCCATGGTCGACGCGCTGCACGCGGCAGGCGGCCGGGCGCGTGGGGTGGCGACCGTGCGCAGCACCGTGTCCGACGGCGAGCTGGCCGACCTGCATGCCGCGGGAGTGCGCGGGGTGCGGTTCAACTTCGTGCGGCGGCTCGTCGAGCCGAAACCCGATGCCTACTACCACCGCATCGTCGAGCGGATCGCTCCGCTGGGCTGGCACGTGGTTGTCTACTTCGAGGCCGCCGACCTCGAGGCGCGGTGGGACTTGCTGACCGCACTGCCCACCACCGTCGTCGTCGACCACATGGGGCGGCCCGACATCGCGGCCGGTACCGGCGATCCCGGGTTCGCCCGGTTCCTGCGCCTGTTGTCCGAGCATCCCCGGTACTGGTCGAAGGTGACGTGCCCCGAGCGGCTGTCCGTGAGCGGGCCACCGGCCTACACCGACTTCGTGCCGTTCGCGCGCACCGTGGTCGAACGGTTCCCCGATCGCGTGCTGTGGGGCACCGACTGGCCGCACCCGAACCTGACGTCCCACATGCCCGACGACGGTCACCTCGTCGACATCATCCCGCGGATCGCACCCACCGCCGACCTGCAGCAGGCGCTGCTGATCGACAATCCGCGCCGCCTCTACTGGAGCGACCTGCCATGAGCGACGACGACCTGCACGACATCCCGGGAACCACCGTGTTCACCGGCGAGCAGACCCGCAAGGGCTACCAGCTCAACCAGTTCTGCATGAGCCTGCGCAGCGCGGCCAACCGCAAACGCTTCCTCTCCGACGAGCGCTCCTATGTGGACGAGTGGCCGATGTCGGAGGCCCAGAAGCAGGCGGTGCTGACCCGGGACTGGAACGCGGCGCTGGCCGAGGGCGGCAACATCTACTTCCTCGCCAAGATCCTCGCCACCGATGGCACCAGCTTCCCCGAGGCCGCCAGCATCATGACCGGCGTCAGCGTCGAGGAGTACACGGCGATGATGATCGCCGGTGGCCGCTCGCCGCAGGGACTGCGTTCGATCCGGGAAGGTCGCTGATCATGGCTCGCATCACCGCAGGGGTCGCCGCCAGCCACGTCCCGGCCATCGGGGCCGCCATGGACCGCGACCAGGTCGGAACCGACTACTGGAAGCCGCTGTTCGACGGGTTCGCGTGGACCCGGGACTGGATCACCCAGGAGCGACCCGATGTCGTCATCCTGGTCTACAACGACCACGCCTCGGAGTTCTCCCTCGACCTGATCCCGACGTTCACGATCGGGTGCGCCGAGACGTTCGCGCCCGCCGACGAGGGCTTCGGGCCGCGTCCGGTGCCGGTGGTCGAGGGCCATCCGGAGCTGGCATGGCACCTCGTGCAGTCGCTGATCCTCGACGAGTTCGACATCACGATCGCCAACAAGCTCGACGTCGACCACGGACTGACCGTGCCGCTCTCGCTCATGTTCGGCGCGCCCGCCGCATGGCCCGTGCGGGTCGTCCCGGTCGCCGTGAACGTCGTGCAGTACCCGCCGCCGACGGGCAACCGGTGCTGGTTGCTGGGGGAGGCGATCCGGCGGGCCGTCCTGTCCTTCGGCGAGGACCTCAACGTGCAGGTGTGGGGCACCGGCGGCATGAGCCACCAGCTCCAGGGGCCACGGGCCGGTCTGATCAACACACCCTTCGACACGGCGTTCCTGGACCGGCTCGTCGCCGATCCGCAGGCGCTGCGCCGGATCCCGCACCTGGAGTACCTGCGGGAGGCGGGGTCGGAGGGCATCGAGATGGTGATGTGGCTGATCATGCGCGGCGCGCTCGGTGCCGACGTGGAGGAGCTGCACCGCCACTACCACGTGCCGGCGTCCAACACCGCCGTCGGCCACATCGTGCTGCGGCCACCGGTATGACCGGGCGTGTGCGGGTCGCGGTCGTCGGGACCGGGGCGTTCGGCACCCAGCACCTCGATGCGCTGTCGGCGGTCGACGACGCCCAGGTCACCGCCGTCGTCAGCGATGTGCCGGAGCTGGCGGGGAAGGTGGCGGCCCGCTACGGCGTCCCGCACGCCACGGGCGACCTCGACGCCGTGCTCGCCCGCGACGACGTCGACGCCGTCGTGCTCGCCACCCCGACGCCGATGCACGCCGCGCAGGCGGTCGCCGCGCTGCGGGCCGGCAAGCACGTGCAGGTGGAGATCCCGCTGGCCGACAGCTGGGCCGGTGCCGAGGCGGTGACCGCGGCCGCGGCGGGCACCGGGCTGGTGTGCATGGCCGGTCACACCCGTCGCTACAACCCGTCGCACCGCTGGGTGCACCGTCGCATCCGGGCGGGCGAGCTGACGCTGCAACAGCTCCACGTGCAGACCTACTTCCTGCGCCGCACCAACACCAACGCGCTGGGCGAGCCGCGCAGCTGGACCGACCACCTGCTGTGGCACCACGCCGCGCACTCCGTCGATCTGCTGCGCTACCAGACCGGTGAGGAGGTGGTGGCGGCCAACGTGCTGGCCGGACCGTCCCACCCGGAGCTCGGCATCGCCATGGACATGGCGATCCAGCTGCGCACCGCCGGTGGCACGCTCGCCACGCTGTCACTGAGCTTCAACAACGACGGCCCGCTGGGCAGCGTGTTCCGCTACATCGGCGACACCGCAACCTATGTGGCCCGCTACGACGACCTCGCCACCGGCGACGGCGCAAAGGTCGACGTGGCCGACGCGGGCGTGCCGGCCAACGGCGTCGAGGGCCAGGACCGGGACTTCGTGGCATCGATCATCGAGGGCCGCGAACCGGTGGCGGGCCTCGCGGCCGTGCTGCCCACCTATCGCGTGCTGGCCGATCTCGACGCCCAGCTCGCCTCCGAGCGGACAGCATCGTGAACGTGCCGGTACGCACCCAGGTCGCCGTCATCGGCGCGGGCCCGGCCGGGCTCGTGCTCGCGCACCTGCTGCGCGGCCTCGGGATCGACGCGGTGGTGTTGGAAGCGCGCAGCCGCGGCTACGTCGAGGCGCGCATCCGGGCCGGTGTGCTCGAACAGGGCACCGTCGACCTGCTGCGCGACCTCGGGGCCGGGGCGCGGCTGGACCGCGAGGCGCTCGTGCACGACCGGTTCGAGCTGCGGCTCGACGGCGAGCGCCACCTCGTCCCGGTCACCGAGCTCGCGGGCGTGCCGATGACCGTGTACGGGCAGCAGGAGATCGTGCGCGACCTCATCGCGCTGCGCCTCGACCAGGGCGAGCCGCTGCTGTTCGACGCCCCCGCGGTCGAGATCCGCGACGTCACGTCGGACCGGCCGGTGGTGGTGTTCGACCACGACGCGCGGCGCCACGAGCTCGTCGCCGACGCCGTCGTGGCCGCCGACGGGTTCCACGGCATCGGGCGCCGGACGATCCCGGCTGCCCTGCTGCGGACCTACGAGCGGGAGCACCCCTTCGCCTGGCTCGGCGTGATGGCGCAGGTCCCGCCCTCGTCGGAGCACGTGGTCTACGCCAACCACCCCGACGGACTGGGCATGCTGAGCATGCGTTCGACCGAGCTGACCCGGCTGTACCTGCAGGTCGAGCCCGATGCGCTCCGCGCGGACTGGCCCGACCGGCGGATCTGGGAGCACCTGCACCGCAGGCTGGCCACCACCGACGGCTGGGAGCTCACCGAGGGCCCGATCGTCGAGTTCGGGGTGGCCCCGATCCGCTCGTTCGTCGCCGAACCGATGCGCCACGGCCGGATGTTCCTCGCGGGCGACGCCGCACACATCGTCCCGCCGACGGGCGCCAAGGGCCTCAACCTGGCCGTCCGCGACGTCCGGGTGCTCGCGCCAGCGCTGGCGGCGCTGGTCGGGAGGCGCGACGAGCGGCTCGCCGACGCCTACTCCGCCACCTGCCTGCGCCACGTCTGGTGGGCCCAGTACTTCTCCAGCTGGCTCACCGGGCTGATGCACACCCCGGCCGACCCGATCGACCGGGAGATCGCACTGGCGGAGCTGCGGACGGTCGTGTCGCGGCCCGCGGCGCTGCAGTTGCTGGCCGAGAACTACGTCGGGACCGCCGGTGGGCTCGTCGCTGCGACGGCGGTGGCTTCCTGAGCCGTCGGCAGCCCGGACCTGAACCCCCGGACCTGAACCCCCGGACCTGAACCCCGGATCGACCCGGACCGGACCGACCGCGAACGTTGCGGTCGGTCCGGTCCTTCGTGCTGTCCGCTCGTGGTCCGCAACCCTGGTCCATGAACGCTTGTCTGTGCCGACACCCGCTGATAATCTACGACAACTCAGATAGATATACGGTATTTCGTAGATAAATCACGGATTTCGACCCCTCTCGCCACCGATGGGACGGACGGACATGTCGCTACTGGACACCCCCGAGCAGGACCTGGTCCGCGCGGCCGGCCTGAGCAGGCGCGACCTGCTGCGCATCGGCGGCCTGACGGGGCTCGGCGCCTTCCTCGCCGCCTGCGGCGCCGGCCCGGGCGATCGGCCCGAACCCGGCGCGGCCACCACGCCGACCGGCCCCGCCGTGCGCGGCGGGACCCTGACCTGGGCACTCGTGGCCGACCCGGCGACGCTGACGCCGTTCGGGGTCGGCAACACATCCAGTGTGGAGGTCAAGAACCTCGTCTACGAGTCGCTGGTGGGCTGGGACAAGGACCTCAAGGTCGTGCCGGTGCTGGCCGAGTCGTGGACCACGCCGAATCCGACGACCTACGAGTTCACGCTGCGCAAGAACGTGTTCTTCCACAGCGGCAAGGAGCTCGACTCCGGCGACGTCAAGTACTCGTTCGAGCTGCAGAAGGCACCGCCGGCGCCCGGCAACGTCACCGCGTTCTACCCGAAGATCGCGAGCATCGAGACGCCGGACAAGTACACGGTGCGCTTCACCATGGCGCAGCCGGACGGCACACTGCTGGGCTACTGCGCGTGGCTCGCGTACTCCTTCGTCGTGCCGGCCGGGCTCTACGACCGGGTGGACACGCGCAGCAACGCCGACGGCACGGGCCCCTTCATGGTGCGCACGTACGTGCCCAACGACCGCGTCGAGCTCGCCCGGCACCCGAAGTACTGGCAGCCCGACCTGCCCCACCCCGACGCGCTCACGCTCAAGGTGCTGCCCGACGTGCAGGCGCGGCTGGCGAACCTGGTGTCCGGCACGATCGACGGCACCACGCTCTCCAGCGACGTCGCGCTGACGCTCGCCGGCAACGCGAACGTCGAGGTCCTCAAGGGCCCCACCGCCGCGTTCCGCGAGCTGCACTTCTCGCTCAGGGGCGGCAAGCCGTGGGACGACGTGCGGGTGCGGCAGGCCATCAACCTCGTGGTCGACCGGCAGAAGCTGATCGACAACGTCTACGGCGGCGACGCCTCGTACACGAGCAAGATCCCGCCGAGCTACGGCAGCTGGCCGATCCCGCAGGATCAGCTGAAGTCGAACTACGAGAAGGTCGACGTGGCGAAGGCCAAGCAGCTGATGGCCGACGCCGGGCAGTCCGGCGGCTTCTCGGTCACGATGCAAGCGATCTCCAGCCCCGACGACTACGTGCAGATCGCGCAGATCCTCGCCGAGCAGCTCAAGCAGATCAACATCAACGTCACGGTGCAGCCGCTGGAGATCGGCACCTTCGCGAAGAACGACAGCGCGGGCTCCTTCGAGTGGTCGCTGACCGGGCGGGGCATGCGGGGCGACCCGAGCGGCTACTTCACCGACTTCGACCCGCAGGGATCCACCGCCAAGGCATGGTTCGCGGGCGGGTACTCCAACACCGAGCTCAACGGGTTGATCTATGCGAGCATCGCCGAGACCGACCAGGCGAAGCGGGCGACGATGTACACGCGCATGCAGGAGATCGTGCTGACCGAGTGGCCGACGATGCCGCTCGTGGCACCGTCGAAGTTCCAGGCGGTGCGCAAGCGGCTGCAGAACATGTACGTCAGCGTCGACGACACCGAGCGTGGCCTGGCGCAGGCCTGGGTCACCGGGTAGCGCATGTTCCGCATCGCAGGTACCCGGCTGCTGCAGCTCGTCCCGACGCTCGTCGGGATGTCACTGCTGATCTTCGCGCTCGTGCGCCTCCTGCCGGGGGACGTCACGACCTCGTTGTTCAGCGGGGACAGCGGCTCGTCGGAGGAGTCCCGGGCGGCGGTCCGCACCGCACTCGGTCTCGACGACCCGTTCCTGCTGCAGTACTGGCACTTCGTCACGGGGATCTTCACCGGAGACCTCGGCTCGTCGTTCCTCAGCGGGCAGCCGGTGACGCAGATCCTCGGTCGGGCCGTGCCGATCACGCTCGAGCTGACGGTGCTGGCCACGGTCTTCGCCGTGGTGGTCGGCATCCCGCTCGGGGTGGTCTCCGCGGTGCGCCGCGACACCGTCACCGACATGGTCGTGCGCATCGGCGGGCTGATCGGGCTGTCGGTGCCGAACTTCTGGATCGCGATACTCGCCCTCCTGCTCACGTCGACGCTGTTGCAGTGGGTTCCCCAGGTCACCTGGATCCCGATCTGGGACGACCCGCTCGGCAACCTCGGACAGATGGCCATCCCGGCCTTCGCGGTGTCGCTGTACCTGCTGGCCGCCGTCATGCGGATGACGCGCGCCAGCGTGCTGGAGGTGCTGCAGGAGGACTACGTCCGCACCGCGCGGGCCAAGGGCGCGCCGCCGCTGCGCGTGATCACCCGGCACGCGGTGCGCAACGCGATGATCCCGGTCGTCACCGTGATCGGTACACAGGTCGGCAACCTGATGGGCGGCGCCACGATCATCGAGGTGATCTTCGGGTTGCCCGGCGTCGGCAACACGCTGGTGCAGTCCACCTACAACCGGGACTATCCCGTCGTCGAGGTCACGGCGATCTTCCTCGCAGCGGTGTTCATCGCGCTCAACTTCGTGGTCGACCTGCTCTACGGCTACCTCGATCCCCGGATCGAACAGTGAAAGGGGAGGCGCCGGTGACCGGTCCGCTCCCGTCGCCACCCGACGTCGCGCTCGCCGAGCACGGGCCCGATGTCGCAGGCGAGGTGGTGCCCCGGCCGGAGCGCTGGGCGGACCTGCGGTCGCTGCTGCGCAACCCGCTCGGGATGGTCGGGCTGGGCGTCATCGTGCTGACCGTGCTCACCGCCGTGCTGGGCCCGCTGGTGTGGTCCACCCCCTTCGCCGCGCAGGACTTCCGCAGGCTGCTGGGCATGAGCGGGGCACACCCGCTGGGCACCGACCAGCTCGGCCGCGACGTGTTCGCCAGGGTCGTGCACGGCGCGCAGGTGTCGCTGCAGGTCGGTGTCGTCGCGGTCGCCATCGCGCTGCTGCTGGGCATCCTGCTCGGCGTGGTCGCGGCGTTCTATCGCGGCGTCGTCGACGCCGTCCTGATGCGCATCGTCGACATCCTGTTCGCCGTGCCGAGCCTGGTGCTCGCCATCCTCATCGCCGGGCTGCTCGGGCCGAGCCGCACCAACGCGATGATCGCGATCGGCATCGTCTTCGCGCCCGCGTTCGCCCGGGTGATCCGGGCGTCGGCGCTGTCGGTGATGGCGCGGCCCTACATCGAGGCGGCGCGCGCGCTCGGCGTCTCCGACCTCCGGATCATGACGCGGCACGTGCTGCGCAACATCCTGGGGCCGGTGATCGTGCTGTGCACCGTCTACATGTCCTCGGCGATCCTCACCGAGGCAGCGTTGAGCTTCCTCGGGCTCGGCACCCAACCGCCGGAGCCGTCCTGGGGATCGATGCTCAAGGACTCGATGCCCTACATGCAGCTCGCGCCCTGGCTGGCGATCGGTCCCGGCGTTGCGATCATGATCGTCGTGCTGGGCCTGAACTTCCTCGGTGACGGCCTGCGCGACATCCTCGACCCGAAGGTGCGCGATGCCTGAACCTGCATGGACCATCCGGCCGGCGACCCTTGCCGACGCGCCCGGCGTCGCGGTACTGCTCACCGAGCTCGGCTCGCCGGACGTCGACACCGCCGAGGCGCGCCGGCGGCTGGCGAGGGCCCGCGAGCAGGTGTTCGTCGCCGAGCGGGGGAGCGAGCTCGGTGGGCTCGTGGCGGCGACGATCGAGCACTACTTCGGCCACGAGCTGCCGTTGGTGCAGGTCACCGCACTCGTGACGAGCCCGGCTGCACGCCGCTCGGGTGCCGCCCGGCAGCTGATGGCCGCAGCGATGGACCACGCGGTCGCCCACCGCTGCGCCGGCATCGAGCTGACCTGCGGCCTGGCCCGCGAGGACGCGCACGCCTTCTACCGGTCGCTGGGCTACACGGCCACGTCCCACCGCTACTGGCTGGCGGCATGACCACCTACCGCTGGGCCGAGCTGACCCGCGAGCGGCTCGGCGCCCTGCTCCCGCAGGCGTGGGTGGTGCTGCCCGTCGGCGCCACCGAGCAGCACGGCCCGCACCTGCCCACCGGCACCGATGCGCTGGTCGTCGACGCTGTGGTCGCGGCGGCCGCGACCACCCCGACCGGGCGTGATCTCGTGGTGGCACCGACGCTCCCGTTCGGCGCCTCGGACCACCACTTCCCGTTCGGCGGGACGCTCTCGCTGCGGGTCGAGACGATGACCGAGGTCCTGCTCGACCTCGCACGCTCGGTCCACGCCGCGGGCGGTCGGCGGCTGTTCGTCGTCAACGGGCACGGCGGCAACCGCGGCCCGTGCCACAGTGCGGCGCAGCGCGCCGCCACGGCCCATCCCGGGCTGCGGGTCGCCTACGCCGACTACTGGGAGCTGCTGCTCGCCGATGCCGGGCCCGACCCGGGTGGCACGCCCGTCCCGGGGCACGCGGGCGCGTTCGAGACCTCGCTGGTCGCGCACCTGCGGCCCGAGCTGGTCTGCGACCTGTCCGACCGGCCGGGACCCGCCGCCGCGCCGGGTCCGAGGGCGGTGACCGTCCACGAGCAGGAGTCCTGGACGCGCATCGACGGCTTCACCGACCGGCCGGCCACGGCAGGCGCCGACGCGGGCCGGCAGTGGTTCGACGCCTGCGTCGCCGCGCTCGCCGCCCGCCTCACCGCTCTGGCGCGATCATGACGGGCATCCCGACGATCCGTGCGATCGAGACCGCCCACGTCGGACTCGCTGCGCACCCCGAGCTGGTGGTGCACGGTGCGAAGGGTGGCCACGAGCGCTCCGACTTCCTGCTGGTGCGGATCACCGTCGCCGGCCCGGACGGCCGCACGGAGGTCGGCTACGGCGAGGTCAGCGCCACGCCGCTGTGGAGTGGAGAGGACGGCACCACGGCCGAGCACCTCCTCCGCACCGTGCTCGCCCCGGCGTTGCTCGGTGCCCCGCTCGCCCCGGTCGGGGCGCTGGAACGGGTGATGGACCGGGTGCTCGCGGCGAACCCGTTCACCAAGTCCGGCGTCTCGATCGCGCTGTGGGACTGCTGGGCCCGCTGGCTGGAGCTCCCGCTCGCGACGGTGCTCGGTGGCCCCTACCGCACCGAGGTCCCGATCAAGCTGTCGCTCTCGGGTGACGGGGACACGCTGCGCCGCACCTACGCGGCCGCCCGCCGGGCCGGGTTCGGCGCGTTCAAGGTCAAGGTCGGGCTCGGAGTGGCCGGCGACGTCGCGCGGGTGGCCGCCGCCCGCGAGCTGGCCGGACCCGACGCGTTCCTCGGCGTCGACGCCAACGGCGGCTGGTCGCGGGCCGAGGCCGCGCGGGCGGTACCGCTGCTGGCGCCCTACGGCATCGCGTTCGTCGAGCAGCCGTGCGCGGCCCGCGACGTCGAGGGGCTGGCAGCCGTGCGGGCACTCGGCGTGCCGGTGGTCGCCGACGAGTCGGTGTTCGACCTGGCCGACCTGACCAGGGTGATCCGGGCCGACGCCGCCGACGTCATCAGCGTCTACGTGGGCAAGGCGGGCGGCCCGGGACGCGCGGTGGAGCTGGCGGCCACCGCGCACGCCTTCGGGATCCGCAGCCTCATCGGTTCCAACGGGGAGCTGGGCATCGGAGCGGCCGCACAGCTGCACGTCGCCTGCGCCGTGGCGCACCTGGCCACGGACTTCCCATCCGACATCATCGGCGCGCACTACTACGCCGAGGACATCCTCGCCGAGCCGCTCGACAGCGACGGCAGCCGCGTTCGGCTCGGCGCCGCACCCGGGCTGGGTGTCGTGCCCCGACCCGACATCGTCGCCCAATTCCGATGAGTTGCACAGTTCCGATGAGCAGGAGCCCCTCACCATGATCGTGGACGTGCACGCC
Organism: Pseudonocardia sp. GCM10023141; assembly: GCF_042653605.1. Taxonomy (NCBI): domain Bacteria; kingdom Bacillati; phylum Actinomycetota; class Actinomycetes; order Pseudonocardiales; family Pseudonocardiaceae; genus Pseudonocardia; species Pseudonocardia sp. GCM10023141. The sequence goes on from NZ_JBHSIR010000056.1 coordinate 127,131, forward strand.
CACACCCCGACCCACCGCACCGAGGTTCCCGCCGACCAGGTCCGCACGTTCGACAACTGGCGCACCGACCGGCCGGTCGTCACCACGAACTCGTGGGCCGACTACGACACCGCCATGGCGGCGGCCGACGTCTCGATCGTGTTCAACATCGCGGTCGCGAACCCCCTGGAGGCCACCGGCCTGGACTACCGGCCGGAGGACACCAACTCCGCGACGGCCGCCTTCTGCGCCGACGCGCCGCAGCGGCGCATCGGGTTCATGTCGGTGGACCCGCGGCAGTCCGACGTCATCGACGAGATCGAGCGCTGGCGCGACCAGGGACTGGTCGGTATCAAGCTCGGGCCCAACTACCAGGACTTCGAGCCGCTGTGCGACGAGGCGCTCGCGGTGTACGGCCACGCCGAGCGGGTCGGGTTGCCGATCCTGTTCCACCAGGGTGCCTCCCCGATCCGGTTCGCGCCGCTGCGCTACACCCACCCGCTCGTCACCGACGAGGTGGCGATCAAGTTCCCGGAGCTGCGCATCGTGATGGCGCACATGGGTCACCCGTGGGGCCGCGAGACCGTCATGACCATTCGCAAGCACCCACACGTCTACGCCGACGTCTCGTCGATCTACCTGCGGCCGTGGGTCTGCTACGAGTCGCTGCTCTACGCCTCGGAGTGGGGAGCCATGGGCAAGCTGCTGCTGGGATCGGACTTCCCGATCGCGAACACCGCGGAGGCGATCGCCGGTCTGCGCCGGGTCAACGACGTGGTCGCCGGCACGGGGATGCCGCGCATCCCGGAAGAGGGCATCGAGCAGATCATCCACGCCGACGCGCTGGGCGCGTTGGGTCTGCAGCGGGTCGGTGCGGCATCGTGACCGTGATCTGCCACGTCAGCGACGAACGGTTCGCCGCACTCGCGGGCGTCGACGTCGAGTTCGACGACGGCACCGACGTGGTCGTCCTGCGTTCGGCGCCGAGCGGGGCGGTGCACGGCGAGCTGGCACCGGGGCACTACCGCGTCACGCTCGCCCGCGACGGCTACGGCGCGAAGCGCGCCGTGGTGCAGGTGGCAGCCGACGGCACGGCGGACCCGGCGCACCTGCGGCTGCTCACCGAGGCGCCCAGTGGCTACGTCTGGCCGAAGTGGACGGTTGCGGGCGGTACCGGTTCGGTGCGGGTGCACAGTGCCGAGCCCTACCGGCTCACCCTGGTGCGCCACGGTGTCGAGGCACAGCAGGTACGCCTCGTCGGCTGGTTCGACGAGCACGGCCCGCGGGCGACCGTGCAGGTGACACCCGACGGTGACTACACGCAGACCGGCGTCGGTTGGGCGCAGCACACCGCCGTCACCGCGCCGGGGGCGTCCGGCCTGTACTACTTCCACCTCGAGACCGAGTCCGGTGCGCACTTCTCGTTCCCGTGGGTGGTGGCCCCCGCCGTCCCGGCCAGCCCGATCGCCGTGCTCGCCTCCACCAACAGCTGGTTGGCCTACAACAACTTCGGCGGGCGCAGCAACTACATCAACGCCACGGCACTGCCCCCGCGACCGATCGTCTTCGCCCACACCGACCTCGACCGCTACCGCACCGGCACGTCCACCGAGCACCAGCCCGCCGACGAGCACTACCGCCCGCTCTCGTTCGACCGGCCGGAGCCGCTCAACCAGATCGGGCGCGACGAGCGTCCCGGCGACCCGATCCGGGGCCGCCAGCCCTGCCACCTGGCCGCTGCGGAGTGGCGGCTGCTGTCGTGGATGGAGCGTGAGGGGTTCGACCACGACCTCTACGCCGAGGCCCAGCTGCACGACGGCACCCTCGACCTCGACCGCTACCGGGTACTGGTGATCAGCACGCACCCCGAGTACTGGTCGCGGGAGATGTACGACGCGGTGTACGCGTGGGTGCACGAGCGCGGCGGGAAGCTGATGTACCTGGGCGGCAACGGCGTCGACTGCGAGGTGGAGTTCCTCGATCCGGCCACGCTGCGGTTCCTGACCCAGGACGAGGACCCCGACGGCCCGGACGAGAACCGCATGCACCGCACGCACCGGCCGACCTCGGCGCTGCTGGGTGTGGTGTTCACCCATGCCGGCGAGGGCACGTCGGCGCCCTACCGCGTGGTCGACGCCGGGCACTGGGTGTTCGCCGGCACCGGGCTGGCCGACGGCGACGTGTTCGGCACCGAGAGCCTCCACGAGCGGATCCCGGGCGGCGCGTCGGGACACGAGACCGACAAGCGGGCGCCCGACAGTCCGGTGAGCACCCACCTGCTGGCAACCGGCCTCAACCCGGACTCCGGTGGGGGCGAGATCGTGCACGTGCGGGCCGAGCGGGGTGGTGGCGAGGTGTTCTCGGTCGGCTCCATCACCTGGTCGGCCGCGGTGCAGGTGGACAAGGGCGTCGCGGCGGTCACGCGCAACGTGCTGGCGCGCTTCCTCGATGAGGCGCCGTGACGGCGCTGCTGGAGGTCCGCGACCTGCACACCCACTTCGCCACCCGCACCGGCGCGATCCGGGCCGTCGACGGTGTGGATCTGACGATCGAGCACGGCCGGACGTTGTGCCTGGTAGGCGAGTCCGGTTCGGGCAAGAGCCTCACGGCCCTGTCGATCATGGGGCTGGTGGACCCGCCAGGCCGCGTGCTGCCCGGCACCCGGATCGTGTTCGACGGCCGTGACCTCGCGGGCGCGAGCGAGGCGGAGCTGCGGCACCTGCGCGGCGACGAGATCTCGATGATCTTTCAGGAGCCGATGAGCTCGCTGAACCCAGCACACACCGTCGGGCGTCAGATCGCCGAGGCCGTGCGGCTGCACCGGGACGTGTCGGCGCCGCAGGCGCGGGAACGCGCGGTCGAGATGCTGCGGCTGGTGGGCGTGCCGGCGCCGGAGCGGCGCGCCGACGACCATCCGCACAAGCTCTCGGGTGGCATGCGGCAGCGTGTCATGATCGCGATGGCGCTGGCGTGCGACCCGAAGCTGCTGATCGCCGACGAGCCGACCACCGCGCTCGACGTCACCATCCAGGCGCAGATCCTCGACCTGATGCGGAGGCTGCGTGACGAGCTGGGCATGGCGATGCTGCTCATCACCCACGATCTGGGCGTCGTCGCCGAGATGGCCGACGACGTGGCCGTGATGTACGGCGGGCGGATCGTGGAGCGCGGACCGGTCGCGGAGGTGTTCCGGCGGCCGCAGCACCCGTACACGGAGGCGCTGCTGCGGTCGATCCCGGTGCTGGGCATGAACCGGCAGGAGCCGCTGAAGGTCATCCCCGGCATGGTGCCCAGCCCGCGGCGGTGGCCGGTCGGCTGCCGGTTCGCCGCGCGGTGCGACTACGCCCACGACCGGTGCCTCGCCGAGTATCCGCCGCTCGTGGCCATTGACGAGCAGGACGCGGCGTGCTGGTTGCGCGTCGACGAGGCCGGCGTGTCGACGGGGAAGGGGGTCGGCCGTGCCTGAGCCGGCTGATGTCGAACCGGTGCTTGACGCCCGCGGCGTCACCACGGTGTTCCCGGTACGCCACGGGGTGTTGCGGCGCACCGTCGGCCACGTCCGGGCCGTCGACGGGGTGGACCTGCAGATCCGACGCGGGGAGACCGTCGGCCTGGTGGGGGAGTCGGGCTGCGGCAAGTCCACGCTGGCCAGGACGCTGCTGCAGCTGATCCCGCCCACGGCGGGCACCGTCCGGTTCGAGGGCCGGGACCTGACGACCGTGGGTCGCCGGGATCTGAAGTCGCTGCGCCGCGACATGCAGATCATCTTCCAGGATCCCGCGGGCTCGTTGAACCCGCGCCTGCGGGTGCGCGACATCGTCGGCGAGGGCCTGACCGTGCACGCGCGCGGGCAGTCCCGCGACGAGCGGGCCGCGCGGGTGCGGGAGACGCTGGACCGGGTCGGGTTGCCGCGCGACGCGGCCGACCGCTACCCGCACGAGTTCTCCGGCGGGCAGCGCCAGCGCATCGGCATCGCCCGCGCGCTGGTGCTCGACCCGCGCTTCGTCGTGGCCGACGAGCCGGTGTCGGCGCTGGACGTCTCCATCCAGTCCCAGGTGCTCAACCTGCTCGTCGAGCTCAAGCGCGACCTGGGCCTGACCTACCTGTTCGTCGCGCACGACCTGGCGGTGGTCGGCTACATCAGCGACCGCGTCGCCGTCATGTACCTGGGCAAGATCGTGGAGCTGGCGCCGTCGGCGGAGCTGTTCGAGAGCCCGCAGCACCCGTACACGGTCGCGCTGCTCTCGGCCGTGCCGCGTCCGGAGCCGGGCCGGGCCTCGCAACGGATCGTGCTGTCCGGGGACGTGCCCAGCCCGATCGACCCGCCGTCGGGCTGCCGCTTCCGCACCCGCTGCCCGATCGCGCAGCAGATCTGCGCCGAGCAGGAGCCACCCCTGCAGCAGACGTCGGAGGGTCACCTGGCGGCGTGCCACTTCTCCGGGTCGCCCCTGCGCTGAGGGCGCGGGTCAGGGCGTGCGCCCTGCCGCCAGTTCCCGGCTCAGCAGCGCGCTCTGGGTGGTGACGGCGTTCACCACCTCGGTCAGGCTCGCGCCGCGCACCCGCTCCACCCAGCCGGTGACGCCGATGGAGCCGGCGACCTCACCCTGCGCGTCGAAGAACGGCGCGGCGATGCAGCCGATGCCGGCGTCCTCCTCCTCATCCTCCACCGCGTAGCCGCGCTCGCGCACCTCGGCGAGCATCGCGCGCATCCTCGCCGGCGTGACCGGGACGGCATTGGGGCCCGTACCGGGGATCAGGCGCTTGAGCAGCGGGGCCAGCGCCGCCTCGGGCAGGTGGGCCGCGACGGCCCGGCCCAGCGCGGTGAGGTTGAACGGGGCCGTCTTGCCCGGGTAGGTGTTGAACTGGACCATGCCCGGCGCCCCGACCTTGGCCACGTAGATCACGAGTGTGCCTTCCAGGACGCCGACGTGCGCTGCCATCCCGGTGAGGTCCACGAGCGTGCGTAGGAACGGCTGCGTCAGCGAAGACAGGTCGATCTTGCGATCCAGCTGGGCGGCGAGCCCGCTGAGCTTGAGCGTGGGACGCCAGAAGTGGCTGCGGCCCACCACCGTGCGGCTCGCGTAACCGCGGATCTCCAGCGTCTGCGCGATCGACGCGCACGTGGCCAGCGGGACGTCGGCAGCATGGGCGAGCGCGGTGAGCGTCATCGGGGCGTCGGCTGCCACCAGCGTCTCGAGGATGGTCAGCGCGCGGTCGACCGCGGGCGACGGCGGACGCTCGTCGGCCTCGGCGGCACGATCGGGGGCGGGCACGGGCGCGAATCCTAGCCGTCGAGCCGGGGCCGGCCGGCCGGAGACGGCCGATGGCGGGCGGACCTGCGACTCGACCCCGGTTCCGCCACCCCGACCGTCCTTCTGGAAAATCGAAATACCGAAGACAACTCTGACAACATGAAGATATCAGGCGACCCGGTAGCGCTCCACCGTGTCGAGGTTGACCTGCACGCCGAGACCGGGTCCGGTGGGCACGTCGAGGTGCCCGTCGCGCAACGCCAGCGGCGCGGTCACGAGCTCTCGCGACAGCGGACCCTGCGAGACGTTGAACTCCACGAACTCCGCCCGTCGCAGGAACGCCGTGAGGTGCAGCGAGGCGGCCGTGAGCAGGTCGGAGCACCAGGAGTGCGGGATCACGAGCACGTTCGCCAGCTCGGCGAGGTGCACGATCTTGCGGGCCGCGGTGAAGCCGCCGCAGCGGCTGAGGTCGGGCTGCAGGACGTCCACCCGACCCTGCTCCAGCAACTGGCGGAAGCCCCATTCGGTGGCCTCCTGCTCGCCGCACGCGATCAGCGTGTCGACCCGCTCGGCGAGGAAGCGGTAGCCCGCGTAGTCCTCGGGGTGCAGCGGTTCCTCGATCAGGTACGGGCGCGCGTGCTCCAGCGCCCGCACCAGCTGCACCGCCTCCTTCGGCGTGCGCTCGACGAACCAGCCCGTGTCGATGAGCAGGTCGCGGTCGTCGCCGAGCACGTCGCGCGCCGCGTCGACGAGTGCGACGTCGCGGCGCCGGTCGTTGCCGAACCCGCCCCAACCGAACTTGACGGCGGTGAAGCCCGCCTCCAGGTAGCCGGCGGTCGCCTCGCGCATCGCCCCCGGGGTCGGCCGGAACAGCGTGCTGGCATAGGCGCGGACGCTGTCGCGCCACTTCCCGCCGAGCAGGACGTGCACGGGCTGGCCGTAGGCCTGGCCCATGATGTCCCACAGCGCGATGTCGATGGCGGAGATCGCCTGGATCGCCACCCCGCGCCTGCCGTAGTAGATGCTTCCCCGGTACATCTTGTACCAGAGCCGTTCCACCTCCAGCGGGTTCTCCCCGACGATCAGCGAGGCCAGCCCGTGGAACGTCTCGGTGCCAGGCTCGCTCCAGGGTGGCGCCTCGATCACCGCGCGGGCGACGTGCGCGGACGTCTCCACATCGGACCATCCGGTGATGCCGGCATCCGTGGACACCTTGACCAGGCCGAGGAACGTCGGTCCCGGTGGCTCCTCGGCTCCGTCCGGGTTGCGGTAGAGCCCTGGCGACTTGAGCGTGATCAGCTCGACGGCCGTGATCTTCACGCCCGCACCTCCTCGGCGATGACGAAGATCGTGTTGCCCTGCTCGCACCGGGCGCCGTAGTGGGAGGCGATGAGGACACCGTCGCGGTGCGCCCGGATCTCCGCGACACCGGTGGGGTGCTCGGCGAAGTCGTGCAGCCTGCCGATCAGATCGCCGGCAACCACGTCGTCGCCGAGGTCGGCCGTCGGCTCCCAGACGCCGTCGCGGGGTGCGGGCACGTACCCGTCGAGGCTCGGTGCGGCGACGACCCGGCTCGGCGTGGCCCCCAGTGCCACCACCGGTTCGTCGAGCAGGCCGTAGTGGCGCAGGACGTTGCGCACGCCCTCGTAGGCGTGTTCCGTGCCGACCCGGCTGGTGGCGCCGCCGCGGCCGAACTCGCCGCCGAGCGTGATCTTGCCGAGGTCCTCGGCGTGGTCGGTCAGCAGCCCGGACGCCAGCTGTCGCGAGTAGACGAACACGAACGGCGTGCCGAACAGCCGCGCCGTATCGACGGTCCGGCGCGTTGCCTCGGCGTCGGCGAGCGGATGGAAGGACGTGCACAGCGCGTAGGTCATCTGGTGGCCGCCCGCGTGCAGGTCGAGCACGACGTCGACGCCGGGCAGTACGCGACTGGACACGAAGTGCGCGATCCGCGACGACAGCGAGCCGTCCGGCCTGCCGGGGAACGCCCGGTTCATGTTCATGCCGTCCTCTGGTGAGGTCCGGCTGTGCGCGCGGCATGCGCTCTCGCTGAGCTGCGGCATCAGCACGACGTGTCCGCGCAACAGCTCCGGGTCGAGGTCGCGGCACAGGCGGGTGACGGCGACCTGGCCCTCGTACTCGTCGCCGTGGGTGCCGCCGAACACGGCGACGCCGGGCGGATCGGGCTCGCCCGGCGGTCCCGGCCGCGTGCCGTTGATCACCGTGATCGGCACGAGTGAGGAGCCCCAGCTGCCGTCGAGCGGGAAGGCGAGCCGGTGGTGGCTGATGCCGGGCCGGGTGAGATCGAGGGTCGCGAGGTCGTACACCACGTCGGACACGGAGCGGGAGCCTAAGACCGCACGCGCCCCTCTGTCTACAGATAGTCAATGTCATATACGGTAATTCGTACGATCAGCTGCCTATGACACTCTGCGGAGGGAGGCGCCGTGCCCGAGCTCGACGTCGTGACGTTCGGCGAGGCCATGGTCGTGCACCTGGCCGAGCCCGGCCTACCGCTCGCGGCCGCGGCGACGCTGCGCCGAACCGTCGCCGGTTCGGAGTTCAACGTCGCCGTCGGCCTGTCGCGCCTCGGCCTGCGCGCCGGCTGGTTCGGCAGGCTCGGCGACGACGTCCCCGGCAGGCTCGTGGCGGCCACGCTGCGGGCCGAGGGCGTCGACACGTCCCGGGTGCGGCTCGACCCCGACGGCTGGACGGGCCTGCTCGTCCGGGACGCGCTCGCCGACCGGCCCGTCACCGTGCAGTACCACCGGGCCGGCTCGGCGGCGAGCACCCTCGGCCCCTCCGATGTGGACGCCGACTACCTGCGCTCGGCCCGCACCCTGTTCCTCTCGGGCATCACCGCGGTGCTGTCGGACACGGCCAGGGCGGCGTCCGAGCGGGCGGTCCGGCTCGCGAGCGAGCACGGGCTGACCGTGGTCTTCGATCCGAACGTCCGTAGGCGCCTCGGCCCGGTCGAGCGCACCGCGGCGGTGCTCCGTCCGCTCGCCGCCGCGGCGCACGTCGTGCTGGCCGGCCGGGACGAGGCCGAGCTGATCACCGGGCGTGGCGTGCCCGCGGACGCCGCAGCCTGGTTCCTGGAACGCGCGGCCCGGCTCGTCGTGCTCAAGGACGGCGCCCGCGGCGCCTGGGCGACCGATGGCACCACCACGTGGGAGCAGCCCGCGGTGCCCGTGCACGCGGTCGACCCCGTCGGCGCGGGAGACGCCTTCGCCGCGGGGTTCCTCGCGGCGCGTACCCGCGGCCGGGACGTCGGGGCCGCGCTGCGGCAGGGGGCGATCGTTGCGGCTGCGGTGGTCGCCGTCCCCGGCGACATCGAGGGGTTGCCGACGGCGGCCGAGGTGGCGATGCCCTCGGGCGGGGCCGGGATGGTGCGGCGATGACTGCGGGCGAGGAGGCGAACGTGCCGGAGTGGTGTGCCGCGGTCGCGGAGCAGGGGGTGGTGGCCATCGTCCGCGAGCGGTCCGGCCCGGCGGCGCTCGAGCGGGCGATGGCCCTCGTCGACGCGGGCGTGCGGGTCGTGGAGGTCTCGCTCACCACGCCCGACGCGCTGCCGACGATCACGGCGCTGGCCGCAGCGGCGGGCGACCGGGCGCTCGTCGGCGCCGGCACCGTCGTCGACGTTGACCAGGCCCGGCAGGCCGTCGCGGCCGGTGCCCGGTTCCTGGTCGCGCCCGTGCTCTGCGAGCAGGTGATCGCGTACGCCGCCGCGTCCGGCGTCGGGGTGCTCCCCGGCGCGGCGACCCCGACGGAGATGCTTGCGGCGCACCGGGCCGGGGCCGACCTCGTCAAGGTCTTCCCGGCCACGACGTGGACGCCCCGCGCCCTCGCCGACGTGCTGGTCGCACTGCCTCACCTGCGCCTGGTGCCGACCGGCGGGGTCGGGCTCGCGGACGCGCCGGAATGGGTCCGCCACGGGGCCGTCGCCGTCGGGATCGGCAGCGCGCTGACCGCAGCGCCCGGCCGCGACCTCCGCGGGGTCGTCGCCGACCTCGTCGGATCGCTCGCGGCCGCGCGCTACCGCTGAGGCGGCCGCACCGCCACCACGTCGATCTCGACCAGTATCGAGCCGAGCTGCGAGCCCGCGGTGGTGCGCGCGGGGTAGGGCGGGCGGAAGAACTCCAGGTAGGCGGCGTTGTAGGCCGGCCAGTCGGCGTCGCCGTTCGCCAGGTGCACGGTGACCTTGACGACGTCGTCGAGCGTGCAGCCGGCGCCGCCCAGCACCGCGGTGAGATTGCGGAGCACCTGGCGGGTCTGCTCGCCGACCTCCGTGCCGACGATCGTGCCCGTCGCGGGATCGACCGGGCCGAGGCCAGCGGTGAACACGAGGTCGCCAGCAACGGCGGCGACGCTGTAGGCGCCACCGCGCGGATCGGGTGCCCCGGGGGCGGTGATCGGTCGCCAGCCGCGCGCGGACTCGGACGTCATGCCGTCACATCCTTCGAAATCGTAGAGATATACCTGATATTGCGGAGCATCGCATTCGACGCCAGTGCAGGCAACCGCCCGGCGGCGGCGGTGGTGCTCCCTTGTCGAACCCGGGCGGGCGCTGCTAATCTTCGATTTATCGGATTGATATCCGGTATTTCGTAGATAGAAGCTGATCGATCCGACCGCAGGGGGTGCGATGGGACCGCTCGGGATCGCGCTCGTCGGGCTCGGGGAGATCGGGCGCACCGCGCATCTGCCCGCGATCCTGCGGCGCCACGACGTCCGACTGCGGGTGGCCGTCGAACCCGCAGCGGCGCAGCGGGCGCGGTCCGCGCCGCTGCTCCCGCCGGGCGTGCCGGTGGTCGAACGGCTGGCCGCTGCGCTCGACCGCCACGATGTCGACGCCGTCGTGCTCGCGACGCCGCCGTGGGTCACGCCGGACCTCGTGATCGAGGCCGCCCGCCGCGGCCGGTTCGTCCTCGCCGAGAAGCCCGTCGCCACCTCGGTGGCGGCCGGTGGCGCCTACGCGGTGCTGACGGCGGTGGAGTGCGCGCGGATCCAGGTCGGCCTGACCTACCGGCACGACCCCGGCATGATCGCGCTGCGTGAGGTGATCGCGAGCGGGGAGCTCGGGCCCGCGCTGCTGGTGCGCGCCCACATCTACGACGAGCAGCGCACCGCCGACACGGCGCACAGCACGCTGATCGAGAGCACCCTCGGCCACGGCAGCCCCGTCGTCCACGAGGGTGCCCACGTCTTCGACTGGCTCCGGTTCCTCCTCGACGCCGAACCGGAACTGCAGGACGCCTGGTCGATCCGCACGCGGCCCGGGCTGGGCGCACCCAACCTCGTCGGCGCGCGACTGCGCTACGGGACAGCCGAGGTACTGGTGGAGTTCGGCTGGCTGCTCGGCGCGCTGCCCCGCACGGAGCTCACCGTTCTCGGCGACCGCGGGATGGCCGTACTCGACGGCCGCACCTTCGACCTCACGGTCACCACCGATGCCGGATCGCGCACGTCGACCCCGGTACCGGACCGCGCCACCCGCAGCTTCGACCGGCAGCTCGACCGGCTGGTCGGCCTCGCCCGTGGAGCGACGGACCGGCCCGATCCCAGCCTGGACGACGGCCTGCGCGCACTCGCCGTGAGCGAGCAGGTCGAGCACCGCGCCACCGCCGCGCACGTCCCGCCCCGCCGAATGAGGACAGGATGATCGATTTCCATACCCACACCCCGCTCTGGACGAACGCCAGCTGGCTCGGTGGCACCGCGTTCGGCGCCGAGGAGTTCGTCGACTTCATGGACGGCGCCGGCATCGAGCAGGCCGTCGTCCTCAGCCACGACGGTCTGTTCAACTCGACCACCGAGGCCAACGACGCCGTCGCCCGCTTCGTCGGACGCTTCCCGGACCGCCTGCTCGGCTTCGGCACGTTCAGCCCTCGGCGGCCGGAGGCGGTCGGCGAGATCGAGCGGACGTTCGCCGAGCTCGGCCTGCGCGGGTTGAAGCTGCACCCCTGGCTGCAGGGATTCAGCATGCACGAGGCCGTGCTCGACCCGATCATGGACGTGGTCGCGGCCCATCGCGGCATCCTGCTGTGCCACGACGGCACCCCGCCCTACTCGACGGCGGGCCAGATCGCGATGCTCGCCCGGCGCCATCCCACCGTGCCGGTCGTGCTGGGACACGCTGGGCTGCACGACCTGTGGCGCGAGTCGCTGACCTTCGTGCAGGAGACCGAGAACCTCTACCTGTGCCTCTGCGGCACCCCGCCCTACGCCGCCAAGCAGATCCTCGACCGGGCCCCGGCCCACAAGGTCCTCTTCGGCACCGACGCGGGCCTGTCGGAGAAGGCGAGCCAGGACTACGCCGTGGCCAGGGTCCTCGAGATCGACGAGTGGGGCATCACCGCCGACCAGCGCCACGCGCTGCTCGTCGACAACCCGGCGCGGCTGCTGCAGGGGAGGGCCGCATGACCACGGCGCACACCCCCGTCGTCGATGCGCACGTCCGCATCGGGCGCCACCGCGAGTGCGAGCTCACGGTGGACGCGCTCGTGGCAGCCATGGACCGGATCGGCGTCGACCACGCCGTGATCGCACCGAGTGAGGCCCAGATCGCCTACGACAACCGGGCCGGCAACACCGCCACCACTGCGGCGGCGGCAGCGAGCGGGGGAAGGCTGATCGCGTACGCCGTGGCCACCCCATGGCGCGGCAGCGCTGCACGCGACGAGCTGGCGTGGGCCCGCGACCACGGAGCGCGGGCACTCGCGGTCGACTCCGCACTGCAGGGCTTCGACCTGCTCGACGGTCTCGTCGACCCGCTGCTGCGCTTCGCCGCCGACCATCGGTGGCCGGTCTACGTCCGCACCGGAACTCCGCCGGGGCACCTGCCGCTGCCGGCCGCCGCGCTGGCCCGCCGGCACCCCGATGTCGCGTTCGTGATGGGCCGCAGCGGCGCCACGGACTTCTGGATCGACGCCGCGCCCGCGCTGCGCTACGCCCCGAACCTCTACGGCGACACGGCGTACGCGCCGTGGGACACCGTGCTCACCGGGTTCGCGACCGATCCGGAGATCGGGACGTCGCGGCTCGTGTTCTCCACCGACCTGCCCTACGCCACCGCGGGCGGGGAGATGCGCCGCATCCGGGACTGGCCGATCCGGCCCGAGCAGCGCGCCGAGGTGCTCGGCTCCACCATGGCGCGCCTGCTCGGGCTGTCCGCCGACGCTCACGGGACGCACAGATGAAGGAAGTACCGAACCGCATGACCACTGCCACCGTCGATCACCTGTACTCCGGCCTCGCGGCGGCCCGCGCCATCCGCGGGGTGTCGCCGGTGCTGGAGGTCCCGTTCACCGCCGAGGGCGAGATCGACCTGCCCGGGTTCCGCCGCGTCGTCCGGTACGTGCTGGGCACCGGCGTCACGAGCGTGATGTTCCCGGGTTTCGCGGGCGAGTTCTACAAGCTCTCCGACGTCGAGCGCACGACGTTGACCGAGACGCTCATCGAGGAGGCACAGGCGTTCCCCGCCGCCATCGTGATCGCGGCGGTGCAGGACCACGCCACGAAGCTCGCCGTCGCGCGGGCGCGGTGGTCGGTCGCGGCCGGGGCCAAGGCCCTCAACCTGTTGCCGCCGCACCTGCTGAACCTCCCGGCGCCGGTGGTCGACACCCACATCCGGGCGGTGCTCACGGCCGTTCCGGACACGCCCGTCGTGCTGCAGTACGCCCCCAACGAGACCGGCGCGAGCCTCGACGCGTCCCGGCTCGCGGCCATCGGCCGCGACCACCCCAACCTCGTGCTGGTGAAGGTTGAGTCGAGCCCGCCGGGGCCGTTCATCAGCGAGCTCGCCCGGCTCGACCCGCCGATGCTGGCGGTGGAGGGCTACGCGGGGGTGCAGTTGCCCGACGCCATCCGCCGCGGCGCGGTCGGAACCCAGCCGGGTTGCTCGTTCACCGAGATCTACCAGGAGATCTGGCGGCTCTACGAGTGCGGTGACGAGCGAACCGGCGACCTGCTGCACGCCCGGCTGCTGCCCTACACCTCCTACTGGATGCTCGACACCGAGCTGATCATCGCCGCCGAGAAGCTCATCTCGAAGCGGCGCGGGCTCATCGACAGCGACCACTGCCGAGCACCGCGTCGCGATCTCGACGAGCAGGAGGTGGCCGCCGTCGAGCGCTTCCTCGCCGAGTTCGCCGACCTGCTGCCCGACGTGAGCGGCACGGCGGCCGATCACGTCCCCGAAACCGTTGGAGAGGAAGGCCGACACTGATGCGCACACGATTCGCCGCGATCCCGGTCGTCGTCGCTGCCATGGTCCTCGCGGCCTGCTCGGGTGGCACGCCCGCCGCAGGTGGTGCCGCCGCCGGACCCGACCCGGGCGGCTGGCAGGACGCCATCACCGGCTCGATCGAGGTGGGGGTGATCCCGGCAGAGGGCACCCCGGGCCGCGCGTACCTGCAGCAGCTCGCCAGCAGCATCGAAGCAGACCATCCCGGCACGAAGATCACTCTGACCTTCGCCAACACCGAGGCCCGGCCGGCGCTGGAGCAGCGCTGGCGCTCCGGCAACGGGCCCGACGTCGACTACGGCATGTTCGACGGGACCGTGCCCGCACAGCAGGAGTGGGCCAACGACGGCTTCCTGCTCGACCTGAAGCCCTATCTGGCCGCCCCCGACCCCGCGACGAAGGCGCCGTGGGGAACCTCGTTCACGCCCGCCGCCAGCGGTTTCATGACCAATCCCGGCGACGGCGGCGTCTACGGCGTCCCCAGTGAGCTGTCGACGCAGGTGCTGTTCTACAACGCGGGGATGTTCACGAAGCTGGGCATCAGCCCGCCCCGCACATGGGACGAGCTGATCGGCGCCGCGGGCAGGCTGCAGGCCGCCGGCGTCGACCCGATCGCGCTGACCGGGCTGTTCCAGCCCTACATGGGCATGTGGTCGGACAACCTGTGGCTGCGCGAGGTGGGCTGGCAGGCGGCCAACGACGTGCTCGTCAAGGGCACGGGCCACATCACCGACAACCCCGGTTTCCTGGCCGGTCTGGAGAAGGTGCAGCAGCTGCGCGACAGCCACTCGTTCATCAAGGGCTTCGAGGGCACCGACTTCACCCCGGCGCAGGCGCTGTTCTTCCAGGGCAAGGCCGGCATGATCCTGATGGGCAGCTGGCTGGTCAGCGAGATGAAGGACGTCATCCCGCCGGACTTCCAGATCGGGGTGGTCCCGTTCCCGACCGTCGCCGACGGCAAGGGCGACCAGCAGGCCGTCGCCTCCGCGCCGCAGATGGTCTCGATCAACGCCAGGAGCAAGAACATCCCGCTGGCACTGGAGTGGGTCACCCGCCTCACCAGCGCGCAGGTGCAGACGCAGCGCGCGCAGCAGTTCGGTGAGCTCTCAGGCGTCGCCGGGGTCGCGAGTCCGACGGGCGTCACCGGCATCGACAAGGTGATCGCCGGCGCGTCGGCGCTGGTGCCGCGCGAGTTCGCGATGGGCGGCACCAAGCCCTACGAGTTCGTCTACGCCGAGGTCGCCCGGCTGATGTTCGGGCAGCAGGACGCCCGCACGACGCTCGACCACCTCGATCAGCAGTTGCGGGCCAACTTCCACAACTGACCTCGGCACACCACCCAGGACCCAGGAGGCAGGACCCGCCATGTTCCGCCGATCGCAGCGCAGGATCATCCTTCCGCTCCTGCTCCCGGCGTCCTTGCTGCTGGCGGTGTTCTTCCTCTACCCGCTCGCCCGCACGGTCGTGCTCTCGCTCAACACGTTCACGCGGACCGGCCGGTCGACCTTCGCGGGGCTCACGCAGTACGGCGACCTGCTCGGCGACGAGCGCTTCCTGCATTCGCTGGGCAACGCCGTCCTGCTCGCGCTCATCGGCGGCTGCATGCTGTTCCCGCCGGCCATCGCCATCGCCTGGGCGATGTATCAGCGGCTGCACGGTGAGCGCGTCTTCCGGTTCCTCATCTTCGCGCCGGTCGTGCTCTCGGTGGCCGTCGTCGCGTTGATGTGGAAGTTCATCCTGCATCCCACCCTCGGGCTGGTGAACCCGGCCTTCGCCGCGCTCGGCCTCGGTGATCTCGTGCCGGTGCTGCTCGGCGATCCTCGGACGGCGCTGGCGGCGGTGGCCTTCACGGCGGTGTGGCACGGGATCGGGATCTGGATCGTGCTGATCTCCTCGGGCTTCTCGCGCATGCCGGCCGATGTGCTCGAAGCGGGCCGCCTCGACGGCGCGGGCGAATGGACCCTGTTCGCCCGCATCATGCTGCCGATGATGCGCGAGCTGTTCCGCACGCTCATCGTGCTGTGGGTGGTGCAGAGCCTCCAGGCCTTCGCCTTCGTCTACATCATGACCGGCGGCGGGCCCTTCTTCTCGACCGACATCCCGGCCACCGTCATGTACCGCACGGCGTTCGAGAACGCCGATTTCGGAGCCGCGGCGGCGATGGGCGTGGTGGTCGTCGTGCTGCTGCTCCTCGTTGCCCTCGGCCTCAACACCCTGCTGAAGCGAGACAGCGTTGAGTACTGACATCGACAGCGACATCGACCTGGGGCCCGCGGCCGAAGGCACCGTCCGGGACGCCCCGCCGCGGCGTCCACGCGGCGATCGGACCCGGTTCCGTCCCTTCCACCTGTACTTCTACCTGCTGATGGGGGCCTGCGCGTTCTCCGCGGTCGGCGCGTTCGTCTGGGTCGTCAACGTCTCGCTCAAGACCAACGTCGAGTTCATCGGCAGCCCGCCGTTCTCGGTGACACGGTCCTGGCAGTTCGGGAACTACGCCGCGGCCTGGGAGGCCGGCGGGGTGGGCACCTACTTCGGCAACAGCGTCCTGGTCTCCGTGACCGCGACCGCGCTCGGGGTGTTCCTCGCCGTGCTGGCCGCCTACCCGCTGGCCCGGATCCGGTTCCGCGGCAGCAACGTGGTGCTGGGCGTGTTCCTGATGGGGCTGATGGTGCCGTGGATGGTGACCTTCATCCCGCTGTACCTGACGCTGCAGGACCTGGGGCTCCTCGACAGCAGGCTGGGCCTGATCCTCGTCTACGCCACCTACAACCTGCCGTTCAACATCTTCGTGATGGTCGGGTTCATGCGCACCCTGCCGGTGGAGCTGGAGGAGGCGGCCGCCGTCGACGGTGCCGGACCGGCCGCCACGTTCTTCCGGGTGATCCTGCCGCTGCTCGGCCCGGGCGTCGCCTCGATCACGATCATCAGCTTCCTGAACAACTGGAACGAGTTCTTCTACGCGCTGGTGCTCGTCCACACCAGGGACCGGATGACCCTGCCCGTCGGGCTCTGGCAGCTGAGTCAGGCGGCCACCTACGGCAGCAACTGGGTCACCCTCTTCGCGGCGATCATGATCGCCGTCATCCCGGTGCTGTTCGTGTTCGCGTTCCTGCAGCGGCGGATCACCGCAGGGCTCACCGCCGGAGCGGTGAAGGGCTGAGCGCGCCCCGCTTAGCCTCGACGTCGGCGCGCCACTGCCGCCACCCGGTGAAGTTGCCGCTGCCGGGTGCGGCCGGGGTGGCCACGTGCTCGAACGGGGACAGGTGCGGTGCCGAACCCTCGCCGGGGTCGAGCAGCCGCTCGCACAGCCGCAGGTCGGCTTCGAGCGACGGGCCGGCGCCCACCACGCGGTCACCGGTCGGCGTGAAGTAGGAGACCCGCGCGCTGCGCGCCGCCGCGACGGCCCGCACCTGGTCGGGCGCGAGCACGTCGCGCTCGGCGGGGGTGATGAACGGCGTGTGCCACTCGCCGCTCGCGACGGTTCGGGGGGCGGAGCCGGTCAGTGCGTCCCGCATCGCCACGGCCGCGTCGTAGATCGGCAGGTACGCCAGCGGAGCGCCGGTGTCGTCGGTGGCGAGACGTTGTTCGAAGAAGTTGTTCCACTCGGTGCCGGAGATGACCACGGTGTGCATCAGGTACGGCTCGAGGATCCGGTTGACCTCCTGCTTGTGCACGCCGAGCTCGAGCCCGGCGCGCGCCTGGCGCACCGCGATCTCGACGCTCTGCGTCCACCACGCGAGCACGTCGGTCCACTGTGGAGAGCCCGGCTCGATGAACTCGTGCGCGTTCATCCCCGGCTTGTTCACCGAGAACGCGCGCGGCACGTACGGCGAACGCTGGACGTACTCGATCATCCGCTCGACCGGGACGGCACGCGAGGACGCGGAGTTGCGGCTGAAGGCGCGGTGGGTGTTGAGCTCGGCCAGCGCGGAGCGCGGCAGCGTCACGACCATCGTGGTCAGCCGGTCGCCCGTCTCGTTGACCGAATCTGCGACGACCTTCGCGTCGACCTGCGTGACCTCGGGCAACTCCGACACTCCTTCATTCCTGTTCGCCGATCCTCGGCGCACGGCACGCCTGCACGGTAGCCGGGTGAGGGAGCGCGTCAGTCGACGGCCTTCTCCAACTCGGCCTTGCTCATCGTCGAGCGTCCGGCGATGTGCTGGCGCTTGGCGTCCTCGTAGAGCTGCGCCTTGGTGCGGCGATCTCCTCGGCCCTGCTCTCGGACTCACCGCGGTCCCGCGCGGAGTCCTTGATGTGCTCGTGCTGGCGTTCACGCTTCTTGTTCGACCCTGCGGGCTACCCCGTTGCAGCGCCCCGTATTCGGGCGACGTGCGGCCCCCTCCGTGCTCGAATGCAGGTGTGCGGGTCGAGTTCTGGAAGCGCGCGGACGGCGGTTCGCTCGCGATCATCGATCGTGGCGACGGCGTGCGCCTGCAGCTGCGTTCCTACGACCGGGTCGGCGCGGTGCCCCACGACGCCGTACACCTCATCGGCGAGCGTGCGCTGGGGCTGGAGCAGGGGCTGTGGGGGTCGATCGCCGCCGGCGCGCTGTTCGACAGCATCGAGGTCGTCGAGGGCAGGCTGCGCCACGATCGCCGGCAGCGGTCGGAGGAGGTCCGCCGCCAGAACGCGGAGCACCTCCGCACCGCCGAGACGGTGGTCGGCGTCCTGCAGTCGTGCATCGACTGCGACGGTCTCACCACGAAGAAGCGCCTCGACGAGGCGTGGGGGATCACGAGCACCGGCTCGAGCCCGTTCTCTCCGGAGCAGGCCGGCGGTGCGGTCGACGAGCTGCGAACGCTCCGTGCGGCCTGGAAGGTCCTTGTGCCGGGCGAGCGCGGGCCGGTCTTCGCGTGGCCTGTGGCCACCAGGGCTGGGCGGGGTCGACGGCGCTGACGCACTCAGGCGGCCCGCCGTAGATGGGTGGCCGGATTCCTGCGCGGGACCTGCTGCGGGTCGATCCATGCCGGTGGGATGAACTCGGGTAGCCCGTCGCGGATGCGGATGATCCACTCGCTGTCGTGTTGCAGGCGGTGATGCGCCTTGCAGAGCAGGACGCAGTTGTCGAGGCTGGTGGGTCCGCCGTGTTCCCAGTAGCGAAGGTGGTGGCCGTCGCACCAGGAGGGTGGTCGGTCGCAGCCGGGCCAGGCGCAGCCCTGATCGCGGATGATCAACGCTTTGCGGATGGCGTCGGGGATGGTGCGGGTCGACTGGCCGATGTCGAGCAACTGGCGGCTGCCGCCCAGGACGGTCGGGATGATCCCGGAGTCGCAGGCCAGCATGCGGAGTTCCTTCGGGCTGAGTGCGCCGCCGAACTCGAGCATCGCGGCCCGGGCCCGGTTCTCCAGGTCCTGCAGCGCGATGGTGACGTTGAGGTGGGGTCGGTGCCCGCCGCGGTGGGGGACGTCGCCGTGGTCGAGGACGAACCCGCAGATATCGGCGAGCGCGTCGGCCTGGCGTTGTCCGATGGTGCGCGAGTCTTCCTTGCCGAGGGGCTTGGACTTGGCGTCGAGCAGGGCGGCGATGGTGGCGAACTTCAGGGCGCTGTCGAAGCGCCCCGCGATGGTGCCACCGGATCCGTTCTTGTTCGGGCGGATCTGCAGGTCATCGACGGGTTGCGGGTCGCGGTCGTCGGGTTCGGGGCCGTCCTGGTCGAGGAGGTTGATCAGGTCGGTGCCGTGGCGGAACAACCGGTCCGGCGTGGTCTCGGCGGCAGTGCTTGCGAGTTCGGCTTCGACGACGGCGAGGTCGTCAGGACTGATCCGCGACGCGGCCGAGCTGGCGAGCACCTTGGCGATGACTTCGACGTGGCGCAGCGTCACCGCTCCGGCGTGGAACGCCTCTGCGGTGGCGGGTAACAGTGCCGGCAGCTCGGCGCCATCGAGCGCGACGCGCGGGCAGATCTGCTCGACGGCCACCGAATGGCGTCGCGCCTCAGCCCACTCGAACCCGAGCTGATCCACCAGCGCCCGGTTCACCGACTTGTAGCCGCGCTCGACGAACGCGCCCCGCCGCTGCAGCTCGGCCACGGTGTCGACCGTCAGCACGGTCAGCTGACGACCGACCCCTTCACCCGACCCGCAAGGCGGCAAGCCGCTCGTCATCGCTGCCGTGCTCAGCCACGGATCGCAGCGCAACGGTCGCCTCACGAAGAAGGCGGTGCGCATCGGCGACGGTAGCGCGGGACATGACCCCATCATACTCGAACACATGTTCGACATCCAGTGTTTCGGGAGGTATTTCTGCAGCTCAGAGCTGTTGTGCGCGTCGTATTGGCCGTGCGCGCGCAGCGCGCACACCGGGGGCAGAGTGCCCTCCCGGAGACCTGCCCCGCCGGCGAGGCGGCGGTAAAGCCGGGGCACGCGATCGACCGCATCTGACCGGCGGCAAAAGCCGGGGTACGCCACCCAACGCGACCCGAAAGACCCGTAAATCCACGCACCCCGCGGACCCCAACTCGCGGGCCGATCCGTCGCAACTCGCGGGCCGATCCGTCGCAACTCGCGGTGCGTTCTGTCCCGACTCGCGTCCTGACCTGCACCATAGCCGGCCGCGGAACCCCGCCTCCGTGTCGTGATCGCGAGACCACCGTGTCGAGATCGCGAAATAACCGTGCCCGGATGGCGAAATCATCCAGCAGTCACCGGGTCACCATCACTGCATCGGTGCAGTGGCCACCTCGTTGGCGCCGTCCCGCCAGTCCGCACCGATGCCGCCCGGGCATGGACGGTGCGTGACAGGCATTTCCGCAGCCGCTGGATCGCGCCTACGTTCGAGTCGTCGGGAATCGGAGTGATTCCCGGAGAATCGGTGGCTCGATCAGTCCGGAAGTGAGCGTGAGTTCGTCATGAATGGCCAGATCCAGAAGGTAGCGGTGATCACCGGTGCCTCGCAGGGAATCGGTGCGGGACTCGTCGCAGCTTTTCGCGCTCAGGGATATGCGGTGGTCGCCAATTCGCGGAGCATCAAGCCGTCCGACGACCCGGACGTGCTGGCGGTGCAGGGCGACATCGGGGAGCCGGCCACGGCCGAGCGCATCATCGACGAGGGTGTTGATCGGTTCGGCCGGATCGACACGCTCGTGAACAACGCTGGGGTCTTCATCGCCAAGCCCTTCACCGACTACACGGCCGCCGACTTCGCCGAGAAGGTCGCGATCAACCTCAACGGCTTCTTCGTGGTGACGCAGCGCGCGGTCGCGCGGATGCTCGAGCAGGGCGGTGGGCACATCGTCACCGTGACGACGAGCCTCACCGATCACGCCAACTCGAACGTACCGTCGGTGCTGGCCTCCCTGACCAAGGGCGGTCTCAACGCGGCCACCAAGTCGCTCGCGATCGAGTATGCGGCGCGGGGCATCCGGGCCAACGCGGTCTCGCCCGGCATCGTCAAGACACCGATGCACCCGGTCGCGACGCACGGTGCGCTCGCCGGGCTGCACCCGGTGAACCGGATGGGCGAGATCTCCGACATCGTCTCGGCCGTGATGTACCTGGAGTCTGCGCCGTTCGTGACCGGCGAGATCCTGCACGTCGACGGTGGCCAGAGCGCGGGCCACTGAGATGCCGGTCGTCACCATTCAGGTCACGCGCGAGGGAACCGGTCCGGATCGGGATTCGGTCACCGCGGCGGAGAAGGCGGCGCTGATCAGCGGTGTCACCGAGTTGCTGTCGACGGTGCTGAACAAGGCGCCCGAATCGACGTTCGTCATCATCGACGAGGTCGAGACCGAGAACTGGGGCTGGGGCGGGCTTCCGGTCGAGCAGTTCCGGGCGCAGCGGTCGGGGTAGCGTCCATCGACGCCTCCACGAACCGGCGCAGGAGCGCGTCCTGCCCGTTCGGCAGGAACACGAGCGAGACCGGGATCGACGGCGCGTGGTCCAGCGGCAGGAACTTCACCGCCGGGTGGATGTTGCGGCGCATCGCCACCTCGGGCACCACGCCGATGCCGCGGTCGGCGGCGATGGACTCCAGCCACTCGTCGAAGTTGGTGGTCTCCACGACCTTCTCGGGACCGTGGCCCGCCGGCCACGACCACGGCCCGGTGGTGCCGCTGACGATGTTGACGACGAGCGGCCAGCGGGGGACATCGGCCCAGTCGAGCCGGTCCTGGTCGGCCAGCGCGGAATGGACCGAGCACAGTGCCACCCGCTGCTCGTCGAACAGGTGCACCACGCGCCATGTGGAGGACCGGACCCGGCCGCGCACCAGCGCGACGTCGATCTTGTTCTGTTGGACGGCGGTGAGCGGGTCGTCGCTGCGGACCAGGCTCACCGCGCTGCCCGTGGCCCGCTCGAACCGCGCGACGGCGTCCTGCGCCCACGGGTCGGGCAGCAGCCAGCTGAACCCGAGGCGGAGGCTGACCTGCTCGCGGACGGTGGCGACAGCCCGATCGAGGTCGGTCAGGATGCGCTCGACGTCGCCGAGGAAACGCCGCCCGACCGCCGTCACCTCGACGTGGCGTGAGGAGCGGTCGAGCAGGGTGACGCGCATCGCCGTCTCGAGCTGGCGGATGGTGCGGCTGAGCGCCGGCTGGGTGATCGCGATCTCGGTGGCGGCATGGGTGAACGATTGCAGGCGCGCAACGGCCTCGAACGCGCGCAGATGACGCAGCTCGACGTCCACGGTCGAGAAGGATAGTGGAGCGGAGCAGAGGAGAGATCACGATGCATGCCCTGTTGAGCGCGCTCGGAGCCACCAGCCCGGTGCTCGCCGCACCGATGGCGGGTGGGCCGAGCAGCTCCGACCTGGTGACGGCGGCGGGAGCGGCGGGCAGCGTCGCGTTCGTCGCGGGGGGCTACAAGCCCGTGACGACGCTCGCCGAGCAGATCGCGACGGTCCGGGCGGCGGCGGTCCCGTTCGGGGTGAACCTCTTCGCCCCGCCGCCGATCCCGGTCGACCCGGCGGCCTTCCACCGCTACGCCGAGATCCTGCGCCCGGAGTTCGCCGCGGTAGGTCTCGCCGCTGGGGACGTGGCTATCGTGGAGGACGACGACGGCTGGGCGACCAAGATCGAGCTGCTGGTGTCGGACCCGGTGCCGCTGGTGAGCTTCACCTTCGGCATCCCGGACGCGAGCGTGATCGCGGCGCTGCGGGCGAAGGGCACGGTGCTCGTCCAGACGGTGACCTCGGTGGCGGAGGCGCAGCTCGCCGCGGCCGCCGGCGTCGACGCGCTCGCCGTGCAGGCTTCGGCGGCGGGCGGGCACTCCGGAACGCTCAGCCCCGAGCACCTCCCGGCCGCGACGCCGATCGTCGACCTGATCGCCGAGGTGCGGGCCGCGGTGTCGCTGCCGCTGATCGCGGCGGGCGGGCTCGCGACCCCGGCGGCGATCGCCGAGGTGCTCGGAGCCGGCGCGGCCGGGGCCATGGTCGGCACGGTGCTGCTGCGCGCGGATGAGAGCGGTGCCTCCGCTCCTCACAAGGCGGCGCTGGCCGATGTGGCGCGCGCCGAGACGGTGATCACCAGTGCCTTCACGGGCCGTCCGGCGCGGGCACTGCGCAACGGTTTCACCGACCGCTACACGGTGCTGGCGCCGGCCGGCTATCCGGCGCTGCACCACCTGACCAGCCCGATGCGCAAGGCCGCGGTGGTGGCCGGTGACGTCGAGCGGATCCACCTCTGGGCAGGGACGGGCCACCGCCACGCCACCGCCGAGCCCGTCGGCCAGATCCTGGCCCGGCTGGCCGGGGATCTCTGAGCGGAGACGGCCATGGTGATCGACGTCGTCGACGGCGAGTTCGGTCCCGCCTCGCGCAACCGGCTCGCGGAGATCGCGCGGCCGGACCGGCGCGGGGCGCTCGCGGCGCTGGAGACCTTCTACTTCGCGGTGCACCACCGGGACCTGGGCGCGCTGTCGGCGGTGCTGTCGCAGCACGAGCTGGTCCAGGTCGACGATCCGGTGGGCGGTGTCGTGCGGTCCGCCGCGGCGGTGACGGGGCTGCACCGGCGGATCCTTGCCGGTGGGCTGGGGCTGACCGTGACGCTCGTCGACGCGGTCGCCTACGCCGGCGACGGGGTGGTGGTCTTCGCCGGCCGCGAGATCGGCCGCTACCGCGAACGTGACGGCTGCACCGTCGCATTGACGATCCGCACCACCCGGGCCTTCGGCTACTGCCGCGACGCCGGGTGCTGGCAGCAGCTGCACCACCACGGCAGCATCGACGAGGCGGGCGAGCTGGCCGCCTACCAGCGCGCGGTCGGGTCCTGGTGCGGTGCCGGGCCCACGATCTCGTAGCTCAGGCGCCTGCGCTCATCCGGCGGCTCATCGCGTTGTTCGCCGGGATCGACGCCGCCAGCACGATCGCGGCGAAGCCGATGAGCACCGCCGTGCTGGGCAGCACCGTGAGAGCCACCCCCAGCAGCAGCACCGGAACGGTGAGTCCCGCGTAGGCGATCAGGAACAGCGCGGCGAGCACCTCTCCGCGCTGCGCCGGGGCGGCGAGTGCTGCGGCCGCGGCGATGGCGGAGCGGAACTGGATGCCGACACCCCCGCCGGTGAGCACCCCCGCGACGATGAACAGCGGCAGGCTGGCCGCGATCGGGGCCACGGCCATGGCGATGAGGCCGGCACCGATGAGGAGCGTGGAGAGCCGCAGCTGCAGCCGTGCCGGCAGCCGCATCGTGAGCACCTGAGCGGCAGCGGCCGATCCGAAGGCCGCGAACGTGACGGCGCCCGCGACGAGGCGGGACGGTTCGTGCAGGGTGCCGATGAGGAACGTCGGCGCAAGTGAGGTGAAGAGGCCGAAGATCGCGAACCCGAGGAAGGCCGCGGCACCGGCGGAGAGGAAGGTGCCGCGATCGGTCGGTGGCAGCGCCACCCGCTGGGGGCGGTAGGCGGGCCGCACCTGCGGCCGTTCGACGGTCTCCGGGACGAAGGCGATGGCCGTCGCCGCGACGGCGAGCAGCACCGCGAAGACGACGTAGGGCACGACCAGCGGTGCCGTGACCCACTGCGCGAGCACCCCGGACACCAGCGTGCCGAGACCGAGCCCGCCGAGGTTGGCGAAGCCGGCGACCACCGTGGCGGTGCGGCCGTCCTCGTGCGGTGCGGCGACGGCGCGCAGCTCGCCGATGTGGGCGGTCGCGGTCGCGGTCAGCGCGCCGACGCCCAGGCCGCAGAGCAGCCGCGCCACGAGCAGCCCCGAGACGTCGGGCCACACGAGGAACACCGCCGCTGCGAGCAGCTCGACGAGCACGGACGCCAGCAGCACCCGGCGCCTGCCCATCCAGTCGCTGAGGTGCCCGGCGAGGTAGAGGCTGGCGACGACACCGACGGCGTACGCGGCGAAGACCACCGTGACGACGATCGTCGCGAAGCCGTCGCGGGCCTGGTAGAGCGCGTACAGGGGCGTCGGGACCGTCGAGAACGCCATCACGACGAGGAACGCGGACGCGATCACCCAGGATCCGGTGCGGTGGCGCCGGCTCCGGGTGGCGGTGGTGGGCGGAGCGGTGATCAGTAGTGCCATGCATCGAGACTGCGCCCGCTCATTGATCGAGTCCAACGAACGTTCTTGATGGGTACGATCGACACGGGCGATTGTTGGCGGCATCATGGTGCGATGGACACGCGCCAGCTGGAGTACTTCGTCACGGTGGCGGAGGAGCTCAACTTCACCCGTGCCGCGCGCAGGCTGTTCGCGGTCCAGTCCACCGTGTCGGCGGGGATCCGCTCGCTGGAGCACGACGTCGGCGCGGCGCTCTTCGAGCGCTCGTCCAAGCGGGTCGTGCTCACCTCGGCCGGGGTCGCGCTGCTGCCGGAGGCCCGCGCCGCCATCGAGGCGATCGATCGCGTGCACAACTCCGTGGCGCTCACCAAGGGTGGGATCCGCGGCCGGCTGCGCGTCGGGATCTTCACCGCGCTCGACTTCATGGACCTCCCGGCGGTCTTCGGCGGGTTCCACGAGCGGTACCCGTTCGTCGACCTGCAGCTCGTCGCGTCACCCACCGGCTCCACCGGGCTCGCCGACGACGTCCGGCGGGGCCGTATCGACATGGCGTTCATGGGTCTGCCCCCGGCCGACCTCGCCGGCTTCCACGTGCTCGAGCTCGCCCGCTCGCCCTTCGTCGCCGTGCTCCCGCCGGGTCACCCGCTCGCTGCGCAGCCCGCCGTCGGCCTCGCGGAGCTCGCCGCGCAGCGGTGGGTCGACACGCTGGAAGGGTTCGGCAACCGGATCGCCGTCGACCGCGCCCTCGCGGCGGCCGGCCTCGGCCGGGTCGTCACCACGGAGGTCGCCGACCTCGGCGAGGTGCCGCGGTTCGTCGCCGCGGGTCTCGGCGTCGCCGTGCTCCCCACGATCACCTACCGGGCCGCGCCCGGCGTCGTGGTGCTCCCCGTGACCGACGATGGCCTCGAATGGACGTTCAGCGCCATCAGCAGGCCGACGCCGAGCGTCGCGGTGGCGACGCTGCTCGAGCTCTTCGAGGAGCGGATCAGGGCTTCGGGCGGCGGGGATCCGCGGTGATCTCCGGCCGGTCGCTGTCCGCGACCACGCCGTGATCCGCCCCGACGGCTACATCGGACTGCTGTCCCGAGACGGCCGCGGCGTACCCGAGTACCTAGCCGCCCTGCTGGCCCCGGCCCCGTCGCGCACACCGTCAGGTGCTCGCGCACATCGTTGACGGTGTGCGCCACCCCCTCATGGTGTGCGCGAGCTCGTGTGCCCCGCGATGCGCAGGGCGAAGCGGCTGTACTGGTCGGCTACCGCGGCCACGTCCATCGGCCCGTCCTCCCGGAACCAGCGGGCGATGCTGACGCACATCTCGCGGATCGCGAACGAGGCGAGCGCCGGGGAGTCGACGTGGAACACCCCGGCTGCCGCGCCGTCGCTGATGAGCCGCCGCAGCGCGTGCTCGTGCTCGCGCCTGCGGTCCTGCAGTGCGGAGCGGTCGGGTTCGTCGAGGCTGGCAGTGTCGCGGTTGACGATGATCGCCTCGCGACGGTGGGTGGCGTGGCGGCGCGCGTAGACGAGGGTCGCGCGGCGCAGGCGCTCGGCCGGGTCGGTGACGTCGGCGACGGCGGCGTGGAAGTCGGCGAGGACGCCCGCGGTGGTCCGGTCGACGATCGTGCGCAGCAGCTCCTGCTTGGAGCGCATGTGGTTGTAGAGGCTCGGGGTCCGGACACCGAGCAGCTCGGCGATCTGGCTCAGGGCTGTTCCGTGGTAGCCGTACTGGGCGAAGAGCGTGAGCGCCGCGTCGATGACGGCGTCGGGGTTGACCGTGACGCGGGGTCCTGCCATCCCGGTACTCTAGCTTGCCGGACTAATGAACGTTAGCTAGTGTCCCGCGAACGAGCTTCGGTGAACCTGGGGAGGCGCGGTGCTGCGCACGGACCTGATCCGGACCGTTCCGGACCTGCTGCGCCACCACGCCGAGCTGCGCCCGGCGGCCACGGCCTTCCTCGACGAGCACCGGTCGATCACCTACGGCGAGCTGGACGCGTCGACGGCGCGGCTCGCCGGGCACCTGCAGCGACTCGGCCTCGCGCGCGGCGACCGCGCGCTGATCCTCGTGGACAACCGCGTCGAGGTGGCCGAGGCCTACCTGGCGATCCCGCGGGCGGGTGGCATCGCCGTCTGCGTCAACCCGGCCTCGGCGCCTGCCGAGATCGCGCACGTCCTCGACGACAGCGGTGCTCGGATCGTGCTCACCGACGCGGCGCACCGGGCCACCGTGCAGGCACTCGCCGCGGACGGCCGCCGCATCCTGGTGATCGACGAGGCGCGCTACGCAGAGCTGCTCACCGCGGAGTCCGAGCCGCCGCGGAACTGCCTGGAGCTCGACGATCCCGCGTGGATGCTCTACACCTCCGGTACGACGGGCCGGCCGAAGGGCGTGTACCTGACGCAGCGGGGGTGCCTCTGGGTGGTGGCGGCGTGCTTCGCCCCGATACTCGGACTCGGGCCCGACGACGTCGTGCTCTCACCGCTGCCGCTGTTCCACTCCTACGCGCTGGTGCTCTGCGTGCTGGCGGTGGTCGCGGTCGGTGCCACCGAACGGATCCTGCCGCGCTTCTCCGTGCAGGAGGTGCTCGCGCACCTGCGGGCGGGGACGGCGACGGTGTTCCCCGGCGTCCCGACGATGTTCCAGTACCTGCTCGACCGGCTCGACGGCGAACCGCTCGACGCACCCGGCCTGCGCGTCTGCATGTCGGCGGGCGCGATCATGCCCGCCGCGCTGAACACCGCCTTCGAGTACGCCGCGGGCGTGCCGCTGCTCGACGGCTACGGCATCACCGAGACCTCCACGATGGTCACGATGAACTGGTCGACGGGCGAGCGGGTGCCGGGTTCGTGCGGCCTGCCGCTGCCGGGCCTGACCGTGCGGCTCGTCGACCCCGGCACCGGCGTCGACGCGCTCCCGGGTGCGGAGGGGGAGCTGTGGGTGCAGGGTCCGAACGTGACGCCCGGCTACCACAACCTGCCTGATGCGACGGCCGCCGTGCTCGTCGACGGCTGGTACCGCACCGGTGATCTCGGCCGCCGCGACGAGCACGGCTTCCTGCGGATCAGCGGGCGCACCAAGGAGCTGATCATCCGCGGCGGCGAGAACATCTACCCGGCCGAGGTCGAGGCCGCGATCATGGCGACGGGTGTCGTCAAGGACGCCGCGGTGGTGGCGGCTCCGCACCGCAGCCTCGGCGAGGTGCCGGTGGCGTTCGTCGTCGCACCCGACGGGGTGGACCACAGCGCTCTCCTCGCGGCGTGCGCCGACCGGCTGGCGCCCTACAAGATGCCGGCACAGGTGATCGAGATCGACGCGATCCCGCGCACCGGGTCGGGCAAGATCCTGCGCTTCCGGCTGCAGGAGCAGTTGAGCGGACGGAAGGCGGACTCCGGTGCGGATCGGTGACATCGACATCCAGCCCGTGCTCGACGGCATCGGCCGCGAGCCCGCAGGCGAGGTCCTGACCCGGCCCGGGGTGCCCGACGCGTGGTCCTGCCACGCCGAGCACGTCGAGGACGACGGCTCGCTGCGCTTCGAGCTCGGCGGGTTCCTCATCCGCACCGGCGACCGGGTCGTGCTCGTCGACGCGGGCGTGGGCACCATCGATAACGGGAAATACGCGGGCGGCGGCTTCCTCGACTCGCTGCACGCGCTGGGCGTCGCGCCCGGCGACGTCACCGACGTCCTGCTCACGCACCTGCACTTCGACCACGTCGGCTGGACCACGAAGAAGGGCGCCGTGGTGTTCCCGAACGCCACCTACCACGTCCACGCCGCCGACTGGGCGCACTTCGTCGACGCCCCCGACGCGGACCCGGGCGCGGTCCGCAAGCTCTCCCCGCTGCTGGGGCAGCTCGCACCGTTCACCGCCGACGGGCCGCTCGCCCCCGGCCTCGACGCGCGCCACACCCCGGGCCACACGCCCGGATCCACCGTCTACGTCGTGTCGGCGGGCGCCGAGCGGGCGTTGCTGCTCGGCGACGTCGTGCACTCCGTGGTCGAGCTCGCCGAGCGCGACTGGGAGGCAGTGTTCGACGTCGATCCGGTCGCCGCGCGGGCGGCGCGCAACGCGCTCGCCGACGAGGTCGTCGACGGGCCCGACCTGGTGGTGGGCGCGCACTTCCCCGGGCTGCGCTTCGGTCGCGTCGTCACCACCTCCGGCAACCGCCGGTTCCAGGCTCTCTGAAGGGACGTCCAGTGGATCTCCAGCTCGCGGGCACCACGGTGCTGGTCACGGGTGCCGGGCAGGGGCTCGGGCGCGCGCTCGGCCTCGGCTTCGCCGCCGAGGGTGCGAACGTCGCGTTCCACTTCCACTCCTCGGCCGAGGGCGCCGAGAAGGCGGCAGCGGAGGCCGTCGAGCTGGGGGTGCGGGCGATCGCCGTCGGCGGTGACCTGCGCGACCCGGATGCCGCCGCCGCCGTCGCGGAGCGGGTGGAGACCGAGCTGGGCCCGATCGAGGTGCTGGTGAACAACTCCGCCGCCACCAAGATGCAGCGCTTCCTCGACTCCACACCCGCCGACTGGGCGCCCCAGATCGACGTGACCGTCACCGGCACGCTGGCCATCACCCATGCCGTGGCGACGCGGATGGCGCCGCGCAAGGCGGGCGCGATCATCAACCTGATGGGCGACTCGGGGCGGGTGGGGGAGTCCGGCCTGCTCGTCACGGCCACCGCGCGGTCCACGACCGTCGGGCTGACCCGGTCGCTGGCCAAGGAGCTGGCCCGCTTCGGCATCCGCGCCAACGCCGTGTCGCTCGCGCTGGTGCGCACCGACCGGTTCGAGGAGCACGCAGGCGGTGCAGAGGACGAGCGGATGAAGAAGATCATCGCGCAGTACCCGCTGCGCAGGCTCGGCCATCCCGACGACGTCGTCCCGATGGTGCTGCTGCTGGCCTCGCCGCTGTCGTCGTGGACAACCGGGCAGGTGATCTCGGTCAATGGCGGATACGCAATGGTCTGATGCCGGCAGGCCTGGTGCCGGGGGACCTGATGGCAAGATCGACAGCCTCGGCACCAGCCCGCGCCGCAAGGAGGACACCCGGCTGCTGACCGGGCGCGGCCGGTTCGTCGGTGACCTGCAGCTGCCCCGGATGCGCCACGTCGCCTTCGCCCGCAGCCCGCACGCCCACGCGCAGATCACGCAGGTGGACGCGACCGCCGCCCGCGCCGCCGGGCTGCGCGTGTTCACCGGGGCCGACTTCGCGACCGTGACGCTGCGGGCGCAGTCCGCGCTGCCGTCCTATGTGGAGACCGAGCAGCCGGTGCTCGCGCACGACCGCGTCCGGTTCGCGGGCGAGGCCGTCGCGGCGGTGGTCGCGGCCGACCGCTACCGGGCCGAGGACGGTCTCGAGCTCATCGAGATCGACTACGACCCGCTGCCGCCCACGGTCTGCGCGTGGGATCAGCCCCGCGAGCCGCTGCACGCCGCCGCGCCCGACAACGTGCTGCTGGAACGCACCTTCGACGCCGGCTCCGTCGACGACGCGCTCGCGGGCGCCGCCGTCGTCGTCGAGCGGGAGCTGGTGACCAACCGGCACGCCGGCAACCCGATGGAGTGCCGCGCGGGCGTCGCGATCTGGGAGCCAGCCGATCGCAAGCTGACGTTCTGGAACGGCACGCAGGTGCCGCACCTGGTGCGCAACATGATCGCCGAGCTGCTCGACCTCCCCGAGAGCGGCGTGCGCGTGATCGCGCCGGATGTCGGCGGCGGGTTCGGCGTGAAGGCCGTGATCTACCCCGAGGACGTCGCGCTGTGCATGATCGCGATGGCGATGCCCGGGGTGCCGGTCAAGTGGGTCGAGGACCGCATCGAGCACCTCGCCGCCGCCTGCCACGCGCGGGATCACCGCTACCTGATGACGGCCGGGTTCGCGGCCGACGGGCAGTTGCTCGCTGTGCGCGCCGACATCACCTGCAACGTCGGCGCCTACTCGGTCTACCCCTGGACGGCGGGCATCGAGCCGCTCATGGCGGGCGGTCTGCTCACCGGGCCGTACAAGCTGGAGCACTACCGCGCGACGGTCCGCGGGGTGGCGACCAACACCGCTCCGGCAGGTCCGTACCGGGGGGTCGCGCGGCCCGCGAGCGTCTTCGCGATGGAGGCGGTGCTCGACGCGGGCGCGCGCGAGCTGGGCATGAGCGGCGTCGCGATCCGGCGGCGCAACCTGATCCAGCCGGCGGACATCCCGTACCGGATGCCGTCGCGGCTCGTCGACGACTCCGGCCACTACGACGAGTGCCTGACCAAGGCCCTCGACGCCGCGGGCTACGACGCGCTGCTCGCCGAGCAGGCCCGTCGCCGCGGCACCGACGAGCCGCCGATCGGGATCGGGATGGCCTGCTACAACGAGCTGACGGGGCTGGGCCGGGCCGCCAGCGCCGGCCCGCGGATGCCGTTCCGCACCGGGCACGAGGCGTGCACGGTGCGGATCAACCCGGACGGGCGGGCGTCGGTGATCTCCGGCGTCACGTCGCAGGGGCAGGGCTGGGAGACCACGCTCGCCCAGATCGTCGCCGACGGCCTGGGCATCGGCTTCGACGACGTGGACGTCCGCTTCGGCGACACCGACGACGCGCTGTGGGGCTTCGGCGCGTTCTCCTCGCGCCAGGCCGTGATCGGCGGGGGAGCCGCGCACCGCACGGCCGTCGCCGTCAAGGAGCAGGTGCTGGCGCTCGCCGCCGGGCTGCTCGAGGCCAACCCGGCCGACCTGCGCATCGCGGGCGGGCGGATCGGCGTGATCGGCGAGCCGAAACCGCGGCTGACCATCGCCGAGGTCGCGCGGGTGGCCTACCTCGAGTCGAACCGGCTGCCGGAAGGCATCGAGCCGGGCCTCACGGCCACCCGGTTCTACGACCCGATCCGGGGGGCGTTCGCCGCCGGTGCGCAGGTGGCGGCCATCGAGATCGACCGGGCCACCGGCGCGCTGCGGATCCTGAAGTACGTGTGCGTGGAGGACGCCGGTCGCGCGCTGCACCCGCAGATCGTCGACGGGCAGATCGCCGGCGCGATCGCGCAGGGCATCGGCGGCGCCCTCTACGAGCACCTCGTCTACGACGAGGACGGCAACCTCGTCACCGGCACGCTGCTGGACTACCTGATGCCGACCAGCGCGGAGGTCCCCGAAATGGTCATCTCCCACGTCGAGCGGCCCGCGGCCAACCCGCTGGGTGTCCGCGGTGTGGGGGAGGGCGGCACGCTCGGGCCGAACGCGGTGCTCGCCGGTGCGGTGGCCGACGCGCTCGGCATCGAGATCACCACCCTGCCGATCACGCCCGAGGCGATCTGGGGTGCCCTCTCGTGAAGTGCGCTCCCTTCGAGTACGTCCGCGCCGGGAGCGTCGACGACGTGGTGGCCGCGCTCGCCGGCGCCGAGGGCGACGGCAAGATCCTCGCGGGCGGCCAGAGCCTCGTGCCGCTGCTCGCACTGCGGCTCGCCCAGCCGACCGTGCTCGTCGACGTCAACCGGATCCCCGACCTCGCACAGGTGCGCGCCGACGGCGACGCCGTGGAGGTCGGCGCGCTGGTCCGCCACAGCGCTCTGCTCACCCAGACCGCGCACCCGCTGCTGGCCGCGGCCGCGCGCTGGATCGGGCACACCGCGATCCGGTCGCGCGGCACCGCGGGCGGCAGCGTCGCGCACGCCGACCCGGCCGCCGAGCTGCCGGTGGTGGCGATCGGCACCGGCGCCACCGTCACGGTCGCCGGACCCGACGGCATCCGGACGATCGACGCCGCGGACCTGTTCGTCAGCGCGCTGGTCACCTCGCTCGGCGAGGAGGAGATGATCACGTCGATCCGCTTCCCGCTGCCGCAGCGCTGGGGCTTCGCCGAGTTCGCGCGGCGTGCGGGCGACTTCGCGCTGGTCACGGCGCTGGTTGCGGAGATCGACGGGGTCGTCCGCATCGCCGTCGGCGGCACGGCGCCCGTGCCCGTCCGGGCGACGGCGGGGGAGCAGGTGCTCGCTGACGGCGGCACCGCGGCGGAGGCGGCCACCGCGGCCGCCGCCGACCTGCGCCCGACCGCAGACCTGCACGGCTCGGCCCGCTACCGGCAGGCGCTGGCCGCCGAGATGATCCGTCGCGCGCTCGCGCAGGCCGGGATCTGAGAGGACACCGTGGAGATCACGATCACCATCAACGGCGAGCCGACGCCGCTGTCGGTCGAGCCCCGCCACACCCTGGCCGACACCCTGCGCGAGAACTGCGGGCTCACCGGCACCCACCTCGGCTGCGAGCACGGCGTCTGCGGTGCCTGCACGGTGCTGGTGGACGGCGAGCCGGTCCGCGCGTGCCTGATGTTCGCGGTGCAGGCCGACGGCGCGGCGGTCACCACCGTGGAAGGCCTCGCCGGAGCGGACGGCGCGCTGCACCCGCTGCAGGAGGCCTTCGGCGCGCACCACGGCCTGCAGTGCGGCTTCTGCACGCCGGGCATGTTGCTCACCGCCGCCCACCTGCTGGAACAGGAACCGGATCCCGATCGCGCGACGATCCGGGAGGGCATGTCGGGCAACATCTGCCGCTGCACCGGCTACCAGGGCATCGTCGACGCGGTCGAGGCGGCGGCCGCGGTGTTGCGCGGTTCGGCGTGATCCGACTCCACCGCATGGGTGTCCTCCGCATGGGGCATTCGGGCGAATAACGATCACGTAACGCGGCGGCCGTCACCTGGGCCGGTGATGAGACGTTGAGCACAACAGGCCACCGCGTACGTCCGCGATGTGGGCCGCCCGTGCCGACGAGGGGACGCCACGCCGATGGACAGCTATCCGCGGGTGCTGGTGGGCACCGACGGCTCCCCGGATGCGGTGGCGGCGGTGCACCTCGGCGCCACCGTCGCGGGCCTCCTCGCCGTGCCGCTGGCGATCGTGCACGCCGTCGAGGACGTCGAGCGCGATAGCCACGACGGCGACCTGCTGCTGCAGGAGGCCGCCGCGGTGGCCGCGGCCGCGGGCGCCCCGGACGTGAGCACCCTCCTGGCCGAGGGCAAGGCACCGCAGGCCCTGCTCGCACTGGCCGACGAGGAACCCGAGCAGCTGGTCGTCGTCGGCGCGGCCGGCCTGGCCAGCACCACCAGCAGGCTCGCCGGCAGCACGTCCAACCGGCTCACCCACCACAGCCGCGCCGACGTCCTGTTCGTCAGGGCGCCGCTGCCGCAGGCGTGGAACTTCGTCGCGCTCGCCACCGACGGGTCGACCACGTCGTATGAGGCGGTGCGCCACGGCCTGCGCCTCGCCCACGCGCTGGACGCCACCCCGCGCCTGATCACGGCCGCGCGGAGCCAGGAGGCAGGCGACGACGTGCTCGCGGCCGCGGCGGCCGGAATGGGCCTCGACGGCGACGTCGAGCGCGAGGTCCTCGTCGACCCGCAGTCGGCGAGCGCGATCGTCAACGCGGGCTGGAAGTACGAGCTGCTGGCGATCGGCAACCGCGGGATGAGCGGACCGAGCCGGCTGCTGGGGTCGATCGCCAACACGGTCACCCACGAGCTCCGGACCAACCTGTTGCTGGTCAACACCACTCGCGGCTGAACGGGGACGACGATGTCCGTTGTTGTGCAGGCCTCGGGGCTGATCGACTGGGAGGAGCTCACCGGCCAGTCGAAGCTGGTGATCGACCTCGTCAGCATCCCGATCTTCAGTGCGCTGGCGGGGTTGCTGACCAACTGGACGGGCGTGCTGATGATGTTCGCGCCCGTCCGGTTCACCGGGTTCTACGTGCCGGGGCTCAAGACGCTGTTCCCGTTCCTGCCGCGCAAGCTGCAGATCCTGCCGACGTTCGCGCCCGGCGGGATCCTCGGCTTCCAGGGGTTCATCCCGGCCCGCGCGGAGAAGATGGCGAGCCTCATGGTGGACAAGGCCATCACCAAGATCGGCAGCGTCCACGACTTCTACCGCGAGCTCGAACCGGACGCCATCGCCGCGCACCTGGCCGCCGCCGGGCAGGAGCTGTTCCGGCCGCTGGTGGCCGACCTGATGCAGCGCGAGCACCCGCAGCTGTGGCGCGACCTCTCCCCGCACATGAAGGAGCTCGTGCACCGCCAGGTGGAGGCGAAGATCCCGGAGATCGCCCGCACCGCGCTGCACCGCATCGGCGACAACGTCGATCAGCTGGTGGACGTCAAGCTGCTGGCCGTCGGGCACCTGCGCCGCCACCCCGAGCTGCTCAAGGACATCTTCTACGGGATGGGCGCCCCGGAGCTGCGGTTCATGGTGCGCAGCGGCGTGCTCGGGGCGCCGATCGGCTTCCTGCTCGCGGTGTACCTGCAGGTGCACGAGCACTTCTTCCTGCTCTCGTGGATCCCGTCGTGGGTCATCGTGCTGCTCGGGGCGTCCCTCATCGGCATCGCGGTCAACGTCATCGCCATCAAGGTCGTGTTCACCCCCGGCGAGCCGCAGCCGCGCTACAAGTACCCGTGGAAGCACGCGAAGCTCGCCAAGCGCCAGCCGCAGGCCGCCGCCGACCTCGGCCACGCGTTCGCCTACCAGGTGATCACGATGCCCAACGTGACGCACGAGCTGCTGGCCGGGCCGCGCGGCGACCGCACCACGGTGGTCATCCAGGACGTGCTGTCCAAGGAGATCGGCGTCATACTCGGGCCGATCACGTCGATGGTGCGCGTGGCCGTCGGGGCGTCGGAGTTCGACGCGATCCAGGCCGGTGCGGGCACCGCGGTGCTGCAGGTGGCCCCGGGCGTCGTGCAGGACGCGGCGTTCAGCAAGGTGCAGGCGGAGAAGATCGACCGGTTCTGCACCGAGAAGCTGCGCGCGTTGCCTCCTGGCCAGTTCATGGACATGCTCTACTCCGCGATCGAGCAGGACGCCTGGTTGCTCTACGCCCACGGCGGGCTGCTGGGCATCGCCGTCGGCGTGGCCCACCTCATCCTGTTCGGAGCCTGAGATGAGCGATGCACCGCAGTACCAGCAGCCCGAGCCCGAGCCGAACGGGGTTGCGTCCGACGGCAGCCTCTCCGACCTGGTCCGGGGCGCGCCGCGCGTGGACGCGGCCGACGCCATCGGCATGGCCCGCGTTGCCGGCACTGTCGTCTGGCGCGCCGTGAACGCGGTGACGCGGCGCAGCCTCGGTGCGGCCACCGAGATCGTGCGGGAGGTCCAGTCGGGCGAGCCGCTCAGCGACATCGTCGACAACCAGGTGGAGAAGGCGCGCTCGCTCGCGGTGCAGGCGCTCGGCCTCGACGGCGCGCCGATCGTGGGCACCGTTTCGCCGTCGACGCGGTCGGCGGCCACCCGCAACGTCACCGCCGAGGACCTGCGCACGATCGGCAACCGCATGCTCCGCACGTCGGCGTACGCGGCGAACCAGCCCCACGACGTGCACCCGGCGTTCGCAGCGATGCTGTCGTCACTGACGCCCGACGAGGTCCGCATCCTGCGGTTCCTCGCCGTCGCCGGGCCGCAGCCGTCGCTCGACGTCCGCACCAGGACGCCGTTCGGGATCGGGTCCGAGCGCATCGCGGGCGGCATGAACATGATCGCCGACATGGCCGGCTGCTCCTATCCCGACCACGACCACCACTACCTGGCCAACCTCAACCGGCTGGGCCTGGTGCGCTTTTCGCAGGAACCGGTCGCCGACTTCCGTCGCTACTCGCTGATCGAGGCCCAACCCAAGGTGTCGGATGCCATGGAGAAGGTGAAGCGGGCCACCACCGTCTACCGCAGCATCTACCTCTCGCTGTTCGGGCAGCAGTTCTGCGAGGCGTGCTTCGACATGACGGGCTACGACGCCGGCGGCTGGGCCGACGACGACCGCGGCGACAAGATCATCGGTAAGGGGCCGCCGAAGGTGAAGAAGAAGCACCACTCCTGACCGGCGGCGCGGGGAGGTGGGCCCGGGAGTGGCGCAGGATCACCGCGGTGCCGGCCAGCGCGACGAGCGCCAGGCAGCCGAGCAGCACGGGGTAGCTCGCCACCCGCGCGAGCAGCGCCAGCACCGTGGGCAGCAGGAACCCGATGTAGGCCAGCGCGTAGTAGATGCCGGTGAGGCCGGCGAGCTCGCCGGGCCGGGCGAGCCGTTGCAGCTCCAGCAGGCCGGAGACCACGGCGACGCCGTAGGCCATGCCGAGTGTGATGGCTGCGACCAGCGCGACCACCGGTGAGCGCACGATCGCCGCCACCGCACTCACCGCGAGCCCGGCCGACATGACGGCCATCGACACCGCGACCGCCCGCGCCGTGCCCGGCCGGTCGAGCCGCTTCGCCAGCGGCTGCACCGCGGCGCCCGCGCCGAGCGTGCAGACCGTCAGCAGGGTCGAGTAGGCCAGCCCCCACCGTCCCAGCGCGTCGCCCACGAGCTGCGGCATGATCGCGTACGCCACCCCGGCCGAGCCGAAGATCCACGGCGCCATCGGCAGGATGACGCGGACGAACCGGGGATGGCGCGCACCGGCGAGGATCGACGCTCGACCGGTGTCGCCGGGAACCCGCGTCTCGGGCGCGCGGGGCAGCAGCACCAGCGCGGCCAGCGCGAGCACGGCGTGCAGCGCGTAGGGCGTCACCATCGGCCAGGGTGCCCACTGGGCCAGCACCCCGGCGACACCGGCGCCCATGCCGAACCCGAGCGTCAGCCACAGCGCACTGCGCCGCGCCCCCGCGGCGGGCACGGCGGACAGCTCGGTGACCCACGTCGTGCCCACGGCCATCGCGACGGCGACCGCCCCGCCCGTGACGAACCGCCCGGCCGCGATGAAGCCGCTGCCGAGCGGGCCCAGCGCCAGCAGCACGCTCGCCACCAGCGAGGCCAGCGTGCCGGCCAGCATCACCGGGCGGCGCCCGAACCGCTGCGACACCCGGCCCACCAGCAGCAGCGTCGGCACCAGACCGATGACGTAGGCGCCGAGCAGCGCGTCGACGACGAGCACCGACCACCCGGACTCGCGGTACATCACGAGCAGCGGCGTGAACTGGTTGCCACCCCACCCGCAGACGAACATGGCCGCCGCGACCACCCGCCAGGAACGCTCGTTCATCGGTGGTGCGTCCCGTCCAGGTGCGCGCCCAGCGCGACGGCGAACTGATCGGCGTCGCCCCGCTCGATGATCGCGATCAGCTCGCCGTGCTGGCGCAGCACCACGTCCAGCCGTCCGGGCACGGGGGACAGGGCGTGGATGCTCATCCGCCGCTGCCGATCGGCGAGCGTGGCGTAGAAGCGCACCGTCAGCGCGTTGCGCCCGGCGGCCACCAGCGTCCGGTGGAAGACCTCGTCGGCCTCGGCGAACCCGCCCAGGTCCCCGCGCTCGGCGTGCCCGCGCTGCACCTCCAGCGCCGCCCGCAGCTCCGCAACAGCCGCGGGCACCAGGTCGGGGCGCCGCAGCAACCGCCGCACCGCGGCCGTCTCGATCGCCTCCCGCGCGTCGAGCACGTCAGCGGCTTCCCCCGGCGGCACCGGCACCACCACCGCACCCCGCTTCGGGATCAGCCGCAGCAGGTCTTCCGCCTGCAACCGCAGGAACGCCTCCCGCACCGGGGTGCGGCTGACACCGAGCCGCGCAGCGATGTCCCCCTCGCTGAACAGGTGCCCGCCCGGCAGCTCGCCGGTGAGCACCAGCTCCTTGGTCAGCGCGTAGGCGCGGTCGGCGGCAGGCGCGAGGTCAGACGGTGCCATGACGCGACCGTAACATCTCAGATGCAAGCTTGTATCTATGATGTCGGAAGGGCTGCGGGTCGGGCAGATCGTGGCGTATCGGTTCGCCCCGGGTGTGGTGAACCCTGCCCAGCGGGCTGACCCACACGAACCGTCCCGGTGCGGGTTGGGAGAGTGTCCAGCCCCGGTCCTTGTCGGGGTGGTGGCGGTAGCAGGCGGGTCCGGCGTTCTCCTCGACGGTGTCCCCACCCTTGCCGGGATCGAGCGTGTGATCCAGATCGGAGCGTCGTGCGGTGCGGGTGCAGCCCGGCCCGATGCAGTTCTGATCCCGCAGCCGGGTGTTGCGCGCGACCCGGAACTCGACCTGTCCGGCAGGCACGAAAGCCAGGGCACGCGACCAAACCGCACTCGACCTCGGGCACGAAGGCCGAGCACCCGACCAACCCGGACCTGACCGGCGGTGCCCACTCCAACTCAGAGCCCATCCGTCGCAACTCGCGGGCCCCTCCGTCCCGACTCGCGGGTCGTTCCGTCGCAACTCGCGGGCCCATCCGTCGCAACTCGCAGGCCCACCCATCCCAACTCGCCCGCTGACCTGCCCCAATCCCAAGACGGAGCCCCGACCGTCCCGAGTCACGGCCTCGCTTTGAAGGAACCCACAACACCCCCACCCCCGCCACCGTGACAAGTCGGCATCCCGAGTCCACCCTCGCCACATGACCAGCCAGAGCGAGACGTCCGCGGTGATCGGCCCGGCATTCGGGCTGTGGTACGACTTCCGCAACCCCGATGCCGAGCGTTCCTTCAGCTCCTTCTACGCGGAGATCCTGGATCAGATCACCCGTGCCGAGCAGCGTGGCCTGGACTCGGTCTGGTTGACCGAGCACCACTTCTGCGCCGACGGCTACAGCCCGTCGCCGTTCGTGCTGGCGTCGGCCATCGCGCAGCGGACGTCGCGGATGCGCATCGGCACCAACCTGATCGTGTCGCCGCTGCACAACCCGGTGCGGCTCGCCGAGGACTCGGCGACGCTGTCGCTGCTGTCGGGGGGCCGGTTCGACCTGGGGGTCGGGCAGGGCTACTGGGTGCGCGAGTTCGCGGCGTTCGGCCAGCAGGTCCGCAACCGGCCGAGCCTGCTCGAGGAGGGCATCGAGATCATCCGGCGGGCCTGGTCGGGGTCCGACGCGGGCTTCGAGGGCAAGCGATACTCGCTGCCGCCGGTGGCGGTCACCCCGACGCCCGAGCAGGTGCCGCTGCTGCTCGTCGGCGCGATGGCCGACGTCGCGATCGAGCGCGCCGCACGCATCGCCGACGGGTTCCTCAGCACCCAGAACGCGCACCACACGGCCTACCTGGAGGCGTTGGAGCGCCTCGGCAAGCCGGTGGCGGACGCCCGGATCTACGCGGGCCAGTGGGCGATCATCGCGGAGGACCCGGAGGAGGTGTGGTCGCGGATCGGCAAGCACGCGCTCTACCAGCTCAACGAGTACATCTCGTGGGGTGCGTTCGGGCCGCCCGACCAGGTCCCGCAGTTCGAGGACCCGGCGCAGATCCTCGCCGCGGGCGCCTACCAGCTGATGGACGCGGAAATGGCCGTGACGGAGCTGTCGACGATGCTGCGCGACCGCCCGCAGATCAAGGACGTGCACTTCTGGGCACAGCTGCCCGGCGAGCCGGTCGACAGCGGTTCGGAGCGCATCGAGTACCTGGCCGACAAGGTCGTCCCCGCCGTCCGGGAGCGGTTGCGGGCCGGTTCGTGACGGAGCTGCTGGTCACCGACTTCGTCGCGCGGGCCCGCCGGCAGCATCCCCGGCGCCCGATCACCGCGTACGTCGACGGTGAGGTGGTGCAGCGCTACGACTACGGCGCCTACGCCGAGCGGGTCGACCGGCTGGCGGGTGCGCTGCGCCGCCTCGGCGTCCGGCCGGGTGATCGGGTGGCGAGCCTGGCGTGGAACCACCACCGCCACCTGGAGCTCTACGCCGCGGTCCCGCTCGCCGGCGCGGTGCTCCATACGCTCAACCTGCGCCTGTCGGCCGCGGAGATCGCCTACATCGCCGGGCACGCCGACGACCGGATGATCATCGCGGATCCGGCCCTGATGCCCCTGCTCGACGGGGTGCAGCCCGAGCTGGGCGTGATCGACTCGCTCGACGGGTACGAGCGCCTGATCGCCGAAGGGCCCGCGCTCACGGAGTCACCGCCGCGGTCCGAGCACGACCTCGCGGTGCTCTGCTACACCTCGGGCACCACGGGCCGTCCGAAGGGCGTCGGCTACTCGCACCGCGCGCTGTACCTGCACACCTTCGCGGCCTGCCTGGCCGACGGCCACGCCATCTCCGCCAGGGACACGGTGCTGCACGTCGTCCCGCTGTTCCACGCGAACGCCTGGGGCATCCCGTTCGCCGCGACGATGGCCGGTGCCGCGCAGGTGCTGCCCGGTCCGCACCCGACCGTCGCCCAGATCGCGTCGATCATCGAGCGGGAACGGGTGACCTACGTCGGCATGGTCCCGACGGTGGCGGTCGACCTGCTCGCGCACGTGCGCACCCACGGCGCGGACCTCTCGAGCCTGCGTGCGCTCGTCCTCGGTGGCTCCACGCCCGCGGTCAGGCTGATCCGGGAGTGGGAGGAGCTGGGCGTCCCCGTCTTCCAGGGCTGGGGGATGACCGAGATCTCGCCGATGGCGACGTTCACCCGCCCGCCCGCACCGGTCGCCGATCCCGAGGAGCGCTACCGGCTCACGCGCACGCAGGGCAGGTTGCTGCCCGGACTGGAATGGCGCATCGTCGACGACACCGGCCACGAGCTGCCCTTCGACGGCGTGTCGGCGGGGGAGCTGCAGGTACGCGGGCTGTGGGTCGCGACGGCGTACCACCTCGGCGAGGCGCCGGACCGGTTCGACGACGGCTGGCTGCGCACCGGCGACGTCGCCACGATCGACGGGGACGGCTGGCTGCAGATCGTCGACCGCACCAAGGACCTGATCAAGAGCGGCGGCGAGTGGATCAGCTCGGTCGCGGTGGAGCAGGCGCTGCTGCTCGATCCCGACGTCGCGGACGCCGCCGTGGTGGCCGTCCCGCACGAGCGCTGGCAGGAGCGGCCACTGGCAGTGGTCGTGCTGCGCGAGGGCGCCGCGATCACCGGGGACGACGTCCGGACGCGGCTGGCCGAACGGGTGCCGCGGTGGTGGTTGCCCGACCAGGTCGAGGTGGTGGCGGAGCTGCCCCGCACCAGCGTGGGGAAGACGGACAAGCGGCGGCTGCGCGCGCAGCACTCCGGTCGAGGCTGAACAGAGGAGAACACCATGGCGTTGCTCGAGGTCGAGGACGGCAAGCACGTGTACTACGAGCACCACGCCGGGCCGGGTCGGCCGGTCGTGCTGGTGCACGGGTGGGCGGTGAACGCGCAGTGCTGGGACACGACCGTCCCCGCGCTGCTGGCGGCGGGCCACGCCGTGGTGACGCTGGACCACCGCGCCTGCGGCCGTTCGGACAAGGACTTCACCGACACGTCCGTCGCCGCCGTCGCGTCCGATGTGGTGGCGCTCGTCGAGCGTCTCGACCTGCGCAAACCGGTGATCAGCGGGTGGTCGCTCGGCGGCGCCGTCGCCGTCGAGGCCGCGACGCGACTGGGCGCCAACCTGGCCGGGCTGGTGCTGACCGGCGGTGCGACCCCGCGCTACACCGCCGCCGAGGGCTGGCCCCACGGCGG
Source organism: Pseudonocardia sp. GCM10023141 (assembly GCF_042653605.1). Taxonomy (NCBI): domain Bacteria; kingdom Bacillati; phylum Actinomycetota; class Actinomycetes; order Pseudonocardiales; family Pseudonocardiaceae; genus Pseudonocardia; species Pseudonocardia sp. GCM10023141. The sequence continues at coordinate 169,370 of NZ_JBHSIR010000056.1, forward strand.
CACCACCGCCGACGTCGAGGGCGTGCTCGGCGCGCTGGCCGCGGACCGCCCGACGACGTTCCGGGCGGTGGCCGGAGCGGTGTGCGCCAAGCCGGTCGGTGCGGACGTCGTGGAGGCGATGTGGCTGCAGTTCCTGCAGTCCGGGCCCCGCGCCGACGCCACGCTGCGCGACCTCGCTGCCATCGACCAGCGGACCCTGCTGCCCGCGCTGACCTGCCCGGTGCTGCTGCTGAGCGGCCGCGAGGACGCCTTCGTCCCCTTCGACGCGGTCGCGGCGTCGAAGGAGCTGTACGCCGACGCGCGGCTCGTCGAGTTCGGGGGCTGCGGGCACGCGCCGTTCCTGGAGGACGGCGAGACCTACCGCGCCGAGCTGCTCTCCTTCCTCGCCGGCCTGCCGGCCTGAGGTGGCCCGCACGTGGGTGGTGACCGGTGGCTCCAGCGGCATCGGGGCGGCGGTGGTCGACCGGGTGCTCGCGGAGGGGGACACCGCCTACGTGCTGTCGCGCTCCGTCGAGCGGGCGGCTGCGCGACGGGAACGGCTGCGCCCGATCCCGACCGATGTCACCGACCCCGCATCGGTGACCGCGGCCTTCGCCGAGATCGAGCGGGGGAGCGGCTCGGTCGACGTGCTGGTCAACGCGGCCGGTGTGCACCGCGGCGGCCGGATCGAGCTGGTCGGCGACGACGCCTGGGCCGAGGTGCTGGCCACGAACCTGACGGGCGCGTTCACGGTGGTACGGGCGGCGCGGCCGCTGCTGCCCACCGGCGCCTGCGTGGTCAACATCGGTGCGGTGGTGGGGCTGCGCGGCTTCCCGGGCGATGCCGCCTACGGCTCGGCGAAGGCGGGCCTCTCCGGGCTGACGCAGACGCTCGCGATGGAGTTCGCGCCGCACGGGATCCGGGTCAACCTGGTGGTGCCGGGCTTCGTGGAGACGACCATGACCGCGGGGCTGACGCCGAGGGCGCACGACCGCATCGTCGCGGGCATCCCGCTGGGGCGCCCCGGTCGGGCAGCGGAGATCGCCGACATCGTGTGGGCCGTGGCCGGGGCGAGCTACATGACGGGCTCGACGGTGGCGGTGGACGGCGGGCTGCTCGCGTCGTTCGGGGCGGCTCCGACAGCCCGGACCTAGACCGCGCTCACGGCGTGAGCTGGCGGACCGCCAGCTCCGCATAGCTGCCGGCGATGTCCTCGATCGTCAGCCGTCCCTGCGGGTTGAACCACTCGTTCAGCCCGTTGATCATGTCGAGCAGCGCGAGGGTGCTCAGCCGCGGGTCGGTGCAGACGAACTCGCCCGCGATCGTGCCCTCGGCGAGGTGCCGCGCGATCCGGTGCTGGTAGCGGCGCCGGTAGACCTGCACGGCGTCGAGCTTCTCGGGCGAGAGCGCCCGCAGCTCGCGGGCCGCGACCCACCAGGCGTCCCGGTTGGCTCCGATGTGGAGGATGTGCGCCTGCACGAGGCGGGCCAGCCGTTCGGCGTGCGTGCCGGGGCCGTCGAGCATCGGGAGCTGGTCGACGATCAGGTCGCGATCGACCACGAAGATCGCTTCGAGGAGCAGCTCCTCCTTGTTGCGGAAGTGGTAGTACAGCGAGGCCGCCTGGATCCCTGCTGACTCGGCGAGCGCCCGCATCCCGACCCCGTGATAGCCGCGCTCCCGGAACAGCCTGCTGGCCAGCGCGATGAGCTCGGACCGGCGCGCATTGGAGGCCCTGCCCTGCGGTGCGTCGCCCTGCTCGACGGCGCTCACCGGGACGCGCTCATCAGGGATGGTCCTTCCATGGGGCTGTCATCGTCGCAGATCCCGTACTCCGGGCCGCGGACGCCACCGGCGTGGCATCCGCGACCCGGGGCACATCAGGCCGGGACCGAGGCGGTGACGCCCATCTTGTGCAGTTCCGGGATGACTTCCTCGCCGAACAGCTTGAGGCTCGCGCGGACCTTGTCGAAGGGCAGTCCGGCGAACGACGGCGCGATGCTCGGGTTGTGCGGGCCGAGCACCTCGGCGCGGTGGCGGAACTTCTCGAGGATCTGGTCGGGTGTTCCCCAGATCTGCGTGTCGGCGTAGCCGGCGGCCGCATTCTCCATCCCGGCCTCGCGGATCATGTCCGCGCCGACCTGGTAGGCCTCGTAGCCCTTCGTCTCGCGCCAGTGCTTGCCCGCGAAGTCGTAGTGCTTGACCACCGACAGGAAGTACTTGCTCAGGTAGTCGCGCGCAATCCGCTCGGCCTCCGCGGGATCCTCGTGGCAGTACACGAAGTCCTGGGTGTGCACCGGGCCGGGCTCGCTGCCATGAGCCTGCCGGTACAGGTCGCGGTACTTGTTGATCGACTCGGCGTGCACCTCGGCCGGGTACTGCATGAACGTCATCATCCGGGCGCCGAGGTTCGCCACGGCGGGCACCGAGTCGGGTGACATGGCCACGCCGTAGATGCGGTCGTCCCAGCTGTAGTCGGGGTTCGGAGCGGGCCGCACCTGCACCCGGGGCTGTGGGTAGAAGGGGCCGTCGTTCTCGACGTAGCCGTCGCGCAGGCCGCGGATGATCATGGCGGCGGCCTCGTCGAACCGCTGGCGCGACTCGTTCATGTCGACGCCGAAGCCCTCGTACTCCATCTTGGCGAGGCCACGACCCATGCCGAACACGACTCGACCACCGGAGAGGTGGTCGAGCATCGTGACCTTCTCGACGACGCGCAGCGGCTGGTTCCAAGGGAGGATCACGGCGCCGGTGCCCAGCTTGATCCGGCTCGTCTTCGCCGCCAGGTACGTCATCAACTGCAGGTTGTCCGGGCACATCGAGTAGTCGTCGAAATGGTGCTCGGCAGCCCAGACGGAGTCGAAGCCGTATTCCTCGGCAAGCACTCCCAGCTCCGCCTCCTGCTGGAACATCTCGCCGTCGCTCAGATTCTCGTGCCAGTTCTGGAAGACCAGCAGTACACCGACGTCCATGTGGGTGTTCCTCCCGAGAGATCGCTTCCTGGGACTTGCCTAACGACTGTTAGAGGTGCCACGGTAGGCCGACGCCCACAGGCGGTCAAGGCACCAACGGAGGTGGCGAGACGACATGTCGGGTCCGAGCGCACTCGAGTCGATCGCGATGCCGACCGCCGCACCCGTGCCCGAGAACCCTGCCAACCGGCTCCGGCCCGGTCTCGCAGCAGCCGAGCTGGCCCAGCAGTTGCAGTCCCGGCTGACCGGCGCGGTACTCGGCGGAGCCGAGGCCGACGACGTCGTCGACGTGCTGTCGGAGCTGCTGGGCAGGCCCGTCGCGCTGCTCGACCCGCTGCTGCGGGTCCGCCGCTGGGCCGCACCGAGCGTCCTGCGGCTCAACGCGCCACCGAGCCTGGCCGCCGCCGTCCTCGCCAACGCGGCTGTCCGGGCGGCCCTCGATGCGCTCGGGCCCACCCGGCCCTCCGTCGAGCTGGCCCCGCACCTGCCGTCCGGGCTGACCCGCCGCCACCTCGTCGCCGTGCTCATCGCGGAGGGCGAGGTCGCGGGATACCTCGACGTCATGGAGGTGGGTCGGCCGCTGGGCTCCATCGAGACGCTGCTCGCCGAGTACGCGGCAGCCATCGTGTCGCTGCAACTGCTGGGCGAGGCCCGCCAGATCCGGGCGTCGACGCAGGCCCGCGACGACGTGCTGGCCGACCTGCTCGGCGGCTCCCGCTCCGCCGCCGACCTGCGCCGGCTCGCCGTCCACGTCGGACTGGACCTGCAGGGCTCCCACGTCGTGATCCGGCTGCCCGTCGATCCGTCCCGCTCACCGGCGGCGTGCCGGGCAGGCGTCGTGGCCACCGTCGGCGCCGCGCTGGGCGAGCAGCCGTGCGCCGTCGTCTGCCCCGAGGCGGTCGTGCTCGTCGTCCGGCTGCCCGACGAACCCGGCCCGCCCGCGATCCGGCGCGTCCAGGCCGCGCTGCGCGAGGTGCTCGACGCCGTCCACGCCCGCACCGGCGTGCGGAGGGCTGTCGTCTCGGGCGTCTGCTGCGACGTTCCCGACTTCCCTGCCGCACACGCCGAGACGCGGGAGGTCGACGCGATCGTGGCGGCGCTGGGCGGGCGGGCCGACGTCGTGTCGGTCACCGAGCTCAGCGCGCTGCGGCTGGTCGTCAACAGCGACCGGGCCGAGATCGCGCTGCGCTTCGCCGAGGATCGGCTGGGCCCGTTGCGCCGCAACGACGCCGCGACCGGCGGCAACCTGGTCGAGACGCTGCGGTGCTACCTGGCGATGGGCGCGCAGGTCCGCGCGACGGCCCGGGCGCTGGCGGTGCACGAGAACACCGTGCGCTACCGGCTCGGCCGCATCGAGCACGTCACCGGGCTGGACATGCGCCGGTTCGACATGCTGCTGACCGCGCAGCTCGCCTTCCAGGTGGAGGAGCTCGGCGCGCCGGCCCAGCCCTGATCGGCGAGCGACGCCTGCTCGCTCAGCGGTAGCGCATCACGTCGAGCGCGACGCCGACATAGCGCTCGGCGACCTCCTCCGGCGACAGCGGGCCGCCGGGCCGCCACCAGGTGGGCAGCGCGGTGCACATCGTGACGACCGCGCGGGCCGCCTCGCGCGGGTGCTCGGCGTGGAAGCGGCCCTGCTCCACCGCGGCGTCGACCTCGTGGTCGACCATGCGCTGCTGCACCGTGCGGAGATCGGCGATCTTCTGCCGGTTGGCGGTCTCGAAGCTGCGCATCTCGCTGGCCCCCACGAAGCCCAGCTCGCTGCGGTGGGTGTGGTAGAGCGCGAGGTTCTCGACGAGCAGGCTGAACCGATCGACCGGATCGCTGCCCTCGGCGCGCGCCGCCCGGGACCGGGCGAGCAGATCGGTCATCGTGAAGTCCATGAGCGCGACGAGCATGTGCTGCTTGCTCGGCTGGTAGTGGTAGATCCCCGCGACGGACAGGCCGCACCGCGCGGCGATCCCGCGCATGGTGGCGCCGTGGTAGCCGATCGCGAGGAACTCCGCGAGCGCCGCGGTCAGGACGGGGTCGAACGTCAGCGGCGGGTAGTCGCGCCAGCGCGGCGCGGGCTCGGGGAGTCGAGGCGCGGGCGCGGGCGGGACGTCGAGCAGCGGGGCGTCCAGTATCTGGCCCACGGTCAGACCGAGCACCTCGGCGATCCGGCTCAGCCTGCTCACCGACAGCCCGGTGCGGCCGTTCTCGATCTGGCTCACGGTGGCCGGGCTGACCTCGAGGAGCGCGGCGAGCGCACGCAGGCTCAGCCCGTTGGCCTGCCGCGCCGCCCGCACCCGGGCGCCCAGTGTGGCGTCGGCAGGGCGGCTTGCGGACATGTGTTCAGTATATCTAAACAATGACAACTCACAACGGTTGTCCCGTCCTCGACTTGACCGACTATCACTGCGCATCGCATCCTGACTGAACAGAGTCGAGCGATCGTTCGTCCGTTCAGCAGGAGGCCCGACGTGACCGAGGACCCGCCCGGGCTGCCGCTGGCGGCGCTGGAGAAGCACCTGCACCACGAGCTGCCCGAGCTGCTGCAGGGCCCGCTGTCCGCGCAGCTGCTCGCCGGTGGCCGCTCCAACCTGACCTACCTGATCACCGACGGCCGCAACCGCTGGGTCCTGCGCAGACCACCCTTGGGCCACGTGCTGGAGACGGCGCACGACATGGGGCGCGAGCACCGGCTGCTCGCCGCGCTGGCGCCGACCGACGTCCCGGTTCCCACGCCGCTGCTGCTGGCCGGTCCGGACGTGATCGGCGCGCCGTTCTACGTCATGGCGTTCGCCGACGGGCAGGTGCTGCGCGACCGGGCCCAGCTGGAGCGGCTCGACGCGACCGCGGCCACGGCGCTGGCCGACGAGCTGGTCGACGTACTGGTGCGCCTGCACCGGCTCGACCCGCAGCAGGTGGGGCTGGGCGATCTGGGCCGCCCGCAGGGCTACCTGGACCGGCAGCTGCGGCGCTGGGCACGGCAACTCGCGTCGTCCCACAGCCGCGACCTGCCGGAGCTGACCCGGCTCGGGGACCGGCTCGGCGAGCGGGTGCCGGTGAGCCAGGGGAGCGGGTCGATCGTGCACGGCGACTACCGCCTCGACAACGTGGTCGTCGATCCCGCGAGCGGGCGGATCGTGGCCGTGCTGGACTGGGAGATGGCCACCCTGGGCGACCCGCTCGCCGACCTCGCGTCCACGCTGGTGTGGTGGGACGGCATCCGTGGCCTCGACAGCCCGGTCGCGGCGGTACCGGTGGACGTGCCCGGCTATCCCGACGGCGATCACCTGCTCGCCGCCTACGGCCGGCAGAGCGCCCTCGACCTCGCCCCGCTGCACTGGTACCTCGGCTTCGCCTACTTCAAGATCGCCGCGATCTTCGAGGGCATCCACTTCCGCACGCAGCAGGGCCTCACCGTCGGTGACGGTTTCGAGCAGCTCGGCCGGATGGTCGCGCCGCTCGTCGAGCGGGGCCACGCCGCGCTCGACGCCACGACATGATCAGGCCCAACCCGTCTCCTGGAGGACGTCGTGCCCGCTGACTACTCACTCCCCGCTCCCTCGGCCCGTGCCGCGCAGCTGCAGGAACGCATGCTCGCCTTCGTGCACGAGCTCGTGCTGCCCGCCGAGGCCGCATACCTGGCCCATCGCCGCGAGGCCGGTCCGGACGGCCACACCGTGCCGCCCGTCATCGAGGAGCTCAAGAAGCAGGCCCAGGAGCGGGGGCTGTGGAACCTGTTCCTGCCGGCCGAGTCCGGGCTGACCCAGCTGGAGTACGCGCCCATCGCCGAGCTGTCGGGCTGGAGCAATGACCTGGCGCCGGAGGCGATCAACTGCCAGGCGCCCGACACCGGCAACATGGAGCTGCTGCACCTGCTGGGCAGCCCGGAGCAGCAGCAGGAGTGGCTGGCGCCGTTGCTGGCCGGGCAGATCCGCTCGGCGTTCGCGATGACCGAGCCGGACGTGGCGAGCAGCGACGCCACCAACATCGCCACCCGGATCGAGCGCGACGGGGACGAGTACGTCATCACCGGGCGCAAGTGGTGGACCAGCGGCGCGATGGACCCGCGCTGCGCCGTGCTGATCGTCATGGGTAAGACCGATCCGAGTGCGGCGACGCACCGGCAGCAGACGATGGTGATCGTGCCGCGTGACACCCCGGGCGTGACGATCGTGCGCGACCTGCCGGTGTTCGGCCACCACGACCAGCACGGGCACGCCGAGGTCCGCTTCGACGGCGCTCGCGTCCCGGCGCGCAACGTGATCGGCGAGGAGGGTGGCGGCTTCGCGGCCGCGCAGGCCCGCCTCGGACCCGGCCGCATCCACCACTGCATGCGCGCGCTCGGTGCCGCGGAGCGCGCGCTCGCGCTCATGGTCGCCCGCGCGAAGGACCGCGTCGCCTTCGGCGGCCCGCTCGCCGACCAGGGCATGGTGCAGGCGCAGATCGCCGAGTCGCGCCTGGAGATCGAGCAGGCCCGGCTGCTGTGCTACCGGGCCTGCCAGGTGATCGACACCCAGGGCAACAAGGCCGCGCGCACCCTGGTGGCGATGGCGAAGGTCGCCGTCCCGCGGGCTGCCACCGCCGTCATCGACCGCGCCATCCAGGTGCACGGGGGAGCGGGCGTCACCGACGTCACCCCGCTGGCGGCGATGTACGGCTGGCACCGGGCCATGCGCCTGTTCGACGGCCCCGACGAGGTGCACCTGCGCTCGATCGCCAGGGCCGAGCTGGGCGGTACCCCGGTGCTGGCGCCGGGTCAGGTGAATCCGTGAGCAGCGTCCACTACGCGTTCGACGGCGGCGCGGCGCGCATCACGCTGGCCGACCCGCAGCGTGGCAACCCGCTCGACCCGGCCATGGCCGCGGCTTTGCTGCATGCGGTGCGCCGCGCCCGCGCCGACGACGCCCGCGTCGTCGTGCTGCGCGGGCAGGGACGGGCCTTCAGCTTCGGTGGCGACGTCGGCGCCTTCGCCGCCGCCGAGGACCCCGAGCAGCTCGTCGACGACCTGGCCGAGACGCTGCACCGCGCCGTCAGCGACCTGCATCGGATGAACGCCGTCGTCGTCTCGGTGGTGCACGGCACCGCAGCCGGTGCGGGGGTGCCGCTGGCCGCGGCCGCCGACGTCGTGCTGGCCGGCGCGTCGGCGCGGTTCACCCTCGCGTACACCAAGATCGGGCTGTCACCTGATGGCGGCAGCTCGTTGCTCACCGCCTCGCTGGGCCTGCACCGGGCCCTGCACCTGGCCCTGCTCAACCCGGTGCTGACCGCCGAGCAGGCGCACGCGGCGGGACTGGTGGCGGAGGTCCACCCCGACGATGAGCTCGATGCCGCGGTGGAGCGGGTCGTCGCGCAGCTGCTCGCCGGGTCGCGCACCGCGCAGGTCGCGGCCAAGCGCCTGCTGCGCGACGTCGCGTTGCCGGGTGCCGAGGGCGCGCTGCGGCGCGAGACCCTGTCCATCCGCGCCGCCGCCGCGGGCCCGGACGGCCGGGAGGGTGTGGCCGCCTTCGTCGCGAAGCGTTCGGCGCGGTTCCCCAGCTCGGGAGGCTGAACCCGCGGGTACGCGGGTGTCCGTGACGCATGTTGACCCCCCTGGTCGCGTCGGCGCCACGCGCTTCCCCGCGGTTCGCTTGACAGCCCGGCGGGGTGCTCTGGAGGGTGGGAAAGCCTCATCGCGGAGTGCCGGAGGAACCGTTGAACAGCGACGAATGGAGTGAGATCCATCGGCTGAGCGCAACGGGAATGTCGATCAAGGGCATGGCGGCCCACCTCGGCATGTCGCGCAACACGGTGCGGCGGGCGCTGTCGTTCGACGCCCCGCCGCCGGACCACCGCCCCGGCCGCGGCTCGGCGACCGACGCCTACGCGGAGCGGATCCGGGAGCTGCTGGCCGTCGAGCCCGGTCTCACGATCGCGCAGATCGGGGAGCGGATCGGCTGGGAGCGCTCGCGGACCACCCTCGCGAAGCGCGTCGAGCAGGAGCGTCGGGTGGTGGGCGCGGCCGCCGCGACACGCCGGCAGGTCACCTTCTCGGCCCCGGAGTTCGCCACGGAGTTCATCGGCCGCCGCGCCGAGCTGCGCCTGGTGCGGGAGCTGCTGGGCAACCACCGGCTCGTCACCATCACAGGCGTCGGCGGGGTCGGGAAGACCCGCCTCGCCACCCAGGCGGCCGTCGAGCTGCGCCGGGCGTTCCCTGACGGCGTGCGGGTCGTCGAGCTCGCGGCGCTGCGCAACCCGGCGCTGCTGGCCCAGACCGTGTTCGACGGGCTGGGGATCGCGCACCTCGACCAGCCCGACCGGCCGGTCGTCGACGCGCTCGTGGAGCATGTGCGCACCCGCCACCTGCTGATCGTGCTCGACAACTGCGAGCACGTGCTCGACGCGAGCGCCCGGTTCGTCGACGACGTCCTGCGCGCCACGTCGCACGTCCACTTCCTGGCCACGAGCCGTGAGGTGCTCAACCTGCCCGGCGAGCGGATCACCGTCCTGCATCCGCTCTCCACCACCGACCCGGCCGTGCCCGCGATGGCGCTGTTCGAGAGCCGGGCCCGGGACGTCGTGGCGAGCTTCGCGATCGACGACGCCAACCGCGACGCCGTCCGGCGCGTGTGCGAGCGGCTCGACGGGCTGCCACTGGCCATCGAGCTGGCGTGCGCGCGGCTGCGGGTGCTGTCGGTCGGCGAGCTCGCGGAGCGGCTGGCCGACAGCTTCGACCTGCTGTCCACCCGCGGCCGGGGCGGCGCGGAACGCCACCAGAGCCTGCAGGCGGCGATGGCGTGGAGCTACGGGCTCTGCACCCGCGAGCAGCAGCTGCTCTGGACGAGGGTCTCGGTGTTCGCAGGCGGGTTCGACACCGCCGCGGCCGAGGCCGTCTGCTGCGATGACGAGTTGCCGGCGGGCGCGATCCTCGACTGCCTCTACGACCTCGTGGGCAAGTCGCTGCTGCAACGCGAGGAGTCGCGGGGACGGGTGCGGTTCCGGATCCTCGAGACGATCCGCGAGTTCGGCCACGCGATCCTCACCCCGTCCGAGAACGATCGCCTGCGCAGGCGCCACCTCGAGTGGTGCGCCGGGCTGGTCACCGAGTCGGTCCGGTCGTGGTTCAGCGACCGGCAGTTCGCGATCTCCGAGCAGCTGCGCGTCAACCTGGCCAACGTCCGCACGGCGCTGGAGACCGCGCTCGCCCTCGTCGGTGAGACGCGGGGGCCGTCGGCGGCCGAGCTGGTGTCCGCACCGTGGTTCCTGTGGGCGTGCGGCCTCTCCGCGCGCGAGCACGCCATGTGGCTGGGCCGCGTGCTGGAGCTCGACCACCTGGGGCCGGGCCGGCGGGCAAGCGTGCTGGGCACGCTCGGGCTGGTGCGCACGATGCAGGGCTACCGGGCCGACGTCGAACCGGTGCTGGGGGAGGCGCTGGGCCTTGCTCGCGGCGCAGGCGACGTGCCGGCCGCGGCGTTCGTGCAGGACGCCCGCGGGCTGGGGGCGTTCTTCCACGGCGACCACGAGCTCGCCGAGGAGCTGCTCACCGAGTCGCTCGCGCTGTACGCGACCTGCCCGGACGTGCCCGGCGACCTCACCTGCGCTGTGCAGGTGCATCTCGGGATGCTGCACTGCTTCGACGGGCGCACCTGCGAGGCCCAACAGTACTTCGACGACGTCCGGCGCCGCTGCGAGCTGGTCGGTGAGCGCTGGATGTTGTCCTACGCCGTGTTCGGGCAGTGCCTGGTCGCGGTCACCGATGGCCGCTACGCCGAGGGCGTCGAGCTGGCCAGGGCGAGCCTGTGCCTCAAGCGGGACTTCGAGGACTCCGTCGGCACGCCGCTGGCCGTCGAGCTGCTGGGCTGGGCCGAGGCGGGCGCGGGGTCGGCCGCCAGGGCCGCCACCCTCATCGGCGCGGCGTCGGTGCTGTGGCGCGCGTTCGGCCGGCAGCTCTACGGCTCGACACCGTGGATGGCGCGCCGCGAACGCTTCGAGCTGCGCGCCCGCAACGAGCTCGGCGTCGCCGCCTACGAGGCCCAGAAGCGCCGCGGCGCGGCGATGGGCATGGGCGAGCTCATGGACTTCGCGCTCGACCAGGACACGCGGGTGGCGCCGCCGCAGCCGGAGACCGTACTGGTAGCCGCGCTGTCGCCGCGGGAACGCGAGGTGGCCCGGCACCTGGCGGCGGGGATGTCGAACCGCCAGATCGCCCAGGCGCTGGTGCTGTCGCACCGCACCGTCGAGGGGCATGTGGAGCACATCCTGCAGAAGCTGCGGATGCAGAACCGCAACGAGGTGGCGGTGGCGCTGGCGACGGCCGGATCCTCCGCCGACCAGCACCGCTGATCGAAGGGCGCCTCGCCGCGGGCAGGTCTCTGGGAGGGCACGACGGCCCCGGGAATGCGCGCTGCGTGCGCCACGGCATGCGACAGCGTCCATTCAGGCGCTCATGGGTGGATCGATGCGATGCATCTGATTGCGGCGGGGGCCGCCTGGTATCCAGGGTGGTGGGTGGAAGAGTGGGAAGCCGTTGGTGATGGTGACTTCCCATTCTTCTTTGTGCATCACCATGTGGTGGTGGGTGCACAGCAATACCAGGTTGCTGAGTGCGGTGATGCCGCCGCGGGCCCAGTGGATGATGTGGTGTGAGGAGCACCATGGGGCTGCGGCTGTGCAGCCGGGGAAGGCGCAGCCGCTGTCGCGTTGGGCTAATGCCCGGCGCATCCATCGGGGTACCACGCGTTGGGAGCGGCCGATGTCGAGTGGTTCGCTGTCGCCGCCGAGGACGATGGGGATGATCTCGGCGTCGCAGGCCAGGCGGCGGGCGTCCTCGGCGGAGATCGGGCCGGTCATGGAGCCGTCGCCGAAGTCGCGCAGGCCGGTACCGAGTCGGTTTTCGAGGTCTTGCAGGGTGATGGTGACGTTGATGTGCGGGCGTTCGCCGCCATCGACGGGGAGCTGTCGACAGGTCAGGGATCGGCGGGCGAGGTCGACGAGGGCGTCGGCGTCGCGTTCGGTCTTGGTCCGCGGGTCCGGGGTGCCGTCCTCAGCCGGTTGGGGTGCCGCCAGAGGTGAAAGCGCAGTGTTCAGGTCGGCAGCGGATTCGTTGCTGAGCCAGCCGCGCAGGTCGAAGCCTTCGCCGTTCGCGGTGAAGGAGAGGTGGTCCTGCGTGGGTGGGGTGTCGCGGGGTTCGGCGCCGTCGGGGTCGAGGAACGCCAGGCGTCGGCGGGCGAGGACGCCCAGCTCGTAGGGGTTGAACACGCGGGCGTGCGCGGCGAGGTAGGACTCCAGCTCGGCACGGTGTGGTTCGAGGTCCGGCTTCAACCCGCCAGTGTCTTCTGGATCACCGCGATGTGGTCAGCGGAGATCGCGCCCTCGGCGAGGGCCTTCGCGGTCTCCGGCAGCGCCGCAGGCAACGCGTCACCGCTGGGGGAGCGTCCGGGCAGCACGTCCTTGGCGGCGGTGATCCGGCGTCGCGCTTCGGCTTTGGTGATGTTCTGGGTGCATTGCAGGAGTTCGTTGGTGGTGTTGTAGCCGTGTGCGCCGGCGAGTCCGCGAATGTCAGCTTCGCGTACCAATTCGAACTCCGAGAGGCGCAGTAGATTCTTCTGCGTCTCTATTGTGGCGAGCCCGTGCAGGATCTCCTCATCGGAGGCTTGCCAGGCTGTTCTCATAGGCTTGATTCTATCCGAATGCGCGTTCGATCGCTAGCCTGGAAATTGCCATCGAGAACGTACTTGTGGTGATCGAATGGTCCTGTTGATCACATTAACTTCGTTCTCGACGAAGCCCTGCCGGCCCGGCCGGGAGACGCCGCCGTCGCGGTCACTCCCGGCACAAGTTTGTGTCGGTTGCGGAGCATCGGCCATGATCGCCGGGTGCGGTACCGGAGGTGCACCCATGCAGCTCAGGTACCGCAATCGCTGATCAAGCTCATCTGGCCGTTCAACGCGACCCCAACTCGCGGGTCCTTCCGTCGCAACTCGCGGGGCCATCCACCGCAACTCGCGGCAAGCCGTGCGTCTGCTGCACCGTGCCCTGCCGGGCGGAGAGTCCGGCCTCCGTCGCCGCGGCCGCTGGGCGCGGCCGGGCCGGGCGCCCCGCCGCTGCCGTCACTCCCGGCACAACGGTCACACCTATCGCATCGGTCGCGGAGCGCCGGCCATGATCGCCAGGTGCGGTACCTGAGGTGCGCCGATGCAGCTCAGGTACCGCAATCGCTGATCAAGCTCATCTGGCCGTGCAACGCGACCCCAACTCGCGGGTCCTTCCGTCGCAGCTTGCGGCAAGCCGTGCGTCTGCTGCCCGTGCCCTGCCGGGCCAAGAGCCCAGGTGCGCGCTGCGCGCACACCGGGACACGACCCCCACCTCCTGGAGACCTGCCCCGCCGGCGAGGCGGCCCTAAAAGCCGGGGCACGCAACGGACGCGACCCTTCGTCCACCCCAACTCGCGGGCCGATCCATCGCAACTCGCGGTGCGTTCGCGCGCAACTCGCGGGGCGTTCCACCCCGACTCGCGTCCGTGTGCCGAGATGGCCAACTCGCCGTGTTGGAAAGGCGAAATCGGCGTGTCGGGATGGCGAAATCGGTGCGGGGGAGCGGGCGGAACCTGACCACGTGGCGGACCACGTGGTCTCCCGGGTCCGCCGGCCACCGCCCGCCGTCATCGTGGTCCTCGTCACAGCGGACGTGCGACCAACGGAGGCCGAACCCATGACCCAGACCATCAGCAGGCCGGAGCCGGCACTCGATGGGGACAGCTACATCGCCAGGGCCCGAGCGATTGCGCCGATCATCAACGCCGAGGCCGATGCGATGGAGGCGGGGCGCACCATCACCCCGGCCGTGGTCGAGGCGCTCGCCGAGAACGGTCTGTTCTGGCTGCTGGTGCCGCAGGAGTTCGGCGGTGCCGGGCAGAGCCTGGTGACCTCGCTCAAGGTCGTCGAAGAGCTCGCCCGCGCCGACGGCTCCACGGGCTGGGCGTTCATGGCCAACGCGTTCAGCACCGGCATCGCCGTCGGCTTCCTGAACGCCGAGGGTGCGAGCGACCTCTTCGGCGGCGCGGACAAGGCGATCACCGCCGGCATGATCCTGCCGACCGGCAATGGCGTGCGGGTCGAGGGTGGTTACCGGGTCAACGGCACCTACGCCTTCGGCAGCGGATCCAACCACGCGTCGTGGATCGGCGCCGGCTTCGTCGTGTACGACGACGAGGGCAACCCCGTGATCTCCGACGACGGCCAGCCGGTCTGCCGCGTCGCTTTCGTCCCGCGCGACGAGGTCACCTTCCTCGGCGGCTGGGACGTCATGGGCATGGTCGCCACGGGCAGCTACAACTACTCCGCCACTGACCTGTTCGTGCCCGACGCCCACGCGATGGACACCTTCTCGACGGTCCCGGTCCGGCCCGAGGCCGTCTACAAGCTGGGCCTGCTCGGCATCGGTGTCGGCGGGCACGCCCCGGTGGCGCTGGGCATCGCGCAGCGCGCGCTCGAGGAGATCGCGAAGATCGCGACGACGAAGTCCCGCCCCGGCTACCCGACGGTCGTCGGCGACTCGGAGATGTTCCGCCGCGAGTTCGTCACCAACGAGGCGCTGCTGCAGGCCGCCCGCCGCTACGTCTACGACGCCCACGCGGACGCCGAGGCCACGGCCGAGTCCGGCGCCGAGGTCACCGAGGAGCAGCGGGCGCGCCTGCGCCAGGTCACGACCTGGGTGCAGGGCGTCGCTCAGGAGATCGTGACGTTCGCCTACAACTGGGGCGGCAGCGCGTCGATCCGCAACCCGAGCGTGCTGGGCCGCTGCCTGCGCGACATCACGGTCGGAGCCCGCCACCTGCTCGTCGAGCCGATGACGCTGGTCGAGGCCTCGCCGACCATCCTCGCCGGCTACCTGCCGCAGGCCTGACCGCACTCGGATACGGAGAAACGCCATGAGCCAGTCCACCGGCACCCCGTCCAACGCCGACGCCCTCACCGCCGCGTTCGCCGCTGCCGACGAGGGCGACGCGGGCCTGCTCGTCGGCCTCTACGCCGACGACATGACGTGGGCGGGGTTCACCCTCGACGGCACCCAGCGCGTCTACACCAAGGGCGAGTTCCTGGCGGCCTTCGGCATCCTGGCCAAGCTCGACGAGGCCCGCAACGAGGTGGTCCGCACCGACGAGACCGACGAGGGGATCGTCGTCGCCTGGATCCGCGCTTACCGCAGGCTCGGAGAGGACGTCCTCGACTTCACGATGGTCATGACCCACCAGTTCGTCGACGGCAAGGTCGTGCGGGGCACCGACATCTGCCCGCCGTCCTTCGCCGAGTACTGGACGCGCACCGGCCTGAACGCCTGACCCTGCCGCGTCCTCACCGACCGCGCCGACCGCAGCTACGGGGTCGGCGCGGTCGTTCCGCGTCCGCCCGCATCCCCGTCCTGGCGAGCCAGCGCATCGCGGAACCGTTGCTGCGCCCCCTGTTTGGTGGTGCCGTAGACGGCGCCGATCTCGCTCCAGGTGCCGCCGTTGCCGCGGACCTGCGCGGCGGCGGCGAGCTCGAGCTGCTCGGCCGCCTCGCGCAGGCGGCGGGCCGCGGCGAGCGCGCCCAGCGGATGGGGCGCCGACTCGATCGCCTCCAGCGCGTGCCGGACCTGTTTGAGTGACGGCTTGCCGGCCATGCGTCGACTGTAGCTTGACGCCGGGATCGTCAATGCTAAGTTGACGCGTCTGGTCAACCTCGGGTTGACGTGGTGGGTGGCCGCGAGGCGCGCCCATGGGCCTGGGGAGAGGAGGCGCCGACATGTCGAAGAAGAAGAAGGGCAAGAAGGGCAAGAAGAAGAAGTAGTCGCACGCGCGCCGCTGCGCGCGCCGGCGGGGAGCCGGCGCAGCGCGCCCCCGTGCCGGGCGACGCTGCGCCGGTTCCCCGGAAGCACTCCGGAGGAAGCCCGACCATGACCATCGTGCGTGCCCGTGACGGCGGAGACCTCGAACTCGCCGTCGACGTGGTGACCGCCGCCGTGGCGCTGCTGCGCGCGCAACCGGGGGCACCGGCCGTCGGCGCCGCCGTGCGCCGGGCGAGTGCCGCGGTCGCCGCGCTGCCCGACGACCTGACGGCACGGGTGCTCTACCGGCTGCTGGGCGCGATCGAGGACTGCCATCGCGGCGGGGTCGCCGCCTCGCCCCGGCTGGCGGCGGCATGGCGCAGCATCGGCATCGCGCTGCGGCTGGATCCCCGCTGGGGCCGACCCGATCGGGCGGCATGACCCGGCCGACCCCACTAGAGGGTGAGGCCCCGCGGCGTGATTCTTGATTCATTCCAGAATCTCCGACAGACTGCGGCCCGTGCCTACGACTCCGGAACTCGAGCGCATGCTCCGCGGAGCCGCTCTGCGGGTGACGCGCCCTCGGCTGGCGGTGCTCACCGCTGTGCACGATCACCCGCACGCCGACACGGACTCGATCATCAAGGCCGTGCGGGAGAACCTCGGTGACGTGTCCCACCAGGCCGTCTACGACGTCCTGCGCGCGCTGACCGTAGCGAAGCTGGTGCGTCGCATCCAGCCGCCGGGCTCGCTCGCGCGCTACGAGTCGCGGGTCGGGGACAACCACCACCACGTCGTGTGCCGCTCCTGCGGCGACATCGCCGATGTCGACTGCGCCGTCGGTGACACGCCGTGTCTGACCGCGTCCAACGATCACGGTTTCACGATCGACGAGGCCGAGGTCGTCTACTGGGGCTTCTGCCCCGACTGCTCCACCACCACCGTTTCCTGAGCACCCCCTCTGTTCCCGGAAGGAAGTCTCGTGTCTGACGACCACACCACCGTCGAGAAGAGCATGAACGAGGAGGGGGCAGCAGGCTGCCCCGTCCACGCCGGACGCCTCGGCCACCCCACCGAGAGCGCCAGCAACACCGACTGGTGGCCCAACCAGCTCAACCTGAAGATCCTGCGCAAGCACCCGGCCGCCGCCAACCCGATGGCAGCGGACTTCGACTACGCCGCCGCGTTCGCCACCGTCGACCTGGACGCGCTGGCCGCGGACGTCGACGCGGTGCTGACGGACTCGAAGGACTGGTGGCCCGCCGACTTCGGGCACTACGGCCCGTTCATGATCCGCATGGCGTGGCACAGCGCGGGCACCTACCGCGTCGAGGACGGTCGTGGTGGCGCGGGTGCCGGCATGCAGCGCTTCGCGCCGCTCAACAGCTGGCCGGACAACGGCAACCTCGACAAGGCCCGCCGGCTGCTGTGGCCGGTCAAGAAGAAGTACGGCCAGAAGGTCTCGTGGGCCGACCTCATGATCTTCACGGGCAACCGCGCCCTGGAGACGATGGGCTTCACGACGTTCGGCTTCGCCGGCGGCCGCGCCGACGTGTGGGAGCCCGACGAGGACGTCTACTGGGGTCCGGAGCGCACCTGGCTCGGCGACGAGCGCTACACCGGTGACCGCGAGCTGGAGAAGCCGCTCGGCGCCGTGCAGATGGGCCTGATCTACGTCAACCCGGAGGGCCCGAACGCCAACCCGGACCCGATCGGCTCGGCCCGCGACATCCGCGAGACCTTCGCCCGCATGGCGATGAACGACGAGGAGACCGTCGCGCTGATCGCCGGCGGGCACACCTTCGGCAAGGCCCACGGTGCGGCCAACCCCGACGAGCTGAACGCGGACGGCGTGACCAACGTCGGCCCCGAGCCCGAGGGCGCCTCGATCGAGCAGCAGGGCCTCGGCTGGAAGCAGGGCTTCGGCAGCGGCAAGGGCCGCGACACGATCACCAGCGGTCTCGAGGTCACCTGGACCCAGAAGCCGACGCAGTGGACCAACCTGTTCTTCGACAACCTGTTCGGCTTCGAGTGGGAGCTGACGAAGAGCCCCGCGGGCGCCAACCAGTGGCAGCCAAAGAACGGCGCGGGCGCCAACACCGTGCCCGACCCCGAGTCCGGTGAGCTCACCCGCCCGCCGACCATGCTGACCAGCGACATCGCGCTGCGGGCCGACCCGATCTACGAGCCCATCTCGCGCCGCTTCCACGAGAACCCCGAGCAGTTCGCCGACGCGTTCGCCCGCGCCTGGTACAAGCTCACCCACCGCGACATGGGCCCGATCCAGCGCTACGTCGGCCCGCTCGTCCCGCAGGAGGAGCTGCTCTGGCAGGACCCGGTGCCGGCCGTCGACCACCCGCTGGTCGACGACGCCGACATCGCGGCGCTCAAGGCGAAGATCCTCGACTCGGGTCTGACGGTGTCGCAGCTCGTCTCCGCGGCGTGGGCGGCCACCTCGTCGTTCCGCATCAGCGACAAGCGCGGTGGCGCCAACGGTGGCCGCATCCGCCTGCAGCCGCAGGTCGGCTGGGAGGCCAACAACCCCGACGAGCTCGCGCTCGTCATCCGGGCGCTGGAGAGCATCCAGGCCGACTTCAACGCCTCGGCGGCGGGTGGCAAGAAGGTCTCGTTCGCCGACCTCGTCGTGCTGGGCGGCGTCGCCGCCGTCGAGAAGGCCGCGAAGGACGGTGGCGTCGAGGTGGCGGTCGCCTTCACCGCGGGCCGCACCGACGCGACGCAGGACCAGACCGACGTCGACTCCTTCTCCTACCTGGAGCCGAGCGCCGACGGGTTCCGCAACTACCGTGGCAAGGGGCACCGCCTCCCGGGCGAGTACCTCCTCGTCGACCGCGCGAACCTGCTGGGTCTGAGCGCGCCGGAGATGACCGTCCTCGTCGGCGGGCTGCGGGTGCTGGGCGCCAACACCAACGGGTCCACCGCGGGTGTGCTCACCTCGACGCCGGGCACGCTGACCAACGACTTCTTCACCAACCTGCTCGACATGGACATCGAGTGGAAGTCGGTTGCGGGCGACGACGACTCCTTCGAGGCCACCGACCGCGCCACCGGTGCGGCCAAGTGGACCGGTAGCCGCGTCGACCTGGTGTTCGGCTCGAACTCCGAGCTGCGCGCCCTCGCGGAGGTCTACGCCTCCGACGACGCCAAGGAGAAGTTCGTGCAGGACTTCGTCGCCGCGTTCGTCAAGGTCACGAACCTGGACCGGTACGACGTCTGATCTGCTCGCTGTTCGGTAGTTGCAGGAAGGCCACCTTGCCGCAAGATCCTTGCGGGAAGGTGGCCTTCCTGCCATCCGGGGAGAGCGGCGGCGCCTCAGTTCCCGGTCAGCAGCGCCAGCTCGGGCAGGTCGGCGGCGAGGATCTCGGCGTCGCTGCGGCGATCGACGGAGTCCGCGGCGGCTGCTCCCAGCCACACCTCACCGGTGCTGCCGTCGATGGTGATGATGTCGCCCGCGGCGAACAGCACCCGGCCCGTCGCGTCACGGACGTCGGTGGCCCCGACGACGAGCTCGCCCGCGCCGACCACCGCGGGGATGCCCCAGCCGCGCGCGACGACCGCGGCGTGGCTGACCAGTCCACCGGTGCTGGTCAGGATGCCCTCGGCCACCGACATCCCGTGGACGTCCTCGGGGCTGGTCTCCGGCCGCACGAGGATCACCGGGACCTCGGCGTCGGCGGCGGTCTCGGCGTCGAGGACGACCGCCCCGCTGGCCCGGCCGGGGGAGGCAGGCAGCCCGCGGCACGCCGGCTCGGTCGTTGCGCCCTGCCGCGCCGCGGCGACGACCTCGGCACGCGCCCGGTCGAGCACCTCGGCGTCGACCCGGGCCCGGGCCTCGTCGAGGGTCAGCGCGATCCGCGGGTCGGCCATCATCCGCGCGGCCAGCCGCACCGCCGCGACGGCGCCGCGCTTGCCGATCCGCGTCTGCAGGATCCACAGCGTTCCCCGCTCCACCGTGAACTCGACGTCGCACATGTCGCGGTAGTGCCCCTCGAGCCGGGCCAGCCGCTCCGTGAGGTCGCGGTGCGCCGCGGGCAGCCGCGCTGCCATGTCGTCGAGCGTGAGCGTGCGGGCGGTGCCGGCGACCACGTCCTCGCCCTGCGCGCGCGGCAGGAAGTCGCCGTAGGGGCGGTCCGCGCCGGTCGACGGGTCGCGGGTGAACACGACACCGGTGCCGGAGTCGTCGTCGTAGTTCCCGAAGACCATCGCCTGCACGTTCACGGCCGTGCCCAGTCCGTCGTCGATGCCCTCGTGGGCGCGGTAGCTGCGCGCCCGCGGGCCGTCCCAGCTGCGGAACACGGCCTCGACGGCGCCGCGCAGCTGCCGGGCGGGATCGGCGGGCACCTCCACCCCGAGCCGGGCGAGCTCGTCCCGGACGGCGCGGACGCCGGCCGTCCCGGAGGGGGCCGGGGCGTGGCGGAGCCGCTCGAGGTCTGCCCCGAGCACGGTGGTGGCGTACATGGTGAGGAAGCGGCGGTAGCTGTCCCAGGCGAACGCCGGATCACCGGACGCCGCGGCGAGCCCCTCGACGGTGTGGTCGTTGAGCCCCAGGTTCAGGACGGTGTCGAGCATGCCCGGCATCGAGCGCGGGGCGCCGCTGCGCACGGCCACCAGCAACGGATCGGTGGGATCGCCGAAACGCCTGCCGATCCGCGCCTCCAGCGCCGCGCAGTGCTCGTCGATCGCGGCGTCGAGACCCGCGGGCCAGCCGCCGTCGCGGTAGGCCCGACACACCGGCAGCGCGATGGTGAAGCCCGGGGGCACCGGCAGGTCCAGCACCGAGGTCATCTCGGCCAGCCCGGCGCCCTTGCCGCCGAGCAGCCCCGCCAGCTCGCGCGGCGCGACGGCGTGGGCGTGGTCGAACGCGAAGACGTTGCCGGCAACCGGGTCCACGGTGGACCCGGGACGGGCGGGGGTGCGGATCACGGCCGTCGCTCCTCTGCTGGTGATCACTAGTGGCCGTCGGCGGTGGACCGCTCGCGTCCGAGTGTGGAGAGCAGATCCTGGTGCAGTTCCATCCACGCGTCGTGGTAGCTCTCCGACAGCGGTGCGGCGAACGCGCGGCGATCACCGGCGAGTAGCCGCTCCCGGGCGGCGGCGAAGGCGCGCGGGTAGCGCCCGAACCGGGGCAGCGCCGCGGCGAGCCGGGTGGTGAGGGCGACGACCTGCTCGTGCACCGGCTCGAGCTCGGCGACGACCGCGGCGTCGTAGGACGGATCCTGGTGGTCGTTGACGGTGCCGTCGGGCCGCAGCTGCCACCGCGAGCACACCACCTTGAACGGCTCGTTGAGCGTGACGAAGGCCCGGTCGGCCACCTCGACGTCCGCGCGGGCACCGCGCTGCTCCAGCTCCTCGGCGAGCAGCGCCGCGTGCGCCGCCCGGCCCGCCGCGGTGAGCGTCCAGCCGCTGATCCGCCCGGTCCGCTCGGTGGCGTGCCCGGCGGAGCTCGCCCCGTCCAGGACCGCGACGACCTCGACGCCGGTCAGGCCCGTGTCGCGCGCGATGCGCTCGGCGGCGACGAACCCGGTCAGCCGCAGCAGGTGCAGCACGAGGAGCCGGGAGTCGGTGGTGCTCAGTGATGGGCTCACGATGATGGCCTCTCGGTGTGCTGGAGGTGGTGGGCGTGCCGGACGTGGGCGTGCTGGAGGTGGGCGGTCTCGTTCAGGCTCAGCACCTGGCGGCGGCCGCGGTCCGACGCGACGACCCGGCTCACCGACGTGTAGTCGGGCTGGAAGAACATCCCGCGGGGCCGGTCGAGCACCGCGCCCAGGAAGGAGTTGATCACCCCGGAGTGGCAGACGACCGCCACCACCTCCGAGGCGTGCGCCGCGATGATGTCGGTGAAGGCACCGGCGACGCGGTGCTCGAACTCATCGGGGTCGAAGGTGTGGCTGCCCCACACCCCCGTCTCCAGCGCCCGCCAGAGCTGCCTGCGGTGCTCGGGGCCCGCGGTGATCAGCTCCGGTGGTGTGTAGCTGGCGGCGCCGTGGTCGAACTCCCGCAACCGCGCGTCGACGATCAGCGGCACGGGGCAGCACTCCGTGATCGCCTCCGCGGTCTCGCGGGCGCGCCGCATCGGGCTGGCGTAGACCACCGTGGGTGCCGGGACGGCGCCGGCCGCGACGTGGCGGCCCAGCAACTCGGCCTCGGCCCGGCCGCGGTCGGTCAGCGACGGGTCGGCGCCGTCGGCGGTGCTCGTGTGCTCGGGTCGTGGCCGCCCGTGCCTGATCAACAGCAGTTCCATCAGCGGTTCCGGTCGTCGTGGTGGCGTGGCGCCGTCATGCGGTCGCCACCGTCCGGTAGCGGTCGCGCAGGTCCTGCAGCAGCACCTTCCCGGCATCACTGCGGGGCAGCGTGTCGACGAAGTCGACCGCGCGCGGGCACTTGAAGTGAGCCAGCCGCTGCCGGCAGTACTCGATCAGCGTGGCCGCGAGCTCCGGGCCGGCCACGGCGTCCGGTGCGGCCACGACCACGGCCCGGACCTGCTCGCCCAGATCGGGGTCGGGCACCCCGAGCACCGCGATGTCGGTGACGTCCGGATGCAGGGCCAGCACGTCCTCGATCTCCCGCGGGTAGACGTTGACCCCGCCGGAGATGATCGTCTGACCCGCCCGGCCGGTGAGGTGGAGGTAGCCGTCGCCGTCGAGCCTGCCGAGATCACCGGCGGTGCCCCAGCCGGGTGTCGCACCGAGATCGGCCGCACCGTCCGCGGCGCGGACCGGCAGCGCGGCGCCGGGCTTCGCGAACCACACCGCGCCGATCTCACCTGCGGGCAGCGGCCGCCCGGCCGCGTCGGCGATGTGGATCGTGCTGTCCACCGCGCGGCCGACGGACCCGGGGTGGGCGAGCCACTCGTGGGGGCCGATGGTGGTGCGGCCGTAGCCCTCGCTCGCGCCGTAGTACTCGTGCACGATCGGGCCCCACCAGTCGAGCATCGCGCGCTTCACGTCCGGCGGGCACGGCGCCGCCGCGTGCACGGCGACGCGGTGCGACGACAGGTCGTAACGAGCCCGCACCGCCGCGGGCAACCGCAGCATCCGCACGAACATCGTGGGCACCCACTGGCTGTGGGTGACGCCGTGCCGCTCGATCGCTGCGAGCGCGGCCTCGGGATCGAAGCGCTCCATGAGGACCACGGTGCCGCCGAGCTGGTGCACCGACTGCAGGAACCCGAGCGGCCCGGCGTGGTAGGCGGGCCCGGGGACGAGCAGGACGTTGCCGGTGTCGTCGAACTCCAGCGCCTCCATCAGGCCCGCGGAGCGAACCGGGACGTCGTCGGGGTGGACGTCCTGCGGGGGGACGCGGAACGGCTTGGGCCGCCCGGTGGTGCCGGAGCTGAACAGCAGCCGCCCGCCCGCGGTCTCGCGCAGGTCCGGATCCCGGACGGCCGTGGCGAGCACGTCCTCGTAGTCGCCGTCGGCACTGAACACCTCAGGAACGTGCGGCAGTCCGGCGAGCGCGACGGCGGTCCGCACGGTGGCTGCCAGTGCCTCCGAGGTCACGATCGCCCTGGGCGCGGCCTCCGTGAGCAGCGGTGCGAGTTCGGCCGCGGTGAGGTGCCGGTTGGCGGCGCCCAGGTAGAGCCCCCTGCGCCAGCACGCCCAGGCGACCTCGGCCCAGCGGAGGTCGTTGCCGAGCAGTACGAGCACCGTGTCGCCGCGGCGCAGACCCCGGTCGCGCAGCAGCGCGGCCAGCCGGGCGCTGCGGTCGTCGAGCTCGGCGTAGGTGCGCCGCTGCCCGCTCGCCGCGAGGACGATCGCGGGGCGGTCCGGGACCAGCGCGGCCACGCTGCCGGGGTACATGCGACCTCCGAGGTCGTTGGAGCGAAGGACAAGGAGCTGCGTTCTTGTAAAGTGACTAAATCGTCACACTACAGCGGCGGAAGGGGTGCTGCGCAGTGCTGTGAGCCCGCCGTCGAGGCGCAGGTCGACCCCGTTGAGCCAGGAGGCCTCCGGGGACAGCGCGAACGCCACGACCGCGGCGATCTCGTCGGGCCGCGCGTGGCGGCCGACGAGCCGCTCCGCGGCGTCGAGCGTGGGCATCGTGGTGCGGAAGTCGTTCAGTATCGGCGTCTGCACGGGACCGGGGCTGACGCTGACGCAGCGGACCCCGCGCGGGTGCATCCGTGCCGCCAGCTCCAGTGCGTAGCGCTGCACCAGCTGCTTGGAGAGCTGGTAGGCCGCCGGTCCGTCCAGCCCGTGATCCTGCAGGCGCTGCAGCAGCGCACCGTCGGGCAGTGCGAGCAGTGCGGCGGCATCCTCGCCGGTCGCGGCGCCGCGGTAGCCGGCCATCGACGAGAGCAGGACGATCGACCCGCCATCGGCGATGCGGGGGAGCAGCGCCTCGGTGAACCGGCGCAGTCCGAGCAGGTTGACGGCGTACACGACGTCGGCCGCCGCCGTGCCCGGCACGCCCGCCACGGCGGCGAGGCCGTCGACGGTGCCGGCGGGGGAGCGGGCGGCGATCGTGTCCAGCGCGTCGGCGACGGCTGCCGGATCGGTGACGTCGCAGGTGACCGGCTCGACCCCGGCCGGCATCGCGGCCGTGCGGTCGACCCCGATGACCCGGCGGCCGGCGGCGACGAGCCGGCTCGCCAGCGCCGCTCCGATGCCGGATGCCGCGCCGGTGACCACGAGGCAGGAGGGATCCGCGGTGCTGGCCATGTCGCCACCCTTCCATCTTCGCCGCGAGATGTATAGGTTCAGTCGCAAAACAGGCAGCAAGGCAGCGAAGGGATGGAGCCGGCGATGGTCACGACGAGTGCTTGCCCGGTGTCTCGGCCGGAGGGGGTCGATCTCCTCGACGCGCAGGTCTTCGCCGAGGACCGCGACGGCGAGGTGTTCCGCACCCTGCGGCACGAGGCACCCCTGTTCTGGAACCCGGGACCGGGCGCCGAGGAGGGGTTCTGGTCGGTCACCCGCTACGCCGACGTCGAGGCGCTGGCCAAGGACGCCGCGCGGTTCGGCAACGCCGAGGGCACCCAGATCCCGAACCGCCGTGCGGAGGGCACGGGGCCGCGCCAGATCCACAACATGGACGCGCCCGAGCACGGGCCGATGCGCAGGCTGCTCACCTCCACGTTCATGCCACGTGCGGTGGAGAAGCTCGCCGAGCGCGTCGAGACGGTCACCGCCGCGCTGCTCGACGAGGCGCTGGAGCTGGGCGAGTTCGACTTCGTCAAGGTCATCGCGTCGCGGCTGCCGCTGCTGGTGTTCGCACCCATGCTGGGCGTTCCGGTCGAGGACGCCGACCTGCTGCTGCGCTGGACCAACGAGTCGAGCAGCGAGGACCCCGAGTACTCGGCCGGGCCGGAGACCGCGGCGAAGGCCCGCGACGAGCTGTTCGCCTACTACGCCGAGCTGACGCAGCAGCGCCGGTCCTGCCCGCGCGAGGACGTCGTCAGCACGCTGGTGCAGGCGCAGATCGACGGTGCGCCGCTGACCCAGGAGTGGCTCAACCCGTACTACATGGTGCTCACGGTCGCCGGCAACGAGACCACGCGCAACCTGCTCAGCGGCTCGGTCGCCCTGCTCGGGCAGCGCGGTCTCTGGCCGGCGCTGCGGGCCGACCCGGGCCTGCTGCGCACCGGGATCGAGGAGATGGTGCGCTGGGTCTCCCCGGTGGTGCACATGCGCCGCACCGCCACCACCGACGTCGAGCTGCACGGGCAGACGGTGCGGGCGGGGGAGAAGGTCGTGCTCTGGTTCGCTGCGGCCAACCGCGACGAGCGGATGTTCCCGGAGCCGGACGAGTTCCGGCTCGACCGCACGCCCAACCGGCACCTGGGCTTCGGTGCCGGCCCGCACTTCTGCCTCGGCGCGCACCTGGCCCGGATGGAGACGCGCGTCTTCTACGAGCAGCTGCTGGCCCGCGACATCCACGTCGAGCTGCTCGGCGAGCCCGACCGGCTGCTGTCCAACTGGTTCCGGGGCATCAAGCGCCTGCCGGTCCGCATGACGCAGGGGCGTGGATGATCACGACCCGCCCCGGTGCGGCGCTCGTCCACGACCGCGCCGAGCACCTCATCGGTGGGCGCTGGGTCCCGGCAACCGGTGGCCGGATCGCGGTGGTGGACCCCGCCACCGAGCAGATCGTGGCGCACGTGCCGGCCGGCACCGCCGCCGAGGCGCGGGCCGCGGTGGATGCGGCGCACGCCGCCGGGCCGGGCTGGGCCGCCACCCCCGTCGCGGAGCGGGCCGAGCTCGTCCGGCGCCTTGCTGCCGCGCTCGACGACCACGCCGAGGAGATCGCCGGCGTGGTCGCCACGGAGGTCGGCATGCCGTGGCACCTCGCCGTCGCGGCGCAGGTGCGGATGCCGGCGCAGGTACTGCGGCTCACGGCCGATCTCGCGGCCTCCTACCCGTGGAGCGAGCCGTTGGCCACCGGCACCCTGCTGCGCCGACCCGCCGGCGTCGTTGTCGCGATCACCCCGTGGAACATGCCGCTGCACCAGATCGCGGCGAAGATCGGTCCGGCGCTGGTGGCCGGGTGCACGGTGGTGCTCAAGCCGAGCGAGGTGGCGCCCCTGTGCGCCTACGCGCTCGCCGAGCTCGCGTGCGAGGTGGGCCTGCCCGACGGGGTGTCGCTGACCGGGAGCGTGCGCTCGGGAGCCCGGGTCGCCGAGCTGGCTGCGCCGGGCATCACGCGGGTCTGCCTGGAGCTGGGCGGGAAGTCGGCCAACGTGCTGCTCGACGACGCGCCGCTCGACGAGGCGGTGCCCAGCGCCGTGCAGCAGGCCTTCTCAACTCCGGGCAGGCGTGCAACGCGCTGACCCGGCTGCTGGTGCCCGCGTCGCTGCACGACGAGGTCTGCGAGCGGCTCGTGGCGGTCATCGGCGCGCTGCGGGTCGGCGACCCGTTCGACGGCGCGTCGGAGCTCGGTCCGCTGGTCAGCGAGCACCAGCGCACCGCGGTCCGCGGCCACGTCCGCCGCGCGGTCGACGACGGCGCGACGCTGCTGATCGGCGGACCCGAGGCGCCCGAGGGGCTCGCCACGGGCTTCTACCACCGGCCCACCGCGTTCACGGGCGTCACGCCGGACATGGCGCTGGCGCGCGAGGAGGTGTTCGGGCCGGTGCTCGCCGTGCAGACCTACGCTGCCGGGCCGGCCGACGCGCCGGCGGTGGAGCTGGCCAACGACACCGAGTACGGGCTGGCGGCCGGGATCTGGTCGGCGACCGGGCGCTCGGGCCTCGGTCGTGAGCTCGGCCGGTACGGCATCGACGAGTTCGTGGAGATGACCGCGCTGCTCGGCTGAGCCGCGGGCAGGCACGGGATATGGTGACACCGGTTCACATCACGAGGGAGAGCGGAGCGGCCGTGTCCGAGCTGGAGGCGCCATCGGTGACAGGCGACACCGCGAAGCAGCCCGTCCGTCGCGGCAAGAACGTCCGTGGCCTGCGCACCCGGCAGGAACTGCTGGACGCGGCGCTGAGCTGCTTCTCCGAGTACGGCTACGCGCGCACGCGGATCTCCGACATCGTCTTCCGGGCCGGGGTCTCGCAGGGCAACTTCTACCGCCACTTCCAGAGCAAGAACGAGATCTTCCTCGAGGCACTGCGACCGAGCCTCGACGAGCTGGCGGCGTCCACGTCGCGGGCGGTGGTCGGCGACGGCGTCGATCTCGCCACGATGACGGCGCTGACCACGTCGTACTTCGCGTCCTACTCCCGCAACCGGCACATCCTGCGTGTCATGCGGGAGGCCGCCGCGTCCAGCGCGGACGACGGGTTCGCCGAGCTCTGGCTGCGCCAGCGCGCGAGCTACGTGGAACGCACCGCCCGCTGGCTGCGGCGGCTGCACGTGCAGGGCCGCATCGGGGAGACCGACTTCGAGTTGCTCGCCGACGTGCTCGGCTCGGCCATCGAGCAGACCGCCTACGTCCACATCGGGCTCCCCGCCGAGGCGCCGCGTCCCGAGCGGATCCACGAGCTGGCCGCGGCCGTCAGCGGGGTGTGGCACCGCTCGCTGCCCCGCACCGAGGATGCGGCGGATCCGTCACGGCCCGGCTCCGAGCACGTGGCCGGGGCCGTCACCGGCTGATCGGTCCCGCGCGCCCGCAGCTGCTTTCCCCGTGCCGGTCGGGAGCGGTTCTGACGTGCCCGGATCCGGTCCGGCGATACCCGCGGGGTGGGTTGACACCGCCTCGCCGGCAGGTCAATATGTGACTTGTTCGTCGCAGAATGAAATGCGGGTCCGCGTTTCGGCGACACCGCCCGGATGCAGTTCTCCCGGGCCGGCCCGAGCTCCAGCAATGTGCCCACCGAGCCTCAGTGACGAGGGAGACCGCTCCGTGACCGACTGGCCGATCTTCGACAGCACCTCGAAGACGTTCCCGCTGTACTCGCGGGCCAACGTGGGGGAGATCTTCCCCGACCCGATCTCCCCGCTGAACGCCTCCGCCGGCTTCCAGGCCAACCTGGAACCGGGCTGGCAGGACGCCTTCGTGGCGTGCCGGGTCTGGGATCACCACCTCTACGACAAGGCCGTCGACCGCAACGTACTGCCGGCCTTCGGCAGCTACCTCTACATCAACATGTCGCTCATGCGGCTCTTCGGCGTGCGGGTGCCCGGCATGGGTGCCGAGGCCGTGGACCTGCAGTACTTCGGCGACATGCCCGGCATCCCGTCCTACGCGAGCGAGAAGCGCGACTTCGATGACGACCCCGCGGCATCGGAGCGGGCGGGCGCCTGGCTGATGGAGGAGGTCCTGCTCGCCGAGGGCCTGCCCGCCTACGACGCCGACCGGGCCGAGGTGCTCGCGATCCGCGCCGCCCGCCCGGACATCGCGGCGCTCACCGACGCGGAGCTGGCGGCGCGGATCACCTCGTTCGCCGACCTGCAGCGCCGGCTGTTCCAGCACCACATCGAGTCGAGCCTCAAGTCCGGTGTCGGTCTCGGTGCCATCGGCCAGCTCGCCGCGGCGGTGGGCAAGCCGGAGCTCGGCCTCACGCTCGTCAGCGGGATCGGCGACGTCGACTCGGCAGGCCCCTCCACCGGGATGTGGGCACTCAGTCGCAAGGCCCGCTCGGGTGCCGTCGCTGCACTGTTCGACGAGGGCGTCGGCGGGCTGTACGAGCGGATCGCCGCGAGCACCGACCCCGAGGTCGTCGCGTTCCGGTCCGAGCTCGACGCCTTCCTGACCGAGTGGGACTTCCGCGGCCCCGCGGAGTGGGAGCTGCGCGCGCTCACCTGGTCGCTGCGGCCCGAGCTCGCCCTGCACACCGTCGACCGCATGCGCGGCATCGACGACGGCGAGGCGCCGGCGATCAAGAACGCGCAGCGTGCCGCCGAGCGCGAGGCCGCCACCGCGGTCGTGCGCGAGCTGGTGGCGGGCAACCCCGAGGCAGCCGGCCAGTTCGAGGTGGCGCTCCGCGCCGCGGCGCTGTGGCTGCGCGGTCGGGAACGCTCCCGCACCACGTCCGCGATGCTCGTGCACGAGCTGCGGCTGCCGGCACTCGAGCTGGGCCGCCGCGGTGTCGCTGCCGGCCACCTCGACGACGCGAAGCAGATCTTCATGCTGTTCGCCGACGAGCTCCCCGCCTACGTGGCGAGCCCGGGGTCGTTCACCGGCACGGTCAAGGACCGCGAGAAGACCTACCTCGAGCTCTTCGACCACGAGCCGCCGTTCGTGGTGGTGGGGGAGGCCCCGCCGCTGTCGGAGTGGAAGCGGCGCTCGGACCGCTCGCACACCGCCGCGGTCGTCGGCGAGGTCATCACGGGCGTGTCGGGCTGCACCGGCGTCACCAGGGGCCGGGCCCGGGTCCTCACCGACCCGAACGACCCGTCGGCGCTCGAGCCGGGCGACATCCTCGTCGCCCCGATCACCGACCCGTCGTGGACACCGCTGTTCGTCGCGGCGGCCGCGGTCGTCGTCGACGTCGGCGCGCCGTTCTCGCACGCGGCGATCGTCAGCCGGGAGCTCGGGATCCCCTGCGTGGTCTCGGCGACCGACGCCACCGGCCGGATCCCCGACGGCGCGCTGATCGAGGTCGACGGCACCGCGGCCACGGTCACGATCCTCGAGCTCTGATCAGGAGCGGGGCGCCCCCAGCCCGAGCCGTTCGGGGGCGTGCAACCGCAGCAGCAGCTGGTCGACATCGGGTGGGCGGCGCTTCGCCGTGAGCAGGCTGACCACGATCATGGTCAGGAACGCGGCGGGAGCGCTGACCACGGCCGGGCGGGCCAGCAGCATCACGGGCCACTCGGTGTCGTGCAGGCCGGTCAGCGACACCGCCGTGGCGCCGATGGCCAGGATGCCGCCCACCAGCATCCCGGCGATCGCGCCGTGGTCGGTCAGGCGTCGCCACCAGATGCCGAGCACGAGCAGGGGACAGAAGGTGGAGGCGGCCACGGCGAACGCCAGTGCCACCGCCTCGGTGAACTCCAGGTGCGTCACCAGCAGTGCCGCACCCAGCGGCACCACGGTGGCGATCAGCGCGGCGAGGCGGAAGTAGCTCGCGCGACCCTGGCGCAGCACATCGGTGTGGATCACGCCGGCCACGCTCACCGCGACGCCGGTTGCGGTGGACAGGAACGCCGCCCAGGCCCCTGCGGTGATCAGCCCGGTGAGCACGTCCGCCACCCACCCCGGGCCCAGCGCCGCCGAGGGCAGGAGCAGGACGACGGCGTCGGACTGGCCGGTGAGCAGCAGCTGCGGGGTGTAGAAGCGCGACAGCACGCCGAGCAGGATCGGGAACAGGTAGAACCCGCCGACCAGCGCCAGCGCGATGATCGCGGTCTGGCGCGCGGCCCGGCCGTCGGGGTTGCTGTAGAAGCGGGCCAGGATGCTGGGCAGGCCCATGGTGCCGAGCAGCAGCGCCAGTATCAGCGAGTACGTCGCCAGCAGCGAGTAGTGCCCGCCGGGGGCGAGCGGGACCAGCCAGCCGTCGTCGACGCCTGCGACGCTGACCGGGGAGGGCACGGGCGTGCCCGCCGGGAAGACCAGCGTGGTGCCGGCCGCCACCGTGTGGGTGCCCCGCGACCACGTCACGGGTCCGGTCCGCGGCGTCTCGTCGAGCGTGCCGATGACCGTGACGATGATGGGACCCTCGACCTGTATCCCCACGTCGGCCCGGACGGTGACGGTGGTCTCGGTGGTGAACGCGGGCGTGCTGGGTCGCGTCGTGCCCGGGCCACCGCCGGCGAAGTGCAGCACGAGCAGCACCGTCGGCACCGCGAGCGCGAAGAGCTTGAGGAAGTACTGGAACGCCTGCACCAGGGTCATGGAACGCAGGCCACCGAACAGCACGGTGGCGAGCACGACGACGCCGGCCGCCGCGATCCCGCTCCAGCTCGGGAACGGTGAGATCGTGGCCACGGTCAGGCCGGCCCCCTGCAGCTGCGGCAGGATGAACAACCAGCCGAGCACGATCGTGACCAGCGTGCACACCCGTCGCAGCGGCCGCGACTGCAGGCGCAGCTCGGCGAAGTCCGGCACGGTGTAGGCGCCCGAGCGGCGCAGCGGCGCGGCCACGAAGAGCAGCAGCGCCAGGTAGCCGGCGGTGAACCCGACCGGGTACCAGAGCGCGTCGGCACCGTCGCGCATCACCAGCCCGGCCACGCCGAGGAACGACGCGGCCGACAGGTACTCCCCGGAGATGGCGGCGGCGTTCGTGGCCGGGCCGAGCGTGCGGGAGGCGAGCAGGAAGTCCGAGGTGTTGCGGGCGGACGCCCCGAGGAAGTTGATGACCGCGGACGCGCCGACCACGAGTGCCATGCCCAGCAGGCTGATCACCGTCGCGGTGCTCACGAGCCCTCCTCGGCGGCACCGGTCGATCGCGGTTGCGCCCGTGGAAACTACCGGCGCACCGGCCCGCCCGCCACCGCTGTCCGGGGCGCCCGCGCGTTGCGGGGGCAGTTCTGGGCATCGGTGCTTGGCTGACACCGTGGCGGAGGAGACGAGGGACCGATCCGGCTCGGTGCGGCGGTGGCAGCGGCGGCTGGCCGACGAGCGGCAGGAGTCGCAGGTCTACCGCGACCTGGCCGGGCGCCGGTCGGGTACGGAGCGGGAGATCCTGCTGGAGCTGGCGAAGGCGGAGGAGCGCCACGCCGCGCACTGGGAGCAGCTGCTCGGCAGCGACCTCGGCAGCCCGCGGCGCGGCAACCTGCGCCTGCGGCTGCTGGCGCTGCTGGCCAGCCGCTTCGGGTCGGTGTTCGTGCTGGCGCTGGTCCAGCGGGCCGAGAGTCGCTCGTCCAACTTCTCCGACGTCGACGCCACCGCGGCGATGATCGCCGACGAGCACGTCCACGAGGAGGTGGTGCGCGGGCTCGCCGCGCGGGGCCGCGCCCGGGTGTCGGGCACGTTCCGGGCCGCGGTGTTCGGGGCCAACGACGGCCTGCTCAGCAACCTGTCGCTCGTGCTCGGTGTCTCCGGCGGCGGCGCCTCGACGGCCACCGTGCTGCTCACCGGCCTGTCGGGCCTGCTGGCCGGCGCGCTGTCGATGGGCGCGGGCGAGTTCATCTCCGTGCGCTCCCAGCGTGAGCTGCTGGCCGCCTCGACGCCCGGCACCCCCGCGCAGCAGATCGTGCCCGATCTCGACGTCGATGCCAACGAGCTCGCGCTGGTCTACCGCGCCCGCGGGATGTCAGCGGAGCAGGCGCAGCGCCGCGCCGCGGAGGTGCTGCGCAACCCGGCCTTCGCCGTGTCGGACGCGCCGGGCACCGCGCCCGACGACCACGACGTGGTCGGCACCGGCCTGAGCGCCGCGCTCTCGAGCTTCTGCTTCTTCGCGTCCGGCGCGGCCGTCCCCGTCCTGCCGTTCCTGTTCGGCCTGCACCCCACCGTCGCGCTGGTCACCGCCTCGGTGCTCGTCGGCTTCGCCCTGATGCTCACCGGAGCGACGGTCGGGGTGCTCTCCGGCGGGCCGCCGCTGCGCCGGGCGCTGCGCCAGCTCGCGATCGGCGTGGTCGCGGCCGCGGTGACCTACGGGCTGGGCCTGCTGTTCGGGGCCGTGACGGGCTGACCGCCTGCCGGCTCCGGCACCTCGCCCAGCACCTCCCGCAGCGTGACCCGCACCTGCTCCCGGAGCCTCGTCACGGGGAACCGGAGTCGACTTCGCACACCGTCGCGGGTCCTCGCACGCGTTCCACACCCTGCGAGCACGGGTAACGGTGTGCGAAGTCGGGAGAGTGTGTGCGACGTCGGACCTCACCGGCTGGGCAAGGAGCCCCGCGCAACTGTCCAATTGACGGCCTTCCGCTATAACATGCATCGAGTTGGCCTACGAGAGGACGATGTGGACGCACAGCCCGCGGGTGGTCAGGTCCAGGGGAAGGTCGCCTTCGTCACCGGTGCGGCCCGTGGTCAGGGCCGCAGCCACGCGGTCCGGCTCGCGGCGGAGGGCGCCGACATCATCGCGGTCGACGTCTGCGCCCCGGATCCCACGGCGCCCTACCCGATGGCCGACGCGGCCGACCTGGCCGAGACCGTCCGCCAGGTGGAGGCGACGGGACGGCGGATCGTCGCCCGGCAGGCCGACGTCCGGGATCCGGCGGCGCTGCGCGCGGCCGTCGCCGACGGGGTCGCCGCGTTCGGGCGGCTCGACATCGTGCTGGCCAATGCCGGGATCGCGCACTACAGCCGGGCCGTCGACCTCGACGACGACGACTGGACCCAGCTGATCGACGTCGACCTCAACGGGGTCTGGTGGACGGTCAAGGCGGCCCTGCCGCACCTGATCGCGGGTGGGCGCGGCGGCTCGATCGTGCTGACCAGCTCGACGGCGGGCCTGCGCGGCCTGCAGAACTGCGTCCACTACGTCACGGCCAAGCACGGGCTGGTGGGCATGGCGAAGGCGCTCGCACTGGAGCTGGGCCGCCACGACATCCGCGTCAACACGATCCATCCCAACAGCGTCAACACCGCGATGCTGCAGAACGCGCCCACCTGGGAGCTGTTCCTGCCCGGCCGCGCGAACCCCACGCCCGAGCAGTTCGAGCGCGTCGCCCGCAGCCTCAACGTGCTCCCGACGCCCTGGTCGGAACCGGCCGACATCAGCGACATCGTGCTGTTCCTCGTCTCGGAAGCGGCCCGCACGATCACCGGGATCGCGTTCCCGGTGGACGCCGGGCAGTCGGTCCGCTGGTGAGCGGGGCGCTGGTGAGAGGGGTGCGGGTCAGTGCCCGTCGGCGGCTTCCCGGGTGCGGCCGAGGCTGAGCAGGAAATCCTCGTGCAGCTCCATCCACGCGTCGTGGTAGGAGTCGGCCAGCGGCCGGGCGAACGCGGTGCGGTCGCCGTCCTGCACCCGCCGCAGCGCGGCCGCGAAGCGGGGCGGGTAGCCGTCGAAGCGCTCGACCCGAACGCCGGCCAGCACCGGTGCGACGGCGACGTGCAGCGTGGCCAGCCGCTCGACGACGGCCGCGTCGTAGCCCGCGTCGGTGTGGTCGTTGGGCTCCTCGGGCCCGCGCAGCTGCCAGTCGGTGCACAGCTGCTTGAAGGTGGTGTTGAGCGGGAGGAAGCCGCTGTAGCCGGTCTCGACGTCGGCGCGCTCGGCGGGGGAGAGGTCCTCGCCGATCCCGGCGGCGTGCGCCGCCCGGCCCTCAGGGGTCAGTGCGAAGCCCGGCAGCCGGCCGCCGCGCTCCTTGACCAGCCCGGCATCGACCAGCTCCGCGAGCAGCCCGGTCACCTGGGCGGCAGGCAGCCCGGTGCCGCCGGCGATCGCGGCACCGGCGGCGAGACCGCGCAGGCGCAGGATGTGGAGCACGAGCAGGCGGGGTTCAGTCACGGCAACCTCTCTCGATCCTAGAAATCGTCTTAACCTGTACCGTATATTGCTCGCATGTCCCAGGTCATCACTGTCCACGAAGAAGTGGACGCCGACCGGGCGCTCCTGGGCAACAAGGGCGCCGGGTTGGTGCGCATGCTCGCATCCGGGCTGCGGGTGCCGCCCGCGTTCGTGATCACGACCGACGCGTGTCGCAGCTACCTCGCCACCGGGGCGTTGCCCGCCGGGCTGCTCTCGGCCGTCGACGGTGCGCTGGCCGAGCTCGAGGCCCGCCGCGGTCTGCGCCTGGGCGATCCGGAGGCGCCGTTGCTGCTGTCGGTGCG
The DNA here is from genome assembly GCF_042653605.1 of Pseudonocardia sp. GCM10023141. Classification (NCBI taxonomy): domain Bacteria; kingdom Bacillati; phylum Actinomycetota; class Actinomycetes; order Pseudonocardiales; family Pseudonocardiaceae; genus Pseudonocardia; species Pseudonocardia sp. GCM10023141. The sequence goes on from NZ_JBHSIR010000056.1 coordinate 204,151, forward strand.
GTCCGGCGCGCCGGTGTCGATGCCCGGGATGATGGACACGGTGCTCGACCTGGGTGGCAGCGCGGCCACGCGCCCGGCGCTGGCCCGGCGCGGCGATCCGCGGTTCGCGCTGGACTCGCACCGGCGGTTCCTCGAATCCTTCGGCACGGTGGTGCTCGGCATCCCGCAGCAAGCGTTCGACGCCGTCCCCGACGGGGACCCCGAGATGCGGATCGCGGCGATCACCCGGCTGTGTGCCGAGCACGGTTTCGTCGACGACCCACGCGCACAGCTGCGGGTGGCGATCGAGGCCGTCTTCCGGTCCTGGAACAGCCCGCGCGCGCAGGCCTACCGCAGGCTGCAGGGCATCTCGGACGACCTGGGTACCGCGGTCGTCGTGCAGGCGATGGTGTTCGGCAACCTGGACGACCGCAGCGGAACGGGCGTGGTCTTCACCCGCGATCCCAACACGGGTGCGGCGGCGCTCTACGGCGACTTCCTGTTCCGGGCGCAGGGCGAGGACGTCGTCGCCGGGCGGCACGCGACGTTGCCGGTCGCGGTGCTCGCCGACCGGCTCCCGGACATCTGGGCGGAGCTGGGGCGGGTGCTGCGGGCGCTCGAGCGCCAGTCCCGGGAGATGCTCGACATCGAGTTCACCGTGGAGAGCGGCACCCTCTACGTGCTGCAGATGCGGTCGGGCAAGCGGGCCGCCGCGGCGGCCGTCCGGATCGCGGTGGAGCTGGCGCAGGAGGGCGTGATCGACCGCGCGGAGGCGGTGCGACGCATCGGCGCGGTGCACCTGGAGCGGCTGGCCCGCCCGCACCTGGACCCGCTGGGCGAGCACCACGTGCTGGCCACCGGGCTCGGCGCCTCGCCCGGCGTCGCGTCGGGCCGGATCTGCCTGACCGCCGACGACGTCGCCGATGTCGGCGACGAGGGCGCGGGCGTGGTGCTGACCCGGGCCGAGACCTCGCCGTCGGACGTGCACGGCATGGCGGTGGCCGACGGCATCCTCACCGCCACCGGCGGGCTGGTCAGCCATGCCGCCGTCGTAGCGCGCGACCTGGGCGTGCCGGCGGTCGTCGGGGTGGCGGGGATGGTCGTCGACGAGGCCGCCGGGTGCGTCCGGATCGGCGACGTCGTGCTGCGCGCCGGCGACGTCGTCACGATCGACGGGGCGTCCGGCGAGGTGGTGGCGGGCCGGGCCCGCACGGTGGCGCCCGCCGCGTGCCCGGAGCTGCAGACGCTGCTCGGGTGGGCCGACGAGCTGGCGGGCGGCGCTGCCGGTGGCTCGCCTGCCGCCCGGCTCGCGGCCGGACAGCGGGCACTGGAGCCGGTGCTGCAGGGTCGCTGACGGGAGGTCGGCTGCTCAGGGGCGCCAGTCGTGCACCTTCAGGTAGCCGCCCGCGTCCACCCGCAGCTGCATGCCGGTGACGAACCGGGACTCGTCAGAGGCCAGGTAGACCACGGCGTGGCTGACGTCCTCGGGCTGCACGTAGGGCACCGGCATGGCGTTCATCGACGGGAAGGAGGCCTCGGCCTCGGCGCGTGTCGGTGACTCCAGGTCGGGCCGGAACATCCGGTACATGCCCTCGTTGTGCAGCATCTCGGTGTCGGTGTTCGTCGGGTGCACGGCGTTCACGCGGATCTGCTCGGGCGCCAGCGCCGTTGCCAGGTCGTGGACGTAGCGGGCGAGCGACTGCTTGGCGAACTTGTAGCCCACCGAGCCGAGCCCGCCCGTGCCGGTGCTGCTGCGGGGGCGCAGCGCGGCGAGCGAGCCGGTGGCGATCACCGAGGCACCCGGTTCGAGGTGCGGCACCGTGGCGTGGAGGGTGTTGAGCACGCCGACGAGGTTGACGTCCACGGTGTCCATCAGCGCCTGGCGCCCGGTCCCGGTGCCGAGCGGGGCGATGCCGGCCTGGGCGATCACGACGTCGAGCCGGCCGAACTCGGCCAGCGCCGCCGCGACAGCCTCGCGCATGGCGGCGGGCTCGCGGACGTCGGCCGTCACGGTGAGGGCGCGCCTGCCCTGCTTCTCGACGAGCGCGGCCGTCTCGGCCAGCTCCACGGCGGTGCCGAGCGGGTAGGGCACCGAGTCGATGTCGGCGCACAGGTCGATCGCGACGATGTCGGCCCCCTCGCCTGCCAGCCGCACGGCGTGGCTGCGGCCCTGTCCGCGGGCCGCCCCGGTGATGAGGACGATCTTGTTCTCGACCCTGCCCATGCTGAAGCCTCCGTCGATTTCGGTATAACTTCAGTCTATATCGCCGCGGCGCCTACTCGAGCAGGTCGAGCACCGAGTGCGCGCCGGGGTCGGACAGCAGGTGGGCGTCGCCTGCCTCGAGGTGACGTCGCCACAGGTCCTCGGCGTCCTGCGCCGCACCCGCGGCGATGAGGTCGACGAGCCGGGCGTGCGCGCGATGGGCCGTGGCCAGCCCCTCGAGGGTGGCCTCCTCCGCGCCGTGCGCGGCGACGAACCGGTCGGCCTGGGCCTGGATGATGCGGTTGGCCACGGCGCTGAGGGCGTCGTAGGTGTGGCTGTCGGTGAGCTGCACGACGCGCTGGTGGAAGCGGCCGTGGGCGCGCGAGAGCGTGGCCGGGTCATCGATCGCGGCGGCCTCGTCGGCCAGAGCCGCGCGCAGCGCCTCGACGACGGCCGGGTCGGAGCGCTCGGCGAGCAGCCCGGCCGCGGGGGCTTCGAGCATCACGCGGGCGCGGTGCACGTCCTCGACGGTGGCGCCCTCGTACTGCAGCAGCAGTCCGATGTAGCGGGCCACCATCGGCACGGCGGGGGTGCGGATGCGGGCGCCGCCACCGGCGCCGCGGCGCACGACGACGAGCCCCTCGGACTCCAGGATGCGCAGCGCCTCGCGGACGGTGGTGCGCGCCACGGCCATCTCGGCCATGAGCTGGTCCTCGGGCGGCAGCGGATCACCCGCCTGCAGCTCGTGCGTGACGATCTTGCGCCGCAACGTGCGCGCGACGATCTCGGCGGCCTTCGGGAGCCGAACGGCCTCGAGCCTGGCTGGCATCCGCCGACCGTACCGGGTGATCTCAGTCGAAGTGGACATGGATGGCCCGCTCGGGGCATTCGGCCGCGCCCCGGAAGGCGGCCTCGCCCTGCTCGTCGGTGATGGTGAACTCCCCGGAGACGTTGTAGCCCAGGTCGTCGAGGGTGTAGATCTCCGGCGCCACGGCCACGCACCGCCCGTTGCCCTGGCAGGCCTCCCGGTTGACCCGCACGCGCATCGCATCCTCCATAATTCGATGGAAGTTATAGTGCTTTCACGGTACCGTCAACGCATGCCGCTCCGCGACGACAAGCAGCCGAACCATGCCGACGGCCGCGCCGACCCCGTGGCTACCGACTTCGCGGCCACCAGGCCCGACCACGTGCCGGCGGAGCTGGTCCGCGACTTCGACCATGTCATGGGCGCCGACTTCGCGCGCGACCCGTTCGCCGCGTTCCAGGAGGCGCGCCGCGACCGCGCGTTCTGGAGCCCGCACCACGGTGGCTACTGGGTGCTGACGCGGATGGCCGACATCCGCGAGGCGCTGCAGCACGCCGAGCTGTTCTCCAACTGGCCCACCGGCATCCCGGTGCACCCGAGCAGGCGCGAGCGCATGGTGCCGCTGGAGCTGGATCCGCCCGACCACACCGCGTACCGCCGCGTGCTCGCGCCGATGTTCGCCCCCAAGGCCGTGACGGCCCGGACCGCGGCGATCGACCGCACCTGCGAGCAGCTGGTCGACGGTCTGGCCGGCAAGGGCCGCTGCGACTTCATCGCCGAGTTCGCGCAGCCGTTCCCCACCACGGTCTTCACGAACATGCTCGGGCTCCCGGCCGCGGAGTCGGAGCGGTTCGTCGGGTGGAACAACGTGCTGCTGCACTCCCACGGCGATCCCGCCGCCCGCCGCCGGGCCGGTGACGACATCAACGCCTACCTGCGCGAGCTGATCGCGCAGCGCCGCGCCGAGCCGCGCGACGACCTCGTGTCGGCGCTGCTCGCGAGCCCCGTCGACGGGCGTCCGATCCGGGAGGACGAGGTCCAGAACCTCACGTTCATGCTGTTCGTGGCCGGGCTCGACACCGTGACCGCCGCGCTGTCGTTCATCTTCCGGTTCCTGGCCGAGCACCCCGACCACCGCGCGCAGCTCGTGGCCGACCCAGGCCTGATCCCGAGCGCGGTGGAGGAGCTGCTGCGCGTGCACGCGTTCATCAACCCGGCGCGCACCGTGACCCGCGACCTGGAGTTCGCGGGCGTCACGATGAGGGCGGGCGAGCGGCTGCTGGTGTCCACCAACCTGGCCAGCACCGATCCCGACGAGTTCCCCGACCCGCTGGTCGTCCGCTTCGACCGGCCCGGCAACCGCCACGTCGCGTTCGGTGCGGGTCCGCATCGCTGCGCGGGCTCGCACCTGGCCCGCGACGAGCTCGCCACGGCCGTCGCGACGTGGCACCGGCACATTCCCTCCTACGCCGTCGCCGACGGTCACCCGATCACCGTGCACGCCGGCGGGGCGATGGGGATCGACGCGCTGGAACTGGTGTGGTGACCGATCGGTCCACGCTCGACGAGCAGGCGTTCGCCGCGCAGCTGCGCGCGTTCCTGGGCGGGCACCACCCCGGTCCGACCCCGCGCGGTGCGGCGAAGCTGCCGTTCCTGCGCGCCTGGCAGGCCACGCTCACCGACGCCGGCTGGGTGGCGCCGGGCTGGCCGCGGCGCTGGGGCGGGATGGGCCTGCCCGTGGGGCTGCAGGCGGTGCACCACCGCGAGATGATGCTCGGCCGCGCGCCGGTGCCGCCCACCAACGCGGTCGGCATCGTGGGCCCCACGATCCTGGAGCACGGCACCGACGCGCAGCGCGAGCGCTACCTGCGCCCGATGCTGCGGGCCGACGAGCTGTGGTGTCAGGGCTTCTCCGAACCGGACGCCGGGTCGGACCTGGCGGCGTTGCGCACCCGCGCCGTCCTCGACGGCGACGCCTACCGCGTCACCGGCCGCAAGATCTGGACGTCCAACGCGCCGGTCGCACACCGGATGCTGCTGCTCGCGCGCACCGGCACCACGGCGTCGCGCTCGCGGGGCATCACCTGCCTCGTGCTCGACATGCACGCGCCCGGCGTCACGGTGTCGCCGCTGCGGGACATGACCGGGAGCACCTTCTTCGCCGAGGTCGCGCTGGACGATGTCGTGGTGCCCGTCGCCGACCGGGTCGGGGCGCACGACGACGGCTGGCGCAGCGCCCGCGCAACGCTCGGGCACGAGCGCTCCACGTCGCTCGCCGCCGCGGGCGTGCGTTACCAGCGGGTGGTGCGCGACCTCGTCGAGCTCGCGCGCGCCCGCGCCCGGCTCGGCTCGGCAGCCACCCGCCAGGAGCTCGCCCACCTCGTCACGGGCGCGCGGCTGCTCGAATGGGCCGGCGGGCGGGTACTCGGACAGGTGCTGCAGGGGCAGGCGCCGGGACCGGTCGCCTCCACGATCCGGTTGCAGCACGGCGTGTTCGAGCAGCGGCTGCACGCGCTGGCCGTCGAGCTGCTCGGCCCCGACGGCATGCTCGACGCCGCCGACCCGCGCCTGGAGCGCGACGGCCGGTGGGTGCGCGGATACCTCCGCACCAGGGCGTCGACGATCGGGGCCGGCACGGCCGAGATCCAGCGCACCACGATCGCCGAGAAGGTGCTGGGACTGCCAGCGGAGGAACACCTGTGACGACCATGTTCGCGTTCACCACCGAGCACGACGACCTGCGCGCCACGGTGCGGAGGTTCCTCGCCGACCGCTCGCCGGAGTCCGAGGTGCGCAGGTTGATGGAGACCGCCGACGGCTACGACCCGAGCGCGTGGTCGGTGCTGGCCGGTCAGCTGGGGCTGGCCGGGCTGCTGGTCCCGGAGCGGTTCGGCGGCGCCGGGTTCGGCGTCGTCGAGCTGCAGATCGTGGCCGAGGAGATGGGTCGCGCCCTGCTGTGCGCGCCGTTCCTGTCCTCGGCGGTGCTGGCCACTGCGGCGCTGCTGACCGCGGGTGACGACGCGGCGTGCGCGCAGCACCTGCCCGGCATGGCCGACGGCTCGACGATCGCGACGCTCGCCGTCACCGAGGGGGCCGGCAGCTGGGACGCCGCCGACGTCGGCACCCGGGCCGAGCCCTCAGGTGCGGGCCACGTGCTCACCGGCGAGAAGCTCTACGTCCTCGACGCCACGATCGCCGACCTGGTGCTCGTCGTCGCGCGCACGGACGCCGGGCCGGGCCTGTTCGCCACCACCGGCGGGCAGCGCACGCCGATGTCCACACTGGACGCCACCCGCAAGCAGGCCGGCATCGTCTTCGACGCCACGCCCGCCACGCTGATCGGCACCGACGGCGGCGCCGCCGCACCGCTGGCCGCGGCGCTCGACATCGGGGCCGCCGTGCTCGCCGCCGAGCAGGCGGGCGGCGCGCGGCGCGTGCTGGAGATGGCCGTGGACTACGCGTGCGTGCGCGAGCAGTTCGGCCGTCCCATCGGCTCCTACCAGGCGATCAAGCACAAGTGCGCCGACATGCTGCTCGAGGCGGAGTCGGCCACGTCGGCCGCCTATGCCGCGGGCTGGGCGCTCGACGACGCCACCGAGGAGAGCGGCGTGCTCGCGAGCATGGCCAAGGCCTACTGCTCCGAGGCCTACCACCACTGCGCTGCCGAGAACATCCAGATCCACGGCGGCATCGGCTTCACCTGGGAACATCCCGCGCACCTGTACTTCAAGCGCGCCACCAGCACGGAGATCCTGCTCGGCTCGCCGCGCCAGCACCGCGAGCTCCTCGCCCAGCGGCTCGGGTTCGGCGCGTGAACCGCGAGGAGGCGCAGCGGCTGGTCCCGAAGGCCACGACGTTCGTCGGCGACGGGTTCGTCGACGGCACCGGCGTCACGCGTGCCTACCGCCACCCCGGTGACGGCACGGCCTTCGCGGAGCCCGCACTCGGCGGCCCGGCCGAGGTGGACGCCGCCGTCGCCGCCGCGCGGGCCGCGCTGCCCGCGTGGCGGGCGCTGGCCCCTGGCGTGCGCCGGGACCTGCTGTTCGAGCTGGCGCGCACGATCCGCGCCAACGCCGGAGACCTCGCGGCGCTCGGCACGCTGGAGATGGGGATGCCGATCCGGGCGGCCGCCGCGGGCGCGGGGCAGGCGGCCGAGTGGTTCGCGCACCACGCGGGCTGGGCCGACAAGATCTACGGGGCGACGGCGCCGGTCGGGGCGGGCGTCCACGACTACATCGGGTACTCGCCGCGGGGCGTCGTCGGCGCGATCATCCCGTGGAACGGGCCGGTGGTGGCGCTGGCGCTCAAGGTCGCCCCGGCGCTCGCCGCGGGCAACTGCGTGGTGCTCAAGCCGTCGGAGCTGGCGCCCTTCGCCGCGCTGCACCTCGCCGGGCTGTTCGTCGCCGCGGGTCTCCCACCGGGTGTGTTCGGGGTCGTCGGCGGCGGCCCGGACGCGGGATCCCGGCTGGTCGCGCACCCGGACGTCGACATGGTCACCTTCACCGGCGGCAACGCGGCCGGTGCCGCGGTGGCGGCCGTGGCCGCGGCCCGGGGCGTCCCCGCGGTGCTCGAACTCGGTGGCAAGTCAGCGTCGCTGGTGTTCGACGACGCCGACCCGGCGCGGGTCGGCAAGCTCGCCGCGGTGCTGGGCTGCATCCAGAACAGCGGCCAGGGCTGCTTCCTGCCGACCCGGCTGCTCGTGCAGCGCGGCGTCTACGAGCCGGTGCTCGACGCCGTCCTCGCCACGGTCGCGAAGGCGCGCATCGGCGATCCGTTCGACCCGGCGACGTCGATGGGCCCAGTGGTCGACGAGGCCGCGGCGGCCCGGATCGAGGGGGTCATCCGCGGCGGGGGTGGCCGGCTGGTCGCGGGCGGCAGCCGCACCGGCGCGTTCGTGGCGCCCACGGTGTTCGCCGACGTCGACCCGGCGAGCGCGCTGGCGCAGGAGGAGGTGTTCGGCCCGGTGCTGGCCGTCACCCCGTTCGACGACGAGGACGAGGCCGTCGCGCTGGCCAACGGCACGCGCTTCGGCCTCGCCGGCTACGTCTGGACGCGCGACCTGTCGCGGGCACACCGCGTGGCCGACCGGCTCGACGCGGGCTACGTCAGCGTCAACGGGCTGGCCGGGTTGCCGCCCGCGGCGCCGTTCGGCGGTTGGAAGGCCAGCGGCAGCGGTGTCGAGGGCGGGCTCGCCGGCCTGCGGGAGTACCTGCGCACCAAGAACGTCCACGTCCAGCTGTAGGGAGATCGGCGTGCACACCGACCTGCTGGCGCTCGCCGCCGGGGACGACGAACGGGCCTTCGCGGTGAAGGTGCTGGAGTTCCTCGACGGCCACGCGCCGCGCCGCGTCACGGCCGAGGCGGCGTGGGGGAGCGGCCCGGAGAACCTGGCCCTGTTCCACGAGACGTCCGATGTGGAGGAGCGTCGCGAGGCCGATGCCGCGCGCGACTGGCAGCGCCTGCGCTGGGCCGCGGGCTTCGGCTGGATCACCGGCCCTCCCGAGTTCGGCGGCGCCGGGCTGCCCGTGGGGCACGATCGGCTCTACCGGTTACTGGAGGCGGCCTTCGCCGTGCCGGACCTGAACCCGATCCGGATCGGCGTGGGCACCGTCGGGCCCGCGATCGTCACGTTCGGCACCCCTGAGCAGGTGCGCACCTACGCCGCGGGGCTGCAGCGCGGCGACCTCATCGCGTGCCAGCTGTTCTCCGAGCCCGACGCCGGCTCCGACCTGGCCGGGGTCCGTACCCGCGCGGTGCGCGACGGCGACGGCTGGGTGGTGACCGGGCAGAAGGTCTGGACGTCCAACGCCACGTTCGCCGACGTCGGGCTCGCGCTCGTGCGCACCGACCCGGACGCGCCCAAGCACCGCGGCCTGACGATGTTCCTGGTGCCCATGGACGCGCCGGGCATCACCGTCCGGCCGCTGCGCCAGCTGACCGGCGGGGCCAGCTTCACGGAGGTGTTCCTCGACGGGGTGCGCCTGCCGGATGAGCTGCGCCTCGGCGACTCCGGGAGCGGCTGGCGCGTCGCCACCACCGCGCTGGCCGGGGAGCGCAAGGCCGTCGGGGACCGCTCGCACGAGATGACGGCCCGCGCGCTGAACCTGCTGCGCACCCTCGTCGACGAGGACCCGCTCGCCAGGGAGGACTGGGTGCGGCTCTACAGCAGGCTGCGCATCGCCCGGTTCCAGCAGCAGCGCCTGCAGAACCAGGGCGCCAGCGCGCTGGGCGGCGCCGAGCGGGCCGTCGACAAGCTCCTGCTCACCACGAACATGCGGCTGATCGGTGAGCTGGCGCAGGAGCTGCTCGGCCCCGCGTTCGCGGCCGACACGGGGGAATGGGGCACCTTCGGCTGGAACCGCTGGATGATGGGCGCGCTCGGCTACCGGATCGCCGGTGGCACCGAGGAGATCCTCAAGACGATGCTCGCCGAGCGGGTGTTGCTGTTGCCGAAGGAGCCCCGTTGAGCCCGTACGAGACGGTCCTGTTCGACGTGTCCGACCACGTCGCCACGATCACGCTGAACCGTCCGGAGGTGCTCAACGCGTTCGACCAGCGGATGCTCGACGAGTTCGCCGCGATCTGGAAGCGCTGCCGCGTCGACGACGACGTCCACGTGGTCGTGCTGCGCGCCGCGGGCGGGCGAGCGTTCTCCGCGGGTGTGGACCGCAAGGCGGGCCGCGAACGCCACCCCAACCCGTGGAGCGCCGATGACCCCGGCTTCTTCCTGGGCGCCAAGCAGAACCGGGTGTGGAAGCCGCTGCTGTGCGCCGTCAACGGGATGTGCGCGGGTGGGGCGTTCTACTGGGTCAACGAGGCCGACGTGGTGATCTGCTCGCCGGACGCCACGTTCTTCGACCCGCACACCACCTACGGCATGCTCTCGGCGCTCGAACCCGCTGCGCTCGCCCGGCGCGTCCCGTTCGGCGAGGCCATGCGCATCGCGCTGTTCGGGCTCGACGAGCGGATGGGTGCCGAGCGCGCCTACTCGATCGGGCTCGTCAGCGAGGTCGTGCCCGGCGGGGTCGAGGAGCTGTGGACCCGCGCCCACACCCTGGCGCTGCGGCTGGCCACCAAGCCGCCGCTGGCGGTGCAGGGCACGGTGAAGGCGGTCTGGGACTCGCTGTCGATGTCACCGCACGCCGCGCGCGAGATCCCGCTGATCTACCCGCAGCTGACGAACCCGACCAGCCAGACCGACTTCACCCCGGGGCCCCGGATCGAGCCGGAGATCCGCTGAGCGGGCCCACCCGGCTGAGATGAACGCCATGGGGCTGGCTCACCTTGCCAGGCCCCATCACGTTCATCTCAGCGGTATTGTCGGAACGCCCGCGCGGCGGCGCCTGCTCGGGGCATGCCGCCCGTCGTGTCGAGTGCGTCGCTCCGACCGGCCGTGCCGGGATGGCCCGTGGCGTTCCGCGGGTCGCTGGCGGTGGCCTCCGGGCTCGTCACCTGGGATGTCCTGCGTGGTCCGCGATACGTCCGGCAGTTTCCGGACGTCTACGTGGCACGAACCGATGAGCAGGCGCGACTTGACCTCCGATCCCACGCCGCCTACCGGTTGGTCGAGGGCCGCGGTGTGTTGTCGGGCTACTCGGCGGCCGAGGTGCTGGGCGTCTCCTGCGCCGCAGAGGGCGCGCCGGCAGAGGTCACGGTGCCGGGCGGTGGGCAGCGCGCTCATCCGGGGTTGCTGGTGCGCCGCAACGAGTTGGCACCTGGTGAGATCCGGCAGATCGGCAGTCTGCGGACCACCACGGCGTTGCGGACGGCGTTCGACCTGGCTCTGCAGCCCGATCTCACGGAGGCCGTGGTCGCGGTGGACGCGCTGGCCGACAAGGGTCGGTTCAGCCCCGACCTGCTGCTGCATTTCGCGGTGCACTGTCCGCGCACGAGGAACAAGTCGCGGCTGGCGACGGTGTTGGCGCACGCAAGCCCCTACGCCGGTTCACCGATGGAGTCGCGTCTGCGCATGCTCCTGGTCCTCGCCGGCCTGCCCCGGCCCCGGGTGCAGTGGATGGTGCAGGACGAGCACGCGCGTACCGCGATCTGGCTGGACCTGGCGTACCCGGAGCAGCGGGTGGGGATCGAGTACGAGGGCGGTGACCATGTCACGCCCGAGGTGGTGCTGCGGGACGCGGGTCGCTACACGCGCCTGGTCGATCGGGGGTGGCGGATCTACCGCTACCCGAAGTACGACGTGTACGGCGAGCCAGAGCGCATCGTCGGCGAGGTGGCTCGCGCTCTGCAACGCCTGAGATGAACGTCATCGGTGCTCGTCCGGCCGAGGCCCACCACGTACATCTCACCCGTCGAAACCGACGGGCTACTGGACACGAGCGGCCTGTGGCGCCGCTCACCCCTCAAGCGCTATATTAGCCACCGATTTAATCGGCAGCGAGGGATGGGGATCCGATGGCTGAGGCACTGTCGCTCACGGCCTACCAGGAACAGCTCGACGACGAGATGTGCACCTGGCCGACCGTCCCCACGCTGTTCACGCGGGCCAACGCCGTGGACCAGTGGCCCCGCCCGCTCACCCCGCTGACGCAGGACCTCATCGCGGTGCCGCAGGAGCGCGGGCTCGACCGCGCCTTCGCCGACGAGCTGGGCACTGCGCCCAAGAGCGAGCCGTGGACGTGGAACGGCGTGTTCTACGGGTGGTTCACCTACGGCGTCACCCCGGCCGCGGACATGGCTGACAACCTGCCCGGCTACTCCCGGGCGGCGGTCTACGCCGACTACTTCGGCGTCACCGAGGATCCCGACGCGCCGGCGCAGAAGGCGGCCGGGGGCAGCATCCTGGCCGTCGCCGGGGTCGGCAAGAACTTCGTCTCGGTGATGCGCAACTACCCCAAGCGCGCCACCGCGTTCACGGCGCAGGCGCGCGAGCAGCTGGCGAAGGACCTGGCCACGGACTGGGCCACCGAGCCCGACGGCGTGCTGGCCGCCCGGCTGCGCGGCCACTGCGCCGAGCACATCGCGATGCGGGCGCCGCACGTCGAGGCGAGCGTGATCTCCGCGCCGCTGTTCCAGAACGTCAGCGATGCCGTGCGCAAGCTCGATCCCGAGAACGGGCCGGCGCTGGTCACCGAGGCGCTGTCCGGACTGGGCGGCATCCACCTGCGCGAGGCGACCCGCGCGATGGGCGCGGTGGCGCGCGGCGAGATGACCCGCGAGGCGTTCCTCGACGAGTACGGGTTCCGCGGCACCAACGAGTTCGAGCTCGCCGCCCACCCGTGGCGCGAGGACCCCGCCACGCTGGACCGGCTGATCGCCGCTGCCGGCGCCGCGCGCGTCGACGCGACCGTGGAGCGCCGCGACGCCGCGCGGGCGCGGATCAAGAAGCTGGCCGGCTGGCGGTGGGCGCTGCTGGGCAAGGTCTTCGGGATGCTCGAGACGCACATGCGCTGGCGGGAGAACGGCAAGGTCCCCGCCGCGATGGCCACGCACTCGATGCGGCTGATCAGCCGGGAGGCGGGCAGGCGGCTGGCCGAGCGCGGCCGCATCTCCGACGCCGACGACATCTGGTTCCTGCGGCTCGACGAGCTCGTCGGCGAGCTGTCGCAGCGGCCCGCGGCAGAGGTCCAGGAGTCGGTGAAGCGGCGCAGGCGCACCCACGAGCTGGCCGCAGACCTGCCGCTGCCGGAGATGCTCGACGTCCGGCCGGGGCTCGTGGAGGAGATCGGTGCGGCCCGCTGGAAGGCGATGGGGGTGCTGCCGCCCGCGCCCCCGGCCGCGGACGGCGGCCTGTCCGGCGTCGGTGGCTCGCCGGGCGCGGTCACCGGGCGCGCCCGGATCGTCGACGACCCCAACGCGGTGGAGATCGAGGAGGGTGACGTGCTGGTCGCCCGCGGCACCGACTCCGCGTGGACGCCGCTGTTCTTCCAGGCCGCCGCGGTGGTGGTCGACGTCGGCGGGCCGATGTCGCACTCCGCGATCGCGGCGCGCGAGGTGGGCATCCCGTGCGTGGTCAACGTGAAGACCGGCACGACCCGGATCCGGGAGGGGCAGTCGATCACCGTGGACGGGAGCGCGGGCACCGTCACACTCCACTGACCCATAATTCGTGATTACATGTATCGATTTATGGGAACGGGGAGGCGACGATGACTGCAGCACCGGCCGAGACGGAGGCCGAGTTCGGCCGGCTCACGAGCGCGGGCGTGGCGAAGTTCCGGGAGAAGATCGGCCTGGACTGGGCCTACGACCGGTGGACCACCTGGAACGAGGAGGCCACGCGCGACGGCATCCGGCACTACGCGTTCGGGTTCGGCGACGACAACCCGCTCTACGTCGACCCCGGGCACGGTGCGCGCAGCCGCTGGGGCGGCATCATCGCCCCGCCCGGGTTCCTGGAGGGCGCCGGCCTGACCCCGGCGATCCCGCGGCGACCCGAGGACAGGGGGCGCGGCAAGGGGGCGCTCTCGGGTGTCCACATGTTCTGGGCGGGTGACCACACGCGCTACTTCAACCCGGTGCGCGAGGGCGACCGGCTCTGGGTGCGGCGCTTCTACGTCGACATCCAGGAGAAGGAGTCGCGCTTCGGCGGCACCTCGGCCGTCTCGGTGCGCCGCCGCGTCTACTGGAACGACCGCGGCGAGCTCATCGCGATCTGGGACGCCGACTTCGTGCACACCGAGCGCGACGCCGCGGCCAAGCGCAACACTGCGAAGATCGCGACGCCCCAGCACATCTACACCTCCGACGAGCTGCTCGTCGTCGACGAGCACTACGCGCGGGAGACGGTCCGGGGTGCCGAGCCCCGCTACGTCGAGGACGTCGAGGTGGGCGAGGCGTTCGAGCCCCGCTACCGCGGCCCCCTGATCACCGGTGACGTCATCGCGTGGCTGCAGGGCAACGGGCGCAGCGAGATCTACCCGTACCGGCTCGGCTACCAGAACCGGCAGCGGATGGGGGGCTTCTACTCCCGCAACGGCGACGGGGCCTGGGACTCGGCGATGCGCGTGCACTGGGACGACGGGTACGCCCAGTCGGTGGGCGCCCGGCGCGCGTATGACTACGGGATGCTGCGCAACGCGTGGATGATGCAGGTGATCACCGACTGGATGGGGGACGACGCCGTGCTCGTCGCCGTCGACGACCGGATCACCGGGTTCAACGTCCTCGGCGACCTGACCAGGCTCACGGGCACCGTCGCGGCGATCGACACCACGGGGGAGTGGCCCGAGGTGGTCTGCGAGGTGCAGTGCACCAACCAGCTCGACGAGAACACCGCGCGCGGCACCCTGCGCGTGCGGTTGCCCTCGCGCGAGCGCGGCCTGCCCGCGTTCCCGGCCCCGCCCGCCGACCACGGCCTGCTGGAGGGGATGGCGGAGCCGACGGAGGGCCCGTGGGCCCGGTGAACCTCCCGCCTGCCGCCCAGTTCGTCGCAGGCGACTGGCGCGCGGGCACGGGCGCCGTGGAGACCGTGCTCGAACCCGCCACCGGCAGGCCGCTGGGCGACGTGGCCGGGGCCGGCGCCGCTGACGTCGACGCGGCGCTGGCGGGGGCCCGGACGGCCGCCGACACGGGTCCGTGGGCGCGGGCCACACCGCGCGAGCGCAGCGAGGCGCTGTACCGGCTGCACGGCGTGCTCACCGGCTGGACCGAGCGGCTCGTCGAGATCGTGGTGGCCGAGACCGGCTGCCCGGTGGGGCTGACCCGCGGCCAGCAGGTGGGCCTGCCGCTGCGCCACCTCGAGCACTGGGCCGAGGCGGCCCGCCGGCCGCAGCTGAGCGGGCGCCCGCCGGTGCTGACCCCGCGCAGCGACGGCACCACGATGCTCGGCAGCTGGGCCGTGCGCCGCGAGCCGTACGGGGTGGTCGCCGCGATCACGCCGTACAACTTCCCGCTGCTCGAGAACATCATGAAGATCGGTCCCGCGCTCGCGGCCGGCAACTCGGTGGTGCTCAAGCCGTCGCCGCTCACGCCGTACTCGGCGCTGGTGCTGGCCGCGGCCGCCCAGGACGCGGGCCTGCCGGCCGGCGTGCTCAGCGTCATCACCGGGGGCGCCGACACCGGCGCGGCGCTCACCACCGACCCGCGCGTCGACCTCGTCAGCTTCACCGGCTCCGACGCCGTGGGCGCGGCCATCCTCGCCGCCGCGGCACCGCGCACGACGAAGGTGCTGCTGGAGCTGGGCGGCAAGTCGGCGCTGATCGTGCGGGCCGACGCCGACGTCGAGCTGGCCGCCCGGATCGGCGTCCAGAACATCACCACCCACGCCGGGCAGGGCTGCGCGCTGGCCACCCGCCACCTCGTGCACCACCGCGTGCGTACCGCATATCTCGACCGCGTGCGCGCGCTGCTCGACGCCACCGTCGTCGGGGACCCGTGGGACGCCGCCACGGGGATGGGTCCGCTGATCCGGGCCGCCGCGGTGGAGCGTGTGGCGGGTCACGTCGACCGGGCCGTCGCCGCGGGGGCCACGGTGGTGTCGGGCGGGGAGCGGCCCGTCGAAGCGGTAGGCGGGTTCTACTACCGCCCCACGATCCTGTCCGATGTGGACAACTCGTGGCCGGTGGCGCAGCAGGAGATCTTCGGGCCGGTCGGGGTCGTCATCGGGTTCGGCGACGACGACGAGGCCGTCGCGATCGCCAACGACAGCCCGTACGGCCTGGCCGGGCACGTCGTCTCCGCCGATGCCGGGGGCGCCTTCGCGCTCGCGTGCCGGCTGCGCACCGGCACCGTCGACATCAACGGCGGTCCCGGCTACACGAACCCGGGCGTGCCCTTCGGCGGCTACAAGCGATCGGGGCTGGGCCGCGAGAACGGCAGCGAGGGGCTCGACGAGTACACGCAACTCAAGACGATCAAGTACCACGGGGGCTGAGCGACATCGTGACCAGGCAACCGGGAGGTTCGCTGGCGCACCTGCTGCGCTGGCGCGTCGAGGAGGCGCCCGACCGCGGGTTCCTGCACGTCGAGGACGACGGTCCGTGGACCTACGCGCAGCTCGCGGCGGCCGCGGTGGCGCTCGGGCGCCGGTTGGACGGGGTGGCAGCGGGTGATCGCGTCGTGGTGCGGGTCGGCAACGACGAGCGCTTCCTGCCGGCGGCCACGGCCGTCTGGTGCCGGGGTGGGGCGGTCGTGGCGATGCACCCGGCGGCGCCCGCCGAGGAGGTGGTGCGCGTCGTCGCGGCGATGGGTGCGCGGCTGGTGGTAGGTGACCCGGGGGATCCGGCCGCGGGGGCCGTGCCCTTCGTGGCGTTCGACCGGTTCCCCTCGCGCGACACCACGGACGCCGACCTTCTCGCACCGCCCGCGGCCGACGTGGGGGGCGAGCCCGCGCTCGTCCTGCTCACCTCCGGCTCCACCGGCGAGCCCAAGGGCGTGGTGCTCACCCACGACAACGCCTGGTCGAACCTGCGCGCCACCGTCTCGGCGTTCCGCAGTGACACGAGCCCCACCCCGCTGGCGCCGGAGGACAAGCCGCCCAACCTCATCGCCAACCCGCTGTCGCACACCGCGGGTGTGGTGCGGCTGCTGTTCGCGCTCTACGTGGGGCGGCGCGTGGCGCTGCTGCGCAAGTTCGACGGTCATGCCACCAAGCGGCTGCTCGACCGCCACGGCATCGACAACCTGACGATCAACCCGGCGATGCTGCGCATCCTGCTCGACTCCCTCGCACCGGGGGAGGACCTCGGGCGCGTCCGCTACGTCTCGTCCGGCACCGCGCCGCTGACGGCCGCGCTGCGTGAGGAGTTCGAGGAGCGCTTCGGCGTGCCCGTCCTGCAGGCGTACGGGCAGACGGAGGCGTTCGGCGGCATCAGCATCGAGAACGCGCGCGACGTGCTCGCCGGGCGGCGCCGTCCGGGCTCTGTGGGGCGGCCGCTGCCGGGCGTGGAGCTGCGCCTGGTCACCGGCGACGGCACCGACGCACCGGCGGGCGGCGAGGGTGAGATCCGGGTGCGCAGCCGCTCGGCGACGTCGGGGTACCTCGGCGCGGAGTCGACCAGCCCGCTCGACGCCGACGGCTGGCTGCGCACCGGCGACGTCGGACGCCTCGACGCCGACGGCTACCTCTACATCACCGGCCGGATCAAGAACATCATCATCTGCGGCGGGTTCAACGTGGTGCCCGAGGAGGTCGAGGCGGCGCTGGGCGCCGACCCCGCCGTCCGGGAGGCCGTGGTGCTCGGCCTCCCCGACGAGCGGCTCGGCGAGATCCCGGTGGCGCTGGTGGAGGCCACGGCCACCGCCGCGACGGTGCTGGCCACCGTCGCGCCGCGGCTGGCGCCGTACAAGCGACCGCGGCGGGTGTTCGTCGTCGACGCGCTGCCCAGGGTGCCCAACGGCAAGATCGACCGGCCGGGGGCGATGGCGATGGTCCGCGCGCTGGTGGGGGTCGGTCTGCTCGCACACACCGCAACATCGCCGCACACACCGTAGAAGGTGTGTGCGGGGACGCTGCGGTGTGTGCGAGCGGGTCAGTCGTCCAGCTCCGGGCGCCACTCGCGGATGGCGTCGTCGAGGCGGCCGCTGCGCAGGTCGTCGAGCGCTGTGGCGTAGCCGATCTCGACCGCCTGCGTCAGCATCTCCATCACCTCGGCGGGCGCGTCGAGGTAGCCCGACCCCGACCAGGCGCTCGCCGCTGCCGTCGACGCCTCCTGCGCATCCTCGCTGCGCACCGTCTGCTCGTGCAGCACCGCGACGGCCTCGATCCAGCCGTTGATCACTTCAGGGGAAACGTCGCTCACCCGAGAAGTATCCAGACCTGCGACGACGTGGCTGAAGCGGCCTATGTGGTCGGGCCGGTCGGATCGGTCGGGTCGGGCGAATCCACACCGAGCGAGCTGCGGACGCTCAGCACGTGGTGGCGCGCCGCGGCCTCGGCGAGGTCGGTGTCCCCGATCTCGATCGCCCGGATCAGGTCGTGGTGCTGCGACCACGCCGCAGGCCGTCGCAGCGGTGCCCGCTGGCGCAGCAGCCACTCCCCGCGCTTGACCATGGGCAGCGCGATCGCGATCAGGTAGGCGTTGCCGGTCATCTCGAAGATCAGCGAGTGCAGCTCGGTGTGCAGCTCCGACAGCTCGTCGAGGGTGCGCTCCGGCTCCTCGTCGGCCACCAGGTCCAGGATGGCGCGCATGCGGTCGAGGTGATCCTTCGACCGCGCACCGGCGGCGAGCCGAGCACCGAGCGGCTCGAGCGCGAGCCGGACGGCGAACAGGTCGGTGGCCTTCTGCGGCGACAGCGACGCCACGAACGAGCCGCGGCGCGCGGTGGTGTCGATGAAGCCCTCGGCCTCCAGCGCGCGGATCGCCTCGCGGACCGGGTTGCGCGAGACCCCCAGCACCTCGGCGAGCCGGTCCTCGATCAGCCGCTCACCAGGGGCGAACGTGCCGTCGAGGATGAGACGGCGCAGCTGCGCGGCCGCCATTGAGCGCAGCGTTTCCGTGGACACTCAGATCTCGAGGTCCAGCACGGTGCTGGTGTTGACGGTCTCCTTGAGCCGCTGGTGCACGGCATCGAGGTGTTCGCGCCAGTGCCGCGCGGCCTCGCGGGCGGCGCCGGCCTCGATGAGGTCGACCACGCGCGAGTGGTGGTCGAGCAGCCCCGCCGCCTGCGACGGGATCTGCTTCTCCAGCCGGTCGATGTTGTGGCGCTCCATCGGCACGTCGAGCAGGCCGGTGAGCAGCTCCGCGAACAGCGTCAGCGAGCGGTTGCCGGTGAGCTCGACGAGCTGCACGTGGAACCGGGCCCCGATCCGGCGCACCTCCGCCGCGTCGGTCTGCCGCTGGGCATCGGCGATGGAGCTGCGCAGCTCCGCGATGGCGGCGGCGTCGAGCGTGCCGGCGATGTCGGCGACGGCCGCCGGTTCGAGCAGCAGGCGCGCGGTGTGCACGTCGTCGAGGGTGGCGCCCTGGAACAGCAGCAGGTTGTTGAGGTAGCGCCCCGCGGTGGCGGTGGCGGGCCTGCTGACGCGGGTGCCGCCGTTGCGGCCGCGATGGATGCGGACCAGATCCTCGTTCTCGAGGATCCGCAGCGCCTGCCGCAACGTCGGGCGCGACACGCCGAGCTCGGTCATGAGCTTGAGCTCGGGCGGGAACAGCTCGCCCTCGACACGTTCGCCCAGCACGATCTGGCGGCGCAGCTGGGCCGCGACGAGCTCGGCGGCCTTCGGCACCTGAACGGCGGCCGCACCGGCCGTCGCCGGTTCCGGCATGGCTGCTCCCCTCGGGTACGCGGACGTGCGTCCGATCATTCTACGAGCGAATGGGACGGTTTCCCCGCACCGGCTCGCCGCGGATGGCGACGGCCGATAATTCATTGTAACTTCTATCGATATGAGGGTCTCCTTGCGCGTGCGCTACGCGGGTCCCGCCGCGCTGGCCGAGCTCGTGCGCGCTGCGGAGGACGGCGGGTACGACGGGCTGTGGGTCAGCGAGCCGTGGGGCGTCGATGCCGGTCCCGTGCTCGGGTGGTGCGCGGCCACCACCCGGCGGCTCCTGCTCGGCACGCACGTGGTCTCGGTGTTCGCGCGCACGGCCGCCGCGACGGCGGGGCTGGCGACGTCGCTGCAGACGCTCTCGGACGGCCGGTTCCGGCTGGGGCTGGGCACGTCGGGTCCGCAGGTGGTGGAGGGCTGGCACGGGGTCGCGTTCGAGCGTCCGGTGGCGGTCACGGGGGAGACGATCGCCGTGGTCCGGGCCGCGCTGGCGGGGGAGCCGCTGCAGCAGGGCGGCAGCAGGCCGCTGCGCACGGCGTGGACGGGTGGATCCCTCACCGTGCCGATCTACCTGGGCGCGCTCGGACCCCGCAACCAGCGCCTCACCGCCGACGCCGCCGACGGGTGGACGCCGACGCCGTACTCGCCCGACCACCACGCCACCTTCGCCGCACCGCTCGTCGACCGGCTGGCGGGCAACGGGCGCACCGTCGCGATCGCGCCCGTGTGCCCGGTGGCGATGGGCTCCGACGTCACGGCGCTGCTGGCGCTGGAGAAGGGCTGGTCGGGGCTCTACCTCGGCGGGATGGGCACCTTCTACGCCGACGCGGCGCGCGCGATGGGCTTCGGGGACGCGGTGGCGGCGGTGCGCGAGCACTGGCGCAACGGTGACCGGCGGGCCGCCCGCGACGCCGTCCCCGACGGCTACGCCGACGCGATCGGGCTGTTCGGGTCGCCGCAGCGGATCCGGGACCGGATCGAGCGCTACGCCGCGGCCGGCGTGGACGAGCTGGTCGTCGAGCTGCGCAAACCCGATCTCGGCGACCAGTTGGCCGACCTGCGCGCGTTCCGGAAGGCGGTCGGTTGATGGAGTCTCGCCCGATGGAGATCGAGCAGTTCACGGAGCTGACCGTGGCGGTCGAGGCGGGCGTCGCGCTGGTGACGCTCAACCGGCCCGACCGGCGCAACGCCTGGAGCGGGCGGATGGCCGTGGAGTACCGCTGGGCGCTGCACCACGCGCACACCCGCCCGGACGTCCGCGTGGTCGTGCTGACCGGCGCGGGCGGCGACTTCTGCGTCGGCGCGGATGCGCGAGCGCTCGGGTCGATCGCGTCGCAGCAGGGGTCGTACGCGCCCGAGCGGCTGCCCCTGCCGCCCTACCCCGACGGCACCCCCGATGACATGCGGCGCAACCACGCGTACCCGCTGGCGATCTCGACGCCGGTCGTCGCGGCGATCGACGGTGCCTGCGCCGGTGCCGGGTTCGTCCTCGCCACCTACTGCGACCTGCGCCTCGCCGCCCACGGCAGCCGCATCACCACGTCGTTCGCGCGGCTGGGACTGCCGGCGGAGTACGGCATGGGCTGGCTGCTGCCGCGGATGGTCGGCATCCCGAACGCGCTGCAACTGCTCTACGCGGCCGACGTGCTCGACGCCGCCGAGGCCGCGCGCCTGGGCTGGGTGCAGCGCTGCCACGAGCCCGGCGAGCTGCTGGAGCAGGCGCTGGCGTTCGCCCGTGCGCTGGCGCGCGGCAGCTCGGGGGAGTCGTTGCGGGTGATGAAGCGGCAGGTGTTCGCCGACGCCGCCGGTGGCTTCGGGGCGGCCTACTCACGGTCGGTGGAGGACATGGACGCGGCATTGCGGCACCCCGACATGAAAGAGGGCCTCGCCGCGCTACGGGAGCGGCGTCCCGCTGACTTCCTGCGGGAGCGCGCCTAGCCCGCGCAGCGCGTCGCGGCAGGCCTCGAGGCCGGTGAACAGCACCGGGCGCAGTCCGAGCGCCGCCGCGGCGTCGGTGTTGCGGGCCAGGTCGTCGACGAAGACCACCTCGTCGGCGCGGCGGTCGAGGCGGCGCAGCAGCTCCTCGTAGATGCGCGGATCGGGCTTGCGCACGCCCAGCTCGCTGGAGTCGATCACGACCGTGAACAGGTGGTACGGGAACGTCGCGCGCCACCCGGCCGAGGCGACGTTGTTGGTGACCAGCGCCACCGGCACCCGCTGCCCGAGCTCCGCGACCAGCTCCATCATCGCCGGGTTCAACCGCTCACCCTCGGCCGCGGCGGCGGCCAGCGCCCGCAGATCGATGCGGCGGCCGTGGGTGGCCTCGGCGTCGACGCAGACGTAGCGGAAGTACTCGCGCGCGGTGATCTCCCCGACCTCCAGGCGCGCCATCATCGGGTCGTCGCGGAAGTAGGGCACCAGCGCGTCGTCGGGGAGCCCGATCGACCGGCCGTAGGCGGCCACGCCGTCGAACGCGGAGTGGGTGAGGACGCCGCCGAAGTCGAACGCGACGGCAGAGACCGGCTTAAACATGCACCGATTATACCGTATAGAGCTATCTCGGAAGCTCGAACTCCTCGGCCTTGACACCGGCGACGAACGCGGCCCACTCGCCGTGTGAGAAGACGAGGGTGCCCTGGGTGTCGTGGCGGCTGTGTCGCACCCTGACGTGCTCCTGGCCGATGGCGATCTCGACGCAGTTGCCTCCATCGGAGAAGGAACTGCGGCGGTAGTTCTCGTCGTCGGTCGGTGTCGTGTCCGGCACTCGGACTCCTCCCTCACACGTCAGGGTGAAGCCTAGTCGGCGCAGCGGGAAACGCCATCCGGAGTGGGACCGCCGGACGGTGTGTGGATCGCTGTCAGGCCAACTCCTTGAGCGCCTCCTCGATGGCAGCCAGGCTGCCCTCCTGGTCGAGGGCGAGGTCGGCGAGCTCGGTGAAGTAGCCGCGGTAGGTGGCGAGCTCGCCCTCTCCGTAGAGGTAGTCGGCGCCCGAGCGACCCTCCAGGTAGACGAGGTCGTCGTCCTGGGCGTCGGCGAAGCTCATCACCACGAAGGCGCCGCCGATCGTGGCGCGGGTGAGCAGCGCGGCGGGCGCGACCTGGATGGTGACGTTGGGCAGGCCGTTGCGCACGTTGTGGGCGAGCGCCTTGAGTTGGGTCCGCATCACCTCGACATCGCCGACGGCGCGGCGCAGCACCTGCTCGCCCAGCACGGCGTGCAGCTTCAGGGGCGACGGCTTGCGGGTCAGCACGTTCTGGCGGGCGCTGCGGAACTCGACGAACCGGCGGCGTTGCTCGATCTCGTGGTCGGGGTAGAAGCGCGCGGCGATCTGCTCGGTGTACGTGGGCGTCTGGAGCAGTCCCGGCACGAGATCGGGCTCGTAGTTCTGGATCGTGTCGGCGTCGGTCTCGAACTCCATGTACCGGCGCCCGTGCTCCGAGACCATGGTGCCCGCGAGCACGTCGCGGAACGGGCTGAACCACGTCTCCCGCCGGCTGTCGGCCGCGAGACCCAGCACGAGCGCCCGCTCGTCGTCGCTGACGCCGGGGGTGGTCTCGTCGAACAGGTCGATGAGCGCGCCGACGTCGATGAGGCGCGGTTTGACCTTGCCGTTCTCGAGCCTGCTGATCGTGGCTGCCGACCGCTGCAGCGGCTTGCCCGCGTCGTCGAGCGTGAGGCCGGCCCGCTCGCGGAACTCCCGCAGCACGGCTCCGAGCCGCCGCCTGGCGGCGGTTGGGCTCATCCCCCGTGCGGCGTCCATCCGATCCAGCGATTCCTTCCCGAGATCCTGCACCACCACGCCAGACGTTCCTTCCCCCACCACGTCCGGCGCGCGCCGACGGTTCACCGTTCGACGCCCGACCGCACTCTGCAATGTCATCCCGAAACCCGTGTCGCCCGCCCAACGGCAGGCGTCACCAGGCGAGACGGGGCCAGCGCTGGGCGTGGTGTTGGGTGCGACGAGCGGTCGGAACCGTGGCGGGTCGGGGGTGTACGCAATGCGGATCACCGCAGGTGGCCGTTGCCATCGGCCCAGGCTAGACCCCTGGACGGGGCAGCGCCACGACCGGCGGCGGCCCGTTGGGGTCACGTTCGGGTCGCGAGGAGGGGTCTGTGGCGACCGCTCGGCGCCCCCGTTGACATGTCGATATGAAATTGCATTTTGGAGGTTCGGAACGTAAGATGATATCTACCAGGGAATCTTCCGCTCGTGTCGCATGACGGGGGTGTCGAGATGCTCGTGACCATCGCGGTGATCGGGTCGATCGTCCTCTTCGGACTGGCCGTCGTCGTGGGCCGGGTGCAGGGGCGCAGCCTCGCCGAGGCCTGGGATCGCGTCGCGGTAGCGCGGCGGGGCGTCGTCGAGCGGGCCAGGCAGCTGGATGAGCTGCAGATCGCACTCGACGCCTTCGAGGCGCAGCTCGATCGGCGGGAGCGCAGGCTCGACTACCGCGAGCAGGCCCAGTTCGCCTACGAGCTCGAGCTGCAGCGGCTGGAGCGACCGGACGTCGCCGAGCAGGCGTAGCGCGCCCGGTTCAGCCCCCGGCCGCCCAGTCGGCCGGGGCCACGGTGTTGCTCAGAGTGCCCACGTTCTCGATCTCGATGACGACCTCGTCGCCCGGCCGCAACGTCACGTCGTTGTCGGGCACCGCCGACGTCCCGGTCGCGAGCACGACCCCGCGCGGGAAGACCTCGGCACGGTAGAGGTAGCCGACCAGCTCGTCGAACGTGCGGTGCAGCCGCGACGTCGAGGTGGCGCCGCGCCACAGCGGCGCGCCGCCGCGCAGGATCTGCGCGGTGATGGCGAGCCGGTAGGGGTCGGGCACCGCCGCGGCCAGCGCGATGGACGGTCCGACCGCACAGGAGCCGCGGTACATCTTGGCCTGCGGCAGGTAGAGCGGGTTCTCGCCCTCGATGCTGCGGGAGCTCACGTCGTTGACGACGACGTAGCCCACCACAGCGCCCGCGGCGTTGCACACCAGCCCCAGCTCTGGTTCGGGCACGTCCCACGTCGAGTCGGCGCGGACCCCGATCGGAGCGCCCGGGCCCTGCACCCGCCAGCCGATCGACTTGAAGAACAGCTCCGGGCGCGCGGCGTCGTAGACCGCCTCGTAGACCGAGGCCTCGCTGCTCTCCTCCATCCGGGCCTGGCGGGAGATCTCGTAGGTGACCCCGGCCGCCCATACCTCGGTGTCGTCGTCGACGGGGGCGACCGGCGTCACGCCGGGGTCGGCGCTGGTGCGAGCGACCGCGCCCAGCCGCTCGACGAACGCGTCGGCGTCGAGCGCGAGCAGCGCGCCCAGCGTCGTACCGGCGGGGAGAGCTCCCCACCCGCCGGCGTCGTCGCGGGCCCACCAGCCGATCCCGCCGTCCCGGTCCCGGGCCCGGGTCAGGTGGGTGACGGGTCGGTCGTGCTGCATGCGGTGGCCCCCTCGTTCGCCGTGGACCCCACCGTAGAGCCGATCAGCTCGCGCGGAACTCCGCGGGTCGCTCCGCCGGCGCCTCGGCGAGCGCGGCTCGGGTCGCCTCGGCGTCGAAGTCCTTGCCATAGACGGGCGTTCCGGGCTGCTGGCGCCACGACTCGTCGATCGTGCCGCCGTCGACGGGCTCGAAACCGAGCTGGTCGACCAGCTCGAACGCGGCCTGCTTGGCCGGACCGTCGGAACCGGCGATCGGCAGCGCGATGCGGCCCTCGGTGCCGGCCGGCTTGCCCCGCTCGAGCAGGTGCTTCCAGAAGATGCCGTTGAAGATCTTGATCACGGGGGCGCCGACCTGCTCGGCGACCCACGCGCTCTCCGGCTGGCCGTTCTCGATCGCGTCGATGCGGCCGTCGCGCTGCTGCGGGTAGTAGTTGTTGGTCTCGATGACCGGGGCGCCGGGCTTCGCCTTCGCGACGATGCCGGCGGCGAGGTCGGGCACGTTCTTCTGCGGGATGCTGATGATCACGACGTCGGCGTCGGTGGCCGCGTCGGCCGCCCAGACGGCCGTGGCGCCGGTCTCCTTCGCGAGGTCCGCGAGGGTCTCGGGGTCGCGCGAGTTCGCGACGTGGACGTCGTGGCCGAGCTCGGCCAGCCTGCGGGTGAGTGTGCCGCCGATGTGGCCTGCACCGATGATTCCGATCCTCATGCTCGCGCCAACCCCGACCGCTCGGACGGCATTCCCGGGGTCGCCGCTCCCGGGGTCGCAGTGAGCAGATCGACAACGAGCGCCAGCGGCGGCCAGTCCGCCCGGCCGCGGCGCACGAGCAGTGCCGCCCGCAGCCGGACGTCCGGGTCGCGCAGGGCGATCAGTGCGACCCCGGGCCGCACCGGCTGGTCCGACGGCAGCAGGCCCACCCCCATCCCGGCGATGACGAGGTCCTGCACCAGGTCGAGGCTGTCGGCGCGGTGGGTGATCTCCGGTTCGAAGCCGGCCAGCGACGCGATCGTGCGCACCACGTCCTCGTCGGCGGTGTTGCGGGAGTTGACGATCCAACTGTGGCGGCGGAAGTGCGTGAACACCTCGGCCGCGCTCCCCGGCCGGACCGGCGCCGCTCCGGCCGGCACCCCGAGGCTCCACGGCGTCGCCCACAGCGGTGTCCGCTCGACCGATGCCGGGAACCCGGCGGGCGCGAGGTTGTAGTCGTAGCTCAGCGCCAGGTCGAGCGAGTCGGTGGCGAGCAGCGCCGTCATCTCGGCGGGCTCGTGCTCGTGGATCAGCAGGCGGACGCCCGGGTGGTCGGTGGCCAGCCGCGCGGCGATCGGCAGCAGCGACCGCCGGATCGCGGTGGCGAACCCGGCGACGCGCACCGTGCCGGCGGGTTCGGCCGCCGGGTCCAGGTCGAGGTGTGCCGCGTCGACGGCGGCGAGGATCGTCACGGCGTGCGCGGCCAGCCGTTGCCCGGCCGGGGTGAGCCGGACCCGCCTGCCGTCCTGTTCGAGCAGCACCGCGCCGATCTCGCGCGACAGCGCCGCGATCTGCTGCGACACGGTGGAGGTGGTGATGTCCAGCGACTCGGCCACCGCGCGCATCGAGCCCAGCCGGGAGAGTTCGAGGAGGAGCTGCAGGCGCCGGGTCTCCATCATCTGATTGTTCGGGATTTCTGCACGGTATGTCCATCATTCACACGTGGACGTGAACGGTCGTGGGAGCGTCTACTGGCCGGGTGGTCGCGTCGATGTCTCGCTCCCGGGCCCGTGCCGGTGTCGGCATGGCCGTCGCGTCGATCCTGTGCGTGCAGCTCGGGCTCGCCGTGTCCGTCGGCCTCTTCGATCAGGTGGGTCCCGAGGGTGCCGCGTGGCTGCGGCTGGCGTGGGCCGGTGTGCTGCTGCTGGTGCTGGTGCGCCCCCGACCGTCCCAGTTCACCCGCACCGGACTGCTGGCGTGCATCGCGCTCGGCGTCGTGACCGCGGGCGTGACGCTGCTGTTCATGGCCGCGGTGGCGCGGCTGCCGCTCGGGACGGCGAGCGCGCTGGAGTTCCTCGGGCCGCTCGGGGTCGCCGTCGCGCGAGGCCGGGGCGCCGGGTTGTGGTGGCCCGCGCTCGCCGCCGTCGGGGTCGTGTTGCTGACCGAGCCCTGGCAGGGCGGCGCCGACCCGGTCGGCGTGGCGTTCGCGCTCGGGGCCGCGCTCTGCTGGGCCGCCTACATCCTGCTCACGCAGCGTGTGGGCGACCAGGTGGCGGGGCTGCGGGGGCTCGCGGTGTCGATGCCGGTGGCGGGGCTCGTCGCGACGGCGGTGGCGGGGCCATCGGTGTTCGGGTTGATCACGCCCGAGCTCCTGCTGATCGGGCTGGGACTCGCCGTGCTGCTGCCGGTGGTCCCGTTCAGCCTGGAGCTGCTCGCGCTGCGCAGGCTCACCACCGGCGCCTTCGGCACCCTGATGTGCCTGGAACCGGCGGTGGCGCTGGTGATCGGCCTGGTCCTGCTGCACCAGGTGCCCGGTGCGACGGCGGTGGCGGGCATCGCGCTGGTGGTGGCGGCCGGGATCGGTGCCGAACGGACCGGCGCACGATCCGGTGACGATCCGACGAAAGGCACGCCCGTCGGATAGGTTCTGCCGGTGCCGCCGCGCTACGCTGACGACACGTCATGGCAGTGGTGCGGGGGCCGTCACGAGAGGCACCCCTATGCGCCGTGCGCTCCTGCAGCGTCTTCTGCCCGCGCTCCTGGTCGTCCCGATGGTCCTGGCCGCTTGCGGTAGCCCGGCGCTGACGTCGTCGGCTGCCGCGCCGTCGCCGTCGGTGCCACCGGGCGGCATCGCCCCCGACACCCGGTTCACCCCGATCGTCGCCTCGACGATGACGACACCGGCACCGGTGCTCGGTACCGACGGCAAGACGCACCTGGCCTACGAGCTGCTGCTGACGAACGCGACCGGGGTGCCGGTGCGCCTCGACCGGATCGACGTGCTCGACGCCGGCAACCGGCAGGCGCTGCTCACCCTCGCCGCCGCCGACCTCGCGGCCAACAGCAACCTCGTCGGCGGCCCGACCGGTGACGAGGGCACCACGGACCCCAGCGCTCCCGCCACGTCGATCCCGGCGTCGAGCACGGCTGTGGTCTGGCTCGACGTCACGTACACCGGGGCGACCCCGGCAGCGCTCGTGCACCGGATCGCCAGCACCATCGTGGCGCCGGGCGGCGGGGCCGGTAAGCCGATCGAGGCCGACGTCGCACCGATCACGACCGGCAAGAAGCCCGCCGTGGTGCTGGGCCCGCCGGTGCGGGGCGGGCAGTGGTACGCGAGCGACGGTTGCTGCGCCGACGACACGCACCACCGTCGCGGGCTGGCGCCCATCAACGGGCAGTTCCTGGTGGCGCAGCGGTTCGCGATCGACTGGTACCTGCTCGACGACCAGCACGTGACGTGGACCGGCGACCCGAGCAAGCTCACGAGCTACCGCAGCTACGAGCAGCCGGCGATCGCCGCGGCCGACGGCGTGGTCGTCGACGCGCTCGACGGGCTGACGGAGACCACCTCGCTGCCCGAGCCGCCACCGATCCCGCCGATCGCCGACACCATCGGCAACCACGTGATCGTGATGATCGAGCCCGGCGTCTACCTGATGTACGCCCACTTCAAGACGGGCAGCGTCGCCGTGCACACCGGGGACCGCGTCAAGCGCGGCGACGTGCTCGGCGCCATCGGCAGCTCGGGCAACTCCACCACCCCCCACCTGCACTTCCAGGTGATGACGGAGCCGACGTTCTTCCCGACCGACAGGCCGCCGTTCGCGTTCGACTGCTTCACCCTCGACGGGCAGGTCACCGAGCGGATCTGGGACGACGTCCTCGGCCTGCAGCCCACCGGCAAGCTGCCCTTCGTCGCGGCGGCCGACCCGTCGCAGAAGCACGAGAAGCAGATGCCGCTCGACCGCAACGTGGTGACGTTCGGCTGCTCGTAGGCCACGGGAGACGTCGCGTTCACGGATGCCTCGCCGGCGGGCAGGTCTCGGGGAGGGTGCGCGCGTTCATTCAGGCGCTCATGGGTGGATCGATGCGATGCATCTGATTGCGGCGCGGGCCGCCTCGTATCCACGGTGGTGGGTGGAAGAGTGGGAAGCCGTTGGTGATGGTGACTTCCCATTCTTCTTTGTGCATCACCATGTGATGGTGGGTGCACGGCAATACCAGATTGCTGAGTGCGGTGATGCCGCCGCGTAACTAGTCAGGTCGCCTGCGGCGCTTGATCATCGCCGTGAGATGATCTTGGCGTGTCTGGGGGTGAGCGTCCGTCCTATGACGAGCTCGCCGAGCCCTGCCCCGCGGGCGAGGCGGCAGTAAATCCGGGACACGCAATAGAACGTGACCATTAGGCGACCCCGACTCGCGGGCCGATCCATCCCGACTCGCGGTACGTTTGACCGCAACTCGCGGCAAGCCCTGCGTCTGCTGCCCCGTCGCTGCCGTCTCTCCCGGCGCCACGGTCACCTTCGGCCGCGGAGCACCGGCCATGATCGCCGTGTGCGGTACCGGAGGTGCATAGATGCAGCTCAGGTACCGCATTCGCTGATCAAGCTCATCTGGCCGTGTGCGACCTGGCAAGTTCTGCTGGAGATCTGCTCGCCGTCGCAGCGGCCCTGAAACCGGGCGCTCAACGCAACGCGACCCCCGACTCGCGGGTCATTCCGTCGCAACTCGCGGGGCCATCCACCGCAACTCGCGGCAAGCCGTGCGCCTGCTGCCCCGTGCCCTGCCGGGCCGAGAGCCCGTGCGCGCGCCTGCGCACACACCGGGGCGCGGAGGACACGACCCCAACCTCCCGGAGACCTGCCCCGCCGGCGAGGCGGCCCTAAAAGCTGGAGCACGCAATGAAACGCGACCATTCGGCCACCCCAACTCGCGAGCCGATCCAGCGCAACTCGCGGTGCGTTTGAGCGCAACTCGCGGGGTGAGAAGCCGCCTACACCCTCACCACCGCTCCCACAGCGCCGTGACCACCCCAGCCACCTCCGCGGCGATGGCCAGCACGTCGTCGATCACCGCGATCGGGGTGTGCATGACGTAGACCGCCACCACGGCCTCCCGGCCGCTGCGGGCGGTCATGTAGCCGGCGTTGCCGCGGGTCATGACGAGCGCGCGCTGGTTCATGACGTCCTCGGCGACCGTGGTGCCGCTCTTGGCCGCCACCTTGCCGGCGACGGGGGCGTCCGGGGGGACGACGGTGGTCTCGGTGCCGTCGACCCCGTAGCGGGGCATCGACGCGAGGTAGGTCGGGAAGTCGGGGCGGGTGGACATGTAGCGCAGCAGCGCGCCGACGGTGGCGGGGGTGAACAGGTCGGTGTACTCGTTGCCGCGGCCGTCCGACAGCGACATCGTGGCCGGGTCGATGCCGGCCTTGCGGACGAACTGCTGCACGATCGCCATGCCGTCGGGCAGCGTCCGCTTCCCGGCCTTGGCGGCGAGCAGCATGATCAGGGTGTCGGCCTGCAGGTTCATGCTGACCTTGTTGATCAGCTTGATGTTCTCGGAGAACGGCAGCGAGCGGTGCAGCGCCACCCGGTCGGCGTCGGTGTAGGAGCCCGGCGCGGGCAGCGCATCGGCGCGGTTGGGGCCGGTCGGGGGCGCCGTCACCGTCACGCCGGCGCGCCCGAGCGCCTCGATGAGCAGCGTGCGCGCGAACGACTGCGGATCCGCCACCTGCGCGGTGCGCAGCAACGGCGCCCCGGCCGGTACCTCGCCGCTGATCGCGACCACGCCCGGCTCCGGGGTGGTCACGGTGAGGGTCGGCGGCTGCCCGGCGGCGACGGTCGCCACGGTGGCCCGGATGGTGTAGGCGGCGGTGACCGGGCGCGAGGTGACGGTGGCGGCCGCGCCGGCGGCCCCGGGGGTGACCGTCAGGTCGATGAGGTTGTCGTTGATCATGATCGGGCTCAGGACGTAGTCGTCCTTGGGTGTCTGGTCGAACAGGCGCGCGTCGATGAGGACGTCCCCGTCGACCGCCTTGATCCCGGATGCGGCCACCTGCGCGGCGAGATCGTCGAGGCCGGCGAGCGGGTTCTCGACGGTCAGCGTGGCTCCGGGGAGGGAGTTCGCCTCGGCGTGGTCGAGCCCGGTGAACGCGATGGTGCCCGCCGCGGTGTCGCGCCCACCCATGGTGAGGTCGCCGGACGCGACCAGCACGAGGTCGCCGTGCAGCGTGCCGTCCGCCACGGGGCCGCGGCGGTGGACGGGGGTCAGGAACCGGAAGTCGGGCCCGAAGGCGTCGAGTGCGGTGCCGGTGGACCACAGCTTCGTCGTCGACGCCGCCAGCACCAGGTCGGCGGCGTTGAGCCCGGCGAGGACCTCACCGGTCGCGCGGTCGGCGACGTGCACGAACCAGCGGCTGATCGCGTAGCGGGGCCGCCCCATGATCTCGAGCGCCGCGGGCGGCAGCGGGGGGAGCGGGGTGGTCGGCGGCGGGGTCGCTGCGGCGGCCTGGCTCGTGCCGCAGGCCGTGAGGGCCAGCGCACCTCCGGCCGCCGTCGTCAGGAACGCCCGTCGGTTCGCGATCATGCAGGACCTCCTGGCCGTGGGAGATCTTGCTCGCTCGGTGCGGCCGCGGCGTTACGCGGCGATCACACCGATCAGCCGGTGGGCCGCTGCCCCGACACCCCGTCGCCGATCTGCTCGGCCGGTGCGGGCCCGGGCTGCCCGGCGAACCGCCAGCGGCGGACCAGGTACGCGACGATCCCGACCACGGCGGCCATGAGGCCGGCCCCGGCGGCTCCCGGCAGGAACAGGCAGACGGTGGCGAGCACGCCGGCCACGACGACGGTGAGGTCGTGGCGCCTGCGCGCCCACCGTTCCGCGCGCGCCTGGCGCTGCATCGTGGTGGCAAGGGTGGTGTCGCGTTCCAGCTGCAGCTCGATCTCCCGCAGCGTGCGACGGTCCTGTTCACTGAGCATGATGACCTCCGGTAGCCCCGCGTAATCGTCAAGGCGCGTAGTGCAACCACACCAGGGCCGATCCGTTGCCGTCGTCGACCGCGCAGCCCCGGGCGGCCACCGGCGGACGAGCTCTCCGATCGATCTTCCGACCGTTCGTCGCGGGAAACGCGACGTCAGTCGATGCTGGTGGAGGCCGCGGCGGGGCCCCATTCCTGGGGCGAGGTGTACTGGAGGATGTTGGCCAACCGGCGCTGGACCGTGGAGATCTCGCGCACCGACTGGGCCACGATGCTGCGGTCCAGCGGGGCCAGCCGGCGCATCCACACGATGTCGGACACCTGCTCGCCGCGTTCGAACTGGGCGAGCTGCTGGCGCAACCGCACCCGCTGCAGCTCCTCGAACACCTCGACGAGGATCTGGGCCTGGTCGGTGGGCAGCAGCATCGAGCCCGACGCGGCCAGCAGCCGGGCCCGGGTCGTCAGCTCCCGCGAGCGGACGCTGAGCGCGGCCCAGCGCGCGATCTCGACCACCGGCCGCAGCGCGTGGGTCTTGAGGTCGAACGTGCCGCCGCGGCCGGCGAGCACGTCGCGCACCGACCGCAGCTGGGCGCGGTGCGAGAGCGACTCCTGCACCAGCAGCTTCATCGTGCCCGGGTGGTCGCGGATGCCGGCGAAGACCTCGCTGACGACGGGTGCGGTGGGGTCGCCCTGGATCGGTCGCCCGTCGATCAGCAGCGACGCCATCAGCATGCCCTGGTTGTCGAGCGGGCTGAGCAGCCATTCCTGCGCGGCCCGGCGCCACTGCGAGCGGGTGCGGGCGAAGGTGGGGGAGCTGGGGGTGGCGCCGTGCTCGTCGACCTGCAGCCCGGCCGACCGCAACGCCTTGGCGACGTCGCCGAACGCGGCGCGGTACGCGGCGGCGCGGGCCGGGGTGTCCACCGACTCGGCGAACACCACCGCGGAGTCGATGTCGGAGCCCAGCGTCGGCTCGCGGCGGGCGTTGCTGCCCAGCAGCAGCCAGGTGACCTCGGCCTCGTCGAGTCCCGGCTGATCCTGGAGCACGAGCGTCAGCACCCGGCGCTGGATCGCGTCGACGACGGTGGAGTAGATCGCCGTGATCTCGCAGGCCTCGCGGCGCTGCCGCACGAGGTCCCCGAGCAGGATCGGCAGCTGCCGGGCCAGCGTGATGACCTGCTCGAGCCGATCGGCCCTGGCCACCTGGTCGCGCAGCAGCACGCCGGCGCCGGACGGCGTCGCGAGGAAGTCCTGGGGGTCGACCGCGCCGCGCAGCACGCCGTCGGCGTCGATCACGAGGAGGTGGTTGAGCCGGTGCTCGGTGAGCTCCTGCAGCACGTCCGAGGTGGGCGTGCCGGTGCGCACGGTCATGGCGTGGCGGATCATGACCTCGCTGACGGGCGTGCTGGCCGCCCGCCCCGCGGCGAGCACGTGCTCGCGCAGCACGCCATCGGTGATGAGCCCGAACGTGCCGACGCCGTCGGGGACCGCCAGGTAGCCGCTGGACCGCTCGGTCATCAGGCGCGCGGCCGCTGCCACGGTGGTGTCGGGATCCGCGAGCACGGGGGCGGAGACGACGAGCTCGTCGACGGTGCGCAGCCGCGGGGGTACCTGGGCGCGCATGCGGGAGTCGAACATGTCCTGGGCGAGCAGCCGGACCCCGTCCGGTGTGGAGAACACCGAGGCGACCGTGCCGCAGGGGATCCGCACCAGCCGCACCGGGCCGAGTGCTGCCGCGCGCGGTCCGACCGCGGCACCGGTCAGCACGGTGGACTGGCCGAAGACACTGCCGGGGCCGACGGTCTCGTCGGCGGGCTCCGCGTAGCTGCCCTCGGCGGTCCAGATGTCGACCTCGCCGGACATCACCACGAACAGGTCGTCACCCGCGGCGGCGAACGCATCCA
The DNA here is from genome assembly GCF_042653605.1 of Pseudonocardia sp. GCM10023141. Taxonomy (NCBI): domain Bacteria; kingdom Bacillati; phylum Actinomycetota; class Actinomycetes; order Pseudonocardiales; family Pseudonocardiaceae; genus Pseudonocardia; species Pseudonocardia sp. GCM10023141. The sequence goes on from NZ_JBHSIR010000056.1 coordinate 237,575, forward strand.
TGATCTCCGCGCCTGCCGGGTGGTCGACGACCTCGGCCGCAGCCGCCACCCGCTTCAGCTCAGTGGAACCCAGGGAGCTGAAGGGTGGGTTGGCGCCCAGGAACTCCTCGAGATCGTCCACGTCACCCATCCTGGCAGGTTTCGCACCCGGCACAGACGCGAGCACCGCACCTCCGTGCTGCCATGTCGGGACAGCCGGACGTGCGGTGCTCGGGTGTGGAGCTCGTGGGTGTCAGGATCCGGACTTGGAGGGGTACGTCGGACCGGTGTCGGACCACACGGCCTTGAGCCGGTCGCCCGTGTTCGCGATGACCTTCGGTTTCGCGATCAACCAGCCGATCCAGAGCAGGATCGCGATGATCGGGATGCCCAGGACGACCACCAGGAAGTTCGTCTTGTGCCAGAACTCGTCGGAGCTCAGCCAGCCCGATATCGCCATGCCGACGATCACCAGCGCGAGGAATACCAGGCCGATCCAGCTCGTGTAGGGCGATCCGGGCATCCGGAAGGTGCTTGCCGGGATCACGCCCTTGTTCGACAGCTGTCTGAGCCGGATCTGGCACAGGAAGATCGACGCCCAGGTGAAGACCACGCCGATGGCCGAGGCCTCCAGCGCTGTCTCGAACGCGTCGGGGTCGATCGCGTTGAGGATCGCGCCGAACACGTAGATGACCGACGTCAGCACGATGCCGGCCCACGGCACCCCGGAGGCGCTCATCTTGAGCGTGAACGGCGGCGCCTGCTTGCTCATCCCGAGGCTGCGCAGCACCCGGCCGGTGGAGTAGAGCCCCGAGTTGAGGCTCGACATGGCCGCCACGATGAGGATGGCCTGGATGACGTCGCCCATCCAGTCCAGGCCCAGCGCCCCGAACACGGTGACGAACGGGCTGGTGCCGCTGGTGTACTCCGACGTCGGCAGCATGCTGACGAGCAGCAGGATCGATCCACAGTAGAAGATACCGATCCGGAAGATCACCGCGTTGACGGCCTTGGGCACCTCGCGCTTCGGGTCGGCCATCTCGCCGGCCGCCACACCCACCATCTCGATGGCCGCGTAGGCGAACACGACCCCCGACATCACCAGGATCGGGCCGTACCAGGCGAATCCGTCGCCGGTCGGCCAGAAGCCGCCGGGGTTGGACCACAGGTTCTGGAAGCCCGCGTCGTGGCCGCCGATCTTGAACTGGCCGATCACCACGACGAGCCCGACGACGAGGAACAAGATGATGGCGCCGACCTTGAGCACCGACGCCCAGAACTCGAACTCGCCGAAGGCCTTGGCGGACAGGAGGTTGACGATCAGCACGACCGCCAGCGCGATGAGCACCGTGAGCCAGCTGGGCATGTCCGGCAGCCAGTGCTTGACGTACACGCCGACGGCCGACAGCTCGGCGATCCCGGTGAGCGCCCAGTTGAGCCAGTACATCCAGCCCGTGACGTACGCGGCCCGCTCGCCGAAGAACTCCCGCATCCATGACACGAAGGCGCCGGACGTGGCGCGGTGCAGCACCAGCTCGCCGAGCGCTCGCATGAGCAGGTAGGCGATGACCCCGACTAAGGCGTAGCTCAGGACCAGCGCGGGCCCGGTGCTGTGCAGTCGTGAGGCCGAACCGAGGAACAGGCCGGTGCCGATCGCACCGCCGATCGCGATCATCTGGACCTGACGTCTGCCCAGGGACTGCTTGTAACCCTCCTGCTCGGCGTTGAGGCTGTCGCCATGGTTGAGGGTCTCGGTCATCCGACCTCCCTGTTTCAAGAACCGCGGTCAAGTCCCCCGCAGCGCAGCCCGGGGGCCGCGATGCCGCGTATCGGAACATTAGGAGATGAACCGGTATCGCGGGTGGATGATCGCGGAAAACTTCCGGTAACGCACGGCGGCGGAATAGGATCACGGATCAACCGCCCATCCCGCCCACGATCGGTCGAGGAGACACCATGGCGTTGCTGAGGTCTGTGCGTGGCAGGCGGTTGTCGATCACGGCGGTGGGCGCGGCGCTGCTCGCGGTGGCTGCCTGCGCCAGCCCGGTGGGCTCGGGATCGACGTCCGGTGCGGCGTGCGAGGCCAGCGCCCGGCCGCTGACGATCGCCACCGGCAGCGCCACCGGCGTCTACGCGGCGCTCGGGTCGGCACTGGCCTCCCAGATCTCCTCGAGCACGCCGCTCAAGGCCACCGCCGTGCAGACGGGCTCCACCCTGCGCAACGTCCAGCAGCTGAGCACGGGCGAGTACGACATCGCGTTCGCGCAGGCCGACAGTGCAGCGGATGCGGTGCTCGGGCAGGGTGTGTTCGCCGAACCGCAGAAGATCCGGGCGCTGGCCCGGATCTACTCCGACTACACCCATGTGATCGTCTCGGCGGCGTCGGGGATCACGAGCATGGCCGACTTCCGGGGCAAGAAGATCTCCGTCGGCTCCGCGTCGTCGGGCACGGAGCTGATCGCGAACCGCCTGCTCACGGCCGCGGGGCTGGATCCGAAGAAGGACGTCAGCTCCCAGAACCTCGATCTTGCGGCGTCCGCGGCTGCGATCAAGGCGGGGTCGATCGACGGCTTCGTGTGGTCGGGCGGCCTGCCGACCGGCGGCATCGCCGACCTGTTCGCCTCCGACGGCGCGTCGCTGAAGTTCGTCGACATCAGCGGGCTCATCCCCGCGATGCAGAAGGACGACGACGTCTACGCCGCCGGCACGATCCCCGCCGCCACCTACAAGACCGCGGGCGACATCAAGACGATCGCGCTGCCCAACCTGCTCCTCGTGCGCGACGACTTCCCGGCCGCCGACGCGTGTGCGGTCACGAAGGTGCTCTTCCAGCAGAAGAACGCGCTGGTCGCCGCGGTGCCGGCAGCCTCGGGGCTCGACCCGAAGGCGGCCGCCGACACCGCTCCGGTCCAGCTGAACGACGGGTCCCGCGCCGCGATCACGCAATTGGGCAACGGCTGAGTGCCGGCTCGTCCATTCGCGTAAAACGGACAATTCGACAATTCTTGGTGGAGGTCGTTCAGCCGATACCCGCGGCGCGACGCACGGCCCGGCGCAGATTCTGCTCGCTGCCCATTCCGCTGCGGCGGGCCGCCGACGCGGCGGTCTCCCCGGCGTTGCGCAATGCCAGCGCGGCCTCGAGCCGGACCGCGTTGACGTAGGCGGTGGGGCTGCAGCCGACCTCCTCGGTGAACAGCCTGCGCAGGTGGCGCTCGCTCATCCCGGCGCGCGCCGCCAGCGCGGTGAGGCAGTGGTCGGCTGCCGGATCCGCGGCGATCTCGTCGCACAGTGCCCGCAGTGGCCGTCGCCGCGGCCGGGTGGTGCGTGCCGGTACCGAGAGCTGCGGCTGGGCGCCGAGACGACGCATGAAGACCACCAGGTCGCGGGCGATGGCATGGGCCGTCTCGTCGCCCTCGTCCTCCTCGACCAGCGCGAGTGCGAGGTCGATGCCCGCGCTGACGCCCGCGGAGGTGAGCACGCGCCCGTCGCGCACGTAGATCGCGTCGGCCACGACCGTGACGGTCGGGAACCGCCTGCCGAGCGTCGTCGTGTGCTTCCAGTGGGTGGTGGCGCGGCGGCCCGCGAGCAGCCCGACTGCGGCGAGGGCGAACGCGCCCGCGCAGACGGACGCGACGCGCCGCGTGTCGGCGGCGAGCGCGGTGATGGCCTCGACCAGCTCCCGGGACGGGCCGGCGGCCACCAGGCACTCGCCGCCGGGGACGAGCAGGGTGTCGACGGGAGCGAGCGTGCCCGCAGCGTGCTCGACCCCGATCCGCAGCCCGCTCGACGTCGTGACGTCGCGGCCGTCGGGGGAGCAGAGCGCGATCTCGTAGGCGGCGCCGAGCGTGCGGGCGACGTCGAAGACCTCCAGCGGGCCGGTCACGTCCAGCAACCGCACGCCGTCGAACACGAGCACGGCGATCCGCCGCTGTCCGTGCCTGCCGGGGTTGCCACCGTCCACGCCGTCAGGGTAGGCGGATGACCGGGTGGGAGCCGACGGCGGCGCTGGTCAGGCGCGGTGGTGACCGGATCTGACGGCATCGTGGCCGATGCGGTCGTTGTGGTGACCGTAGCGTCACCGGCGCGCAACCTGCGGACCCAACGATTCCCGTGCCGGGGCGATCGCGCCCGGCCGCGTCGACGATCCTGGTGGACCCATGAAGCTGCAGCACCATCTCGGCGGGCTCGAGGGCCTCGACGGCCCGATCGACTTCGAGAAACGCGTTTTCGTCCAGGAGTGGGAGAAGCGGATCTTCGGGATCCACACCGCGATGATGGGACTGAGCGCATCGCTGCGCAACGCCCTGCCCGGCTACGACATGGACGCGGTGCCCACCACGTTCGCCACGACGTGGACCTGGGCGGACCTGCGCAAGGGCGCCGAGGCGATGAACCCGTTCGCCTACTTCCGGTTCCGCTACTACGAGAAGTGGCTCGGCGGCATCACCGCCCATCTCATCGAGCAGGGCTACCTGACGCAGGACGAGCTGGACGCGGCGATGCACGCCGCCGCTGACGTCGCGCCGGCTGCCGGTGCGCCGGGAGAGCCGCTGATCGACGAGCAGGTGGTGCGGTACCTGCGCAAGGGCGACTCCCCGCGCCGCGGCCCGGCGACGCCGTCGTTCGCGGTGGGCGACACGGTGCTGGTCGCGAACCCGCCCGCGTCCGACCACACCCGGCTGCCCGGCTACCTGCGCGGGCACCGGGGCCGCGTCGAGCGCGTGTTCGAGGGCAACTACGCCTACTTCTGCTCCACCGGGCCGGACGGGCTGGGCGAGCCCGTGTCCGTCTACATCGTCCGGTTCGAACCGGACGAGATCTGGGGCGCCACGGCCGAACCCCACGCCGGCCCGCTCTACGCCGAGCTCTACGAGACCTACCTGGGAGCGTCATGACCGGCCACTTCGGACACCCCGACGACCGTGAGGAGCGCAGCGCGGCGCAGGTGCGGGCGCTGGAGGCGCTGCTGATCGAGAAGGGCATCATCACCGGCGGCACCGTCGACAAGGTGCTGGGCTACTTCGAGTCCGAGATGACGCCGCTCAACGGCCAGAAGATCGTCGCGCGGGCGTGGACCGACCCGGACTTCGCCGAGCTCGTCGTCACCGACACGGCGGCCGCGGTCGCGCAGCTCGACCTGCCGATCGGCATGGCAGGGGCCGAGGGGGAGCACCTCGCGGCGGTGCGCAACGAGCCCGGCGTGCACAACGTCGTGATCTGCACGCTCTGCTCGTGCTTCCCGTGGCCGGTGCTGGGCCTGCCGCCCTACTGGTACAAGGATCCGGTGTTCCGGGCGCGCGCCGCGCGGGAGCCGCGCGTGGTGCTGACGGAGCTGGGTGTGCCGCTCGACGACGACACCGAGGTGCGGGTCTGGGACTCCAGCGGGCACTCGCGCTGGTTCGTGATCCCGCAGCGCCCGGCGGGCACCGACGGGCTGTCCGAGGCCGAGCTCGCGCGGTTGGTCACCACCGAGTCGATGATGGGCGTCGCGCTGGCCGACGCACCGTCGCCCGCCTGAGAGGGTGTTGTCGAACCCGGTGGTGTGACGGCGTGGCAGCTTTGGTAGCTGCAGGTGATCGTTG
>NZ_JBHSIR010000057.1:0-3141 GCF_042653605.1 Pseudonocardia sp. GCM10023141
GGGGAAAGGGAGACTGCCGCAACTGATCTACCGCATCCCGTCCGAATACTAGCGGCGACACGCTACTAGCCCAAACGAAATTTTCTTTGGATCGCAGTCTAGTCCGTTGCGGATGATGGCCAACGGACAGTAATGACGGTGGCATCGTCCTCAGCCCTCCATCGATGCTCGATCCCTGGGCCCCACGTGACGTAATCGCCGGGCTCGGAGAGCACGAAGCTCTCAGTTGTCAGGTCGAGACGGAACCGGCCTGAGACCAGGAGGAGGAGCGTGGTTCGAATCTCGCCCGTCGTCCAGTCCTTCCGACCCTCGCCCCGGGGGTGTACGCCCCACTTGACCTCAATATCGGAGGTGGCCCGTGGGCTGTCGGACGGTTCGATGAAGCTGCCCATAAGCCATCCGCGGTACGGGCTACCATCCTTGGCGGCGTTTCCGCTTGTCCACTTGCCCGGTGTCACGCGATCTCCCACTCGATTGTCGGCACGTCGACGCGGTCATCGCCGATCTCGGCGAGTCGGCGCAATCCTTGGAGTAATGCGAACAGCCCCTCGTTGCTCCAGGCTGGATCGTTGATGAGTTGGGTGAGGCCGGCTCGGTCCCGGCTGGAGTACTGGCGGAGCCCGCTTGACTCCCAGTTGGCAGCGATGTCTCCGCCGAATTCTGTCCAGAATTGATCGTCGTGAATGGCGATGATGCCGGCGAACTCGAAGTTGCCGCTGACGAGGTTGAGCCCGAATCCGGTGCACTCCATCGCCCAGTGTTCCGGGCTGGGGTGGTCGGTCAGCCATCGCATCGGACGGGATAGCCGGCTGCGGTGCATAGGGTCGGCGTGACGGAAGCCGTCGATCGTGCTGTCGACGTCTTCCCGGCCGAAGAGTTCTTCTTCCATCTCGCGGCGCAGAGTCTCCCCGAGCAATACATCACCGGCGTAGTCAACGCTCGGCTGATGGAAGCCCTTCGGGATGACAGCGAGCCGGCGGGACGCGTTCAGCACCTGACCGGACCGCTCTTGGACCAACAGGACGTAGTCGGGCTCGCGGCGTCGGTGGTCGGCCGGCCGAGCAATGGCCATGAGCGCCAGGGCACCCCCGGCGCACAGCCGGTCCCTCACGTTGAGAACCGAAGCAGCATCAGGCAGCAGCGTGTCTCGGATCGGTAAATGGCCCGGAGTCGTCGGCGCACCGGACACGAGCGCGTCGACCAGCTCCGCTTCGAGAAGGTCCATCGTGAGCGCGTACGTGACGAACGTCGACAGGCCGAGAGTGGCCTGCACGGCACCTTGCGTGATGTCCGCGTGATCGAGCAGTCGGTAGATGGGGGCATCGGTCATTCGTCCGCCGATGGCCATTCCTTCGGCTAAGCGTCGGACCGCGGCGGCGGCGGTGTGCTCGTGGACGTCGACGTCTCGTTCGATCCGCTCGCTGTCGAGCGTGAGTAGGTCGCCCTCGTGGTTGAGCGGCGCGCGTAGGTCGAGCCACTGTGGGCAGGTCAAGACGCTGGTACTGGTGCGGCTGTCCGAATGCAGAGCGACGAACGCGCCGTGCTGTAAGCCGGCGCCGTCTGGGGCGTAGTACTCGCGAAGCGCCCGCGCGACGTCGAGGCGGTGCACACGCGCACGGCGGTGCCCACGATCCTGGATGCTGCGCAGGTCAACGGAGGAGGCCTCCGCCGCAACGCGACGGCGACCCGTCCCGGTTTCCCATCCGGCGCGGGTGTCGAGCCACTCCAGTTGTGGCCCGAGCTGGCGAATGGCGGCCAATCTGGTCTCGGCCTCATCGGCCGGCGCCTCGACCTGCACGGCCACCGCCGTATCGGGCTCGACTCCGCCCTCGGCGCGGCGCAGCAGCATCCCGAAGCGGGCCTGCCCGCTGGATCCCGCCTGCTCAAGGACGACGTCGAGGGCCTGTTGCAGTTCGGAAGTGGGGACGATCGCGGGGCGCTGACTCCACTTCGCGACGGTCCGCACCGCCGTTCCGAGCTTCGCCGCGAAACCCTCGTTCGTCAGGCGGAGAGCCTGCTGTAGCGCGCACGCTCGTTGCCCTGTCCAGGAGTCGACAACCTCCACGAGGTCCTCCGCGGGGTCGAGACGAGTGCACTGCGAGTGCACCGTCGGTTCGTCGGATGTCGGCGGGATTCGCAGTTCACTTGGTGCATCACAGAAGCGAGGCAGTCGGCGGAGGTGAACGCGATGGACAGGCAGTCAGGTCGATCTGCTGGCCCCACCGGGTCAGGTCTCAAGTGCCATCAGCCGCTGGGTCACCTTGGCGAGGCGTTCCTCGACCTCGGCCAGTTCTGCCCCGGTTCGCCCTACCTGGGCTTGCAGCTCGGAAAGCTCGGCGCGCACGCTCCGGAGTTCCGCTCCAGGGTCGCCGCCCGCCGCCCGATCGCGGACGTAGGTTCCCGCGTTCGGGCGATTGGTAGCCCAGCCGGCGTCGACCAGGCGCCGTACTGCGGCCATGGCTGTGTTCACGGCGATTCCGTGCTCGGCCGCAAGTTGCCGGTAGGTCGGCAGTGCGTCGCCGACCTGATACCGCCCTGACTCGATCTCTGACCGGAGCAGGTCGGCCACTCGTCTGCTAGCTGGCTTCCGGTCCTCGTCTTCAGCCTCTGCCACCCGGCGAGGCTACCGCATGTCTTGCGACACCACTTGCCGATTGAGACATCATGTCCTATCGTCTGCGACAAGCAAGATGTCTTAATACATCGAGAGGATCATACAGATGAGCCCGCACCATCACTTCCCGCTAAACCACTTCCCAGACGGGCTTACGCCCGCCGTGATCGACGAGTTGCTCGACGCGGCGGCAGTAACCGGGACACAACCACTCACCACCTCGGCATTGCTCGACGGCACTGCCGCTGAACGACGCAGGCGACGTGAGGCGCGGCGGGCTATAGCTCGGATCGCTCAGACAGCAGCACGTTTGCGAGTGGTCGAACTGGCTGCGTTTGAGGCGGTGGCGGCATGAGTTGCCCTGTGTCAAGCCGCCGTCGGTTGATCTTGGTTGATGATGCGTTGGAGGGCGCGGTGGCGGTCGGGGTCGTAGGGGGTGTTGGTGTTCCAGCAGGCCTAGATGATGTCGACCCAGGCGCGGGCCAGGACGCGGACGGCGTGGGGATGGTCGTGTCCGCGGGCGCGGG
>NZ_JBHSIR010000058.1:0-40535 GCF_042653605.1 Pseudonocardia sp. GCM10023141
GGGGAAAGGGAGACTGCCGCAACTGATCTACCGCATCCCGTCCGAATACTAGCGGCGACACGCTACTAGGCTCATCGGCGATGAGCACCCTCTTCACGAAGATCATCAACGGCGAGCTGCCGGGCCGGTTCGTCTGGTCCGACGACCGCGCCGTCGGTTTCCTGTCGATCAACCCGCTCGGGCCGGGCCACACGCTGGTCGTGCCGCGCGCCGAGGTCGACCAGTGGATCGACGCCGATGCCGGGCTGATCGCGCACCTCACGGCCGTGTCGCGCGCCATCGGCGGGGCGGTGCGCACGATCTGGCAGCCCCCGCGCGTCGGGCTGCTCGTCGCCGGTTTCGAGGTGCCCCACCTGCACGTGCACGTGTTCCCGGCGTGGGACATGGCGGCGTTCGACTTCGCCAACGCGGCCCCGTCGGTGGACCAGGTCGAGCAGGACGGTCACCGCGACACGCTGCGGGCGGCGCTGCGCGACGCCGGGCACGGCGCGCACGTCCCCTCCTGAGGGCCTGACGTGCAGCTGGTCCTGATCCGCCACGCCCTGCCGGAACGCATCCACGGTCCCGCCGAGGGCGGTCCCGTCGCCGTCGGACCCGCCGATCCCGCGCTCACCGCGCTGGGGGAGCGGCAGGCCGCGCGACTGGTGGCCGCGCTCGGCACCGGCGTCGACGCGCTCTACAGCAGCCCGCTGGCCAGGGCGCGGGCCACCGCGGCGCCGCTGGCCGCAGCGCTGGGCCGCGAGCCCGAGATCGTCCACGACCTGCGCGAGTACGACGCCGACGCGGCGCACTACGTGCCGGTGCACGAGATGGCCGCGCTCGATCCGACCGCGTGGGACCGGATGCTCGCCGGCCTGCTCCCGGCCTCGGTCGACGTGCCCGCGTTCACCGCCCGCGTCGACGCGGCGCTGGAACGGATCATCGCCGCGCATCCGGGCCGCTCCACGGCCGTCGTGGTGGCGCACGCGGGCGTCGTCAACGCCTGGGTCGCGCACCTGCTCGGCATCGAGCGGCCGCTCGCGTTCCCGCTCGACTACGCCGGGATCACGCGCGTTCTCGCAGCTCGTGATGGTCGGCGTGTGGTGCGCACCGTCAACGAGACCCAGCACGTGGCCGACCTGCTCGACATGACAGCCGGTGTCGGGTAGCGCAGCGTCATCGGTGGCGCCGCGCTGCACCGATCGGTTGAGCCGCACCCGACTCTGCTGACCCGGCGCGCACGGGTGCCTACTGTCGGTGGACGCCCGGCTGGCAGGCCGGATTTTCGGGTCGAGGGGGGACACGGCCGGATGAGAAGCGCGGGATGAGACGCGGGAGCGCGAGCAGCGGCGGCATGGCGAAGGTCTTCGGCGTGCCCGAGTTCCGGGTGCTCTGGGCCGCCGAGCTGTTCTCGGTGGCGGGTGATCAGCTGGCGAGGGTGGCGCTGGCGGTGCTCGTGTACGGGCGCACGGGATCGGCGCTGTGGGCGGCGGTCACCTACGCGCTGACGTTCCTGCCCGCACTGCTGGGCGGCGTGCTGCTCTCAGGGCTCGCCGACCGGTTCCGGCGCCGCGAGGTCATGGTCGTGTGCGACGTGCTGCGCGCCGGGTTGCTCGCCGCGATGGCCGTGCCGGACCTGCCGTTGTGGGTCCTGTGCGCGCTGCTGGTGGTCGTCGTGCTGCTCGGCTCGCCCCACACCGCGGCGCAGGGCGCGCTGATGCCGGAGCTGCTGGCCGGGGACCTCTACGAACGCGGGCTCGCCGTCCGCCAGATCACCACCCAGACCGCGCAGCTCGCCGGCTTCGCCGCAGGTGGCGTGCTCGTCGCCGCGATCAGCCCGTCCGTGGCGCTGCTCGCGGACGCCGCCACGTTCCTGGCCTCGGCCGTGGTGGTCCGGCTCGGCATCACCGACCGGCCGCGGCCGGTGCCGCCCGACGGGCACCCCGAGGGGCCCTCCGGATGGCGGGGGGTCGTCGCGGGGCTCGTCGAGATCGTCCGGGACCCGCGGCGCAGCGCGCTCGTCGCGCTCGCGTGGATCGTGGGCTGCTACGTCGTCCCGGAGGCGCTGGCGGCGCCCTACGCCACCGAGCTGGGGGCCGGGGCGGCCGTCGTCGGGCTGTTGATGGCGGCCGATCCGCTCGGCAGCGTGCTGGGTGCCTGGCTGTTCGTCCGGTTCGTCCCGCCCGAGACGCGGGAACGGCTCGTCGGCGTGCTCGCCGTGGGCGCCGGGCTGCCGCTGGTGGCGTGCCTGCTGCGGCCCGGCCTCGCGGTCACCCTGGTGCTGTGGGGCCTGTCCGGGATGCTGGCCACCGCCTACCTCCTGCAGACGCAGGCCAGCTTCGTGCGGGCGACGCCCGACATCGGCCGCGGCCAGGCGATCGGGGTGGCGGCCTCGGGCATCATCGCCGCGCAGGGGCTGGCGGTGCTCGCCGCCGGGGCGTTCGCCGACGCGTGGGGTCCCGCCGTCGCGATCGCCCTCGTCGGGGGCGCGGGATCGGTACTCGCGCTGGTCGCCGCGGTGGCCTGGAGCCGGGCGCGCCACGGTGCCCACCGGTCGGACGGGAGCCGGAACGCGGGGAGCCGGGAGGTCGGCGGGGGTGGCCTCCCGAAAGGAGCCGTGAGCTCGGGGTTCCCCGCGGTCGTCCGCCCGGCGCCGGGGAACGGCCGCTCAGCGGCGGATTGCGAGAACGGCCGACCGTCACTGACGCACAGTGACCGATCGTGACCGCAGGACCACCCCCATGAGCGATCACCTCCCCCCTGACATGCCGGGCGGGCCTCACTAGCCTCGCAAACAACAACCGTGTGGCATGGCAGGAGGGACTCGGTCGTGGACGCTGCGCCGGGCTGGGCGCTCTGGAGGCTCCCCGTTCCCGCTGTCGCCGCCGTGATCGCCGTGGAGGCCGCGGCGATCGGGGTCGTGGTGCTCGCGGGCCGCGCGCCGCTGTCCTCCGCCCAGATCGGGCTCGCCGTCTTCCTGACGCTGCTGAGCATCGTGCACACGGAGCTCGCCACGGGCATCGAGCGGGTACGCAGGCGCACCGCCGAGACGTCCTACTTCGACCTCAGCTCGGTCTGGACGTTCGCGGCCGCGCTGCTGCTGCCACCCGCGCTCGCCGCCGCGGTGATCGTGGCCGTCTACGCGCACCTGTGGCAGCGGGTCTGGCGCCCGGCCAAGGTCCCGCTCTACCGCCACGTCTACACCACCGCAACAGTCGTGCTCGCGGCCGTCGCCGCGCACACGGTCGTCACGTTCGCCGGTGGACTGCCGCACGGTCCCGAGGACCTCGGCTCGGTCGTCGGCGTCGCGGTCGCCGTGCTGCTCTACGTGGCCGTCAACACCGCGCTCGTCGCACTCGCCATCTCGATGAGCGGGGTGAGCAGCGGCGGCAGCGCGGTGGGCCTCAAGGATCTGCTCGGCCGCTGGGACGACAACGCCCTCGAGGTGGCCACCCTCTGCATGGGCGCGCTGGCGGCCGTCGCGCTCGGGTCCGCGCCGGGGCTGATCGCGCTCGCGCTGCCGCCCATCCTCGTGCTGCACCGCGCGGTGCTGGTGCGCCAGCTCGAGGAGGTGGCCAGCACCGACTCCAAGACGGGGCTGCTCAACGCCGCGGCCTGGCAGCTGCAGGCCGGCCGCTCGGTGCGGCGGATGCAGCGCATGGGCGTCGGCGCCGGGGTGCTGATCCTCGATCTCGACCACTTCAAGGGTGTCAACGACGCACACGGCCACCTCGCGGGCGACGACGTGCTCAGCGCCGTGGCCGGGGAGCTGCGGGCCGGGGTGCGCGACAACGACCTGGTCGGCCGGTTCGGCGGCGAGGAGTTCGTCGTCATGCTCCCCGATCTGCCGATCGGGGCCGCGGGCCGCGCGGAGCTGCGCATGGTCGGGGAGCGACTGCGCGAGCGGGTGGAACGGCTCGATGTGGCGGTCGACACCCCCGACGGGATGCTCACCATCACCGGGTTGTCCGTCTCGATCGGCGGCGCCACCGTCCCGGCCGACGGCACGGTGCTCGAACAGGTGCTCAAGACGGCCGACGCGTCGCTCTACGCCGCCAAACGCGGGGGGCGCAACCTCGTGCAGATCGCCGGGCCCGTCGAGATCCCCGCTGCGCGCAAGCCCACGCCCTGAACGCGCAAGTGTGAGGGTTCGGTGTCGTGCCGAGCCGGCGTCCGGTCGCTTCCGTAAGCTGAGTTGGTGACCGATCCGGGTGCGGGAGAGCAAGGGAGTGGTCGTCGCGTGTTGCGATCCGTTCGGGGACCCGACGACCTCAAGGCGCTCGCACCTGAGCAGCTGGCGGGGCTGGCCGCGGAGATCCGCACCGAGCTGGTGGCGGCCGTGGCGCGCACCGGCGGGCACCTGGGGCCCAACCTCGGCGTCGTCGAGCTCACCATCGCGCTGCACCGGGTCTTCGACTCACCGCAGGACACGATCATCTGGGACGTCGGGCACCAGGCCTACGTCCACAAGATGCTCACCGGCCGCCACGACGGCTGGGAGCGGCTGAAGAAGGCAGGCGGCCTGTCGGGCTACCCGAGCCGGGCGGAGAGCCCCCACGACCACGTGGAGAACAGCCACGCGTCCACGTCGCTGTCGTGGGCCGACGGGATCGCGCGGGGCTACCAGCTCACCGGCCAGCACCGCCACGTCGTCGCGGTGATCGGCGACGGCGCGCTCACCGGCGGGATGGCGTGGGAAGCGCTGAACAACATCGCTGCCGCCAAGGACCGCAACCTCGTCATCGTCGTCAACGACAACGGGCGCTCCTACTCCCCGACGATCGGCGGGCTCGCCGACCGGCTCGCGTCCCTGCGGCTGCAGCCCGGCTACGAGCGGCTGCTGGAGGCAGGCAAGCAGGCCATCCGCCGCACACCGGTGGTGGGCGACGCGCTCTACGCGGGCATGCACGCGATCAAGGCGGGCGTGAAGGACGCGCTGAGCCCGCAGGAGCTGTTCGCCGACCTCGGACTCAAGTACTTCGGGCCGATCGACGGCCACGACGTCGCGGCGATGGAGTCGGCGCTGCGCCGGGCCCGGCGCTTCGGCGGACCGGTGATCGTCCACGCCGTCACCCGCAAGGGCGCCGGGTACGCGCCCGCCGAGAACGACGAGGCCGACCAGATGCACGGCCCGGCCGCGTTCGACCCCGAGACGGGGCTCCCCACCGCACCTCCGTCGGTGGGCTGGACCAGCATCTTCGCCGAGGAGATGCTCGAGCTGGGGGCCCGTCGCCCGGACGTCGTCGCGATCACCGCGGCGATGCTCGGCCCCGTCGGGCTCGCGCCGTTCGCGGAGCGGTTCCCGGAGCGCTGCATCGACGTCGGCATCGCCGAGCAGCATGCGGTCACGTCCGCAGCCGGGCTGGCCGACGCCGGCCTGCACCCCGTCGTCGCCCTCTACTCCACGTTCCTCAACCGCGCCTTCGACCAGGTGCTGATGGACGTCGCCCTGCACGACCGGCCCGTCACGTTCGTGCTGGACCGGGCCGGTATCACCGGCAACGACGGCCCGTCGCACAACGGGATGTGGGATCTGTCGATCCTCGGCGTCGTCCCGGGCATGCGGGTGGCCGCGCCGCGGGATGCGGCAACGCTGCGCGAGGAGCTCGCCGAGGCGGTGGCCGTCAGCGACGGTCCCACCGCCGTCCGGTTCCCCAAGGGCACCGTGATCGAGTCCGTCCCGGCCGTGCGCCGGGTCGGCGGGGTCGACGTGCTGCACGAGCCCCCCGCACTGGAGCACCCGTCGGTGCTGCTGGTCTGCGCGGGCGCCTTCGGTGAGCTCGGGGTCGCGGCCGCGCAGCGACTGGCGCAGCAGGGCGTTGCGGTCACCGTCGTCGACCCGCGCTGGGTGCTGCCGGTGCCGCCGGTGCTCGTCGCGCTGGCCCGCACCCACCGGCTCGTGGTCACCGTCGCCGACAGCGGCCGCCACGGCGGCTTCGGCTCCGCGCTCTCGGACGTGCTGCGCGCCGCCGAGTGCGACGTGCCGCAGCGCGATCTCGCGATCCCGCAGGAGTTCCTCGAGCACGGCAACCGGGCCGACCTGCTCGCCACCACCGGCCTCACCGCTCAGGACGTGGCGCGGCGGGTCACCGAGTGGGCTGCCGCGGTGGGCGCACACGGCAACGGGGTGCTGCGGCCGGTGGCCGAGCCGTCCGAACGGGCCCGCTGATGCGCGTGCTCGTGGTCGAGGACGAGCAGGCGCTCGCCGACGCGGTCGCCCGCGGGCTGCGCCGGGAGGGCATGGCCGTCGACGTCGCCTACGACGGCGACGACGGCAGCGAGAAGTCGTCCATCACGCGCTACGACGTGGTGGTGCTCGACCGCGACCTGCCCGGGATGGGCGGCGACGAGCTGTGCGCCCAGATCGTGGCGTCCGGCGCCACCACCCGGGTGCTCATGCTGACGGCCAGCGGCACGCTCGCCGACAAGGTCGACGGCCTGTCCATGGGTGCCGACGACTACCTGGCCAAGCCGTTCGACTTCCCGGAGCTCGTGGCCCGCTGCCGCGCGCTGGGCCGCCGCGCCACCCCCGCCGTGCCGCCGCTGCTGGTGGCGGGCGACGTCGCGCTCGATCCCGCCAAGCGCACGGTGCTGCGCGCCGAGCGGGCCGTGGATCTCACGCGCAAGGAGTTCGGCGTGCTGGAGGTCCTGCTCGCCGCCCGCGGTGCGGTGGTGAGCAGCGAGGAGCTGCTCGAACGGGTTTGGGACGAGAACGCCGACCCGTTCACCACCACCGTGCGCGTCACGGTCATGACGTTGCGCAAGAAGCTCGGTGAGCCCGGCGTGATCGAGACCGTGGTGGGCGCCGGGTACCGGGTGCCGGCCGCGGGGTAGCGAGACCGTGTGGTCCGGGCTGCGGCTCCGGCTGACGCTGGTGAGCACAGCGCTGGTCGCGCTGGTGAGCGCGCTGCTGCTGTGGCTGGGCTGGTTGCTGGTCGGGGGCGTGGCGCGGGCGGTCCCGGCGCTCCCGCCGGGCAGCGTGGTGCGCGTCGGTGACCGGGAGGTGCCCGCCGAACAGCTGTCGGAGGCCGTCGGCGCGGCCGCGCGCGGCGATGTGCTCGCGGCGGGGCTGGTGGCGTTCCCGCTCGTCGTGATCGCGGCCGGTGTCGTGTCGTGGTGGCTGGTGGGCCGCGTGTTGGGGCCACTGCACGCCGTCACCGCGACGGCACGGCGGCTCACGGTCGAGTCGTTCGACACCCGCACCGGCGTGCGCGGCGCCCGCGGTGAGGTCGCCGAGCTCGCCGCCGGTTTCGACGCCATGCTCGACCGCCTGCAGGCCGCGTTCGACGCGCAACGCCGCTTCGTCGCGAACGCGAGCCACGAGCTGCGCACGCCGCTGTCGGTGCTGCGCACCGAGGTCGACGTCACGTTGTCGGACCCGGCAGCCGACGTCGCCGAGCTGCGCCGGATGGGCGCGGTGGTGCGCGACGCCACCCGCCGTGCCGACGAGCTGGTCGCCGGCCTGCTGCTGCTGGCCCACACCGAGGGTGCGGAGCTGGCCGACGTCGCGCCCGTCGACCTGGCCGAGCTGCTGGTGTCGCCGCTGGCCGCCGTCCGGGCCGAGGCCGGCAGGCGGGGGCTGCGGCTGACGGTGCGCGCCACCTCCGCGCCCACCCGCGGCGACGCCGTGCTGCTGGAACGCGTGGCCGGCAACCTGCTGGAGAACGCGGTGCGCCACAACGTCTCCGGCGGCTGGGTGGACGTGTGCACCGGGGTCGTCGACGGCAGCGCCCAGCTGCGGGTGGCGTCGGGTGGACCCGAGATCCCGAAGGAGCGGGTGGCTGAGCTGTTCGAGCCGTTCCGCCGCGGGCCCGTGGAGCGCACGGCCGCGGTGCCGGGTGCTGGGCTGGGCCTGTCGATCGTGCGGGCCGTGGTGACGGCACACGGGGGCACGGTGGGGGCGGCACCGTCCGATGGTGGGGGGCTGTCGGTGACGGTGCGGCTGCCGGGCTGAAGGGTTGGCTGCTGGTGTTCGGGGGCCGGGCCGGTGGGAGCGCCTCATGGACCTTGGGGTTGTTGTCGGCGGGGGGTCCGGCCGCCTCATGGAACCGTGTGTCTGTTCTTGAGGGGGGTTCGACCGCCACATGGTTCCATGAGGCGCAGATTGAACCGCGCCGCCCACCGACCGCGATCGCGCCTCAGGCGTGCGCCGCGAGCGCCACCTCGAGGTGGGTGGCCAGCAGCTCGATCTGCCACTCCCGCGCCCCGCCCTTGCGCAGCGTCGCGGCGACGTCACCGTCGACCGGCGGCGTCCAGCACAGCCGGCGCAGGAGGTCGGGCTGCAGCAGGTTCTCCACGGGCACCGTCCACTGCTGCGCCACCGCGGCGAGGACGGCGCGGGCCGCGGCGAGGCGCGCCGCGGCATCGGGCGAGCGGTCGGACCAGCGTGCCACGGGCGGTGGCCCGTCGTTGGGCGGTGACGGGTGGGGCAGTGCGGCCGCGTCGAGCTTGGCCGCCTGCGCGACAGCGGTGAACCAGTAGTTGGTGAGGCGGCGTTGCGATCGGCCCCGGAAGACCGCCATCGACGCCAGCGCCTGCGGTGTCTCCGGAGCGGTGACGGCGGCGTCGACGATCGCGGCGTCGGGCAGCACCCGCCCGGGAGCGATATCGCGCTCGGCGGCGAGCCGGTCGCGGGCCTCCCACAGCGCCCGCACGATGGCCAGCGGGCGCGCCTTGCGGATCTTGTGGATCCCGGACGTGCGACGCCACGGCTCGGGACGTGGTGCCGGCGGGCCTGCCGTGCGCACGGCCTCGAACTCCTGCATCGCCCAGTCGAGCTTGCCCTGCTCGGCGAGCACACCCGCCAGCACGTCACGCAGCTCGACGAGCACCTCGACGTCGAGTGCCGCGTAGACGAGCCAGTCCTCGGGAAGCGGGCGGCGCGACCAGTCGGCGGCGCCGTGCCCCTTCTCCAGCGACAGCCCGAGCAGCTGCTCGACCATCGGACCGAGCCCGACGCGGGGGAGCCCGGCCAGGCGTCCCGCGAGCTCGGTGTCGAAGAGCTTCGACGGTGCGAGGCCGACCTCGGCGAGGCAGGCGAGATCCTGGTTGGCTGCGTGGAGCACCCACTCCGGCCCGGTCAGTGCCGGCGCGAGCGGCGCGAGGTCGCTCGCGAGCGGAATGGGATCGACCAGTGCGGTGCCGGATCCGGCACGCCGCAGCTGGACGAGGTAGGCGCGTTGCGAGTAGCGGAAGCCGGACGCCCGCTCGGCGTCGACGGCGATCGGGCCCGTGCCCGACGCGAACTGTTCCGCGGTGCGCAGCAGCGCGGTGGGATCGGCGACGACAGCGGGGAGCCCGTCGGCCGGCCGCAGCAGTGGAACTGCCGCGGGGGATTCCGGCTCGGCTGCCCCGCTGTCGTCGTCGAGTGGTTCTTCGGTCAGCGGATGACCCCGGCCCGCATCGCCAATGCCACCATCTGTGCACGATCACCCGTGCCGAGCTTGCGCCCGATCCGGGACAGGTGGCTCTTGACGGTGAGTGCGGAGAGGCTCAGCGCCTCGCCGATCTCCTTGTTGGACTGCCCATCCGCGACGAGCTGCAGCACCTCGACCTCGCGCGCCGAGAGCTCGCGCGGGGTGTTGTCGGTGCCCGGCACTCTGGTGCCCGTAGCCAGTAACGGCGCGACAGTGGGGTCTGCGTAGACACCGCCGTCGAGCACCCGCTTCACGCCGTCGGTGACGATCGCCGCCGACGCCGACTTGAGCAGGTAGGCCTGAGCGCCGGCCTGGAAGGCCGAGCGAACTGCATAGGGGTCGTCGGAGGAGGCGAGCACGACCAGCCGGTTCCAGCCGAGCGCACGAAGCTCCGTGACGAGATCAAGGCCGCTTCCGTCGGGGAGACCGAGATCCAGGATCGCGAGGTCACACGGCCCGTTGGCGTGTGCTCGTGCCCTGGCCTCAGCCACGGAGGAGGCTTCATACACTGTTCCCGCGCCCATGGAGCGCAACCGCGCGGCGATGGCTTCGCGCAGCAACGGGTGGGCGTCAACCACCAGTACCGAGAACAGCTCTTCCCGCGGGTGCGGGACCATCGCGGGCGACAGCACTGCACCCGGTGTGCCGCGCACTGGTGCGCCCTGGCCCACTACGGCCACGTCACTACCTCCCTGGAGTCGGTCGTTTGCCCCCCGACCGGCACCAGAACCCCGGTCGGATGAAGCTGTCGCCCTACCGCCCGAGGAGGTGTCGTCGAGGAAGCGTAGCCCCCCAAGCGGTCTAACGTCGTGTATCGGATCGAACTTGGACGGGTGAAAGTTACAGCGTTGTCGATCGCCGTCCACTCGTCCGAGTGACGCGGGTGATCACTGGGAGCACCGTCGTCGCAGGTGAACACCGGGATTCAGACCGTTCGATGAACGAGAGAAACTGCTCCGACCGGAGGAAGGCCTGCGGCCGACGCAACCAGCTGACAGAACGCCTCCGCATGGCGGGTCAGATCCATGCCGTCCGCTGAGCCGGTCGGAGTCCAGGACGCGCGCAGCTCGACGTCGTCGTCGCGGCGCGGTCCGGCGATGTCGCCGAAGCGCACCGAGGACGTCTGCGTGACGGTGCCGCCGAGCGCCACGTACTCGGCGCCGTTCTGCTCGAGCGCCTCGGTGAGCCACGACCAGCCCACCACGGGCATCATCTCGTCGCCGAGCTGCTCGCGTTCCAGCCGCGCCTGGATGAAGCAGACGAGCCGGAACGTGCCCTCCCAGGCATCCTGGCCCGACGGGTCGTGCAGCAGGATCAGCCGCCCGGAGGTGTCGGGCTCGTCGAGATCGGGCACCGGCTCGCCGGCACGTCCGGCGCCGGCGTCGGCCTCCACGCTGAACGCCCAGGTGTACGGCGCGAGCCGGGGCGGTGCGTCGAGCGGGGCGACGAGGAGCTCGGGGCGGGGGCGCATCAGCTGGAGCGAGGCAACAGCGCGCCGGAACTCTGGTGGTGGGGCGGTCGAGTCGGGCACGAGCGGGGACTCTAGGTTGCCGCCGCGGCGTCGACCGGCAGGCGCGCCGCACTCGCCCGTCCCAGACGACCCGCCGCCGTTCGGCGCATCGCGCGGGCGTGGCAGGATGGTCGGGCCATGGCTGCACACCCTGCCTCACCCGCCCCCGTTTCCGTCCGGCGCGATCTGCACTCCGCCCCGTTGCTCGTGGCCGCCCGCGGCGGAGCACCCGAGCGGGTACCCGTGTGGTTCATGCGCCAGGCCGGTCGATCGCTCCCCGAGTACCGCGCGCTGCGCACGGGCCACCCGATGCTCCCGTCGTGCTTCGACCCCGCGATGGTCTGCGAGATCACGATGCAGCCGGTGCGCCGCCACCGGGTCGACGCGGCCGTCCTGTACAGCGACATCGTCGTGCCGCTGTACGCGGCGGGCATCGGCGTGGAGATCATCGCGGGCACCGGCCCGGTGGTGGCCGAGCCCGTGCGCACCGCGGCCGACGTGGAGCGGCTGCCCGATCTCGAGCCCGAGCAGGTCGCCCCCATCGTGGCCGCCATCGGGCTGTTGCTGCGCGAGCTCGGCGACACCCCGCTGATCGGGTTCGCCGGTGCGCCGTTCACGCTGGCCTCCTACCTCGTCGAGGGCGGCCCCAGCCGCAACCACGAGCGCACCAAGGCGCTGATGCGCTCCGAGCCCGACCTGTGGCACGCGCTGATGCGCAAGCTGGCGGGCATCACTTCGGTCTTCCTGCAGGCGCAGGTCGAGGCCGGCGTCGATGCCGTGCAGCTGTTCGACTCCTGGGCGGGCGCGCTCTCGGAGCGTGACTACCGCGAGTACGTCCTGCCGCACTCGGCCGGGGTACTGGCCGGGCTGGCCGATGCGGGTGTCCCGCGCTTCCACTTCGGGGTCGGTACCGGGGAGCTGCTCGGTGCCATGGCCGAGGCCGGGGCCGACGTCGTGGGCGTCGACTGGCGGGTGCCGCTCGACGTCGCCGCACGCCGCGCCGGTGGCACCCGGCCGGTGCAGGGCAACCTCGACCCGGCCGTCCTGTTCGCCGACCGGGCCTCGATCGAGTCCGAGGTACGGCGCATCCTCGACGAGGGCCGCCGCACCCCGGGGCACGTGTTCAACCTCGGCCACGGGGTGCTGCCCGACACCGACCCGGACGTGCTGACGCGCCTCGTCGAGCTGGTGCACGCCCGAACTCCGTGAGCCCAGCAGTACGGGTCGCCGTCGTCGGCGCCGGCATCTCCGGCCTCGCCGGTGCGCACCGGCTGCGCACCCTGCTGGGGCCCGCCGCGCAGATCACGGTGCTGGAGCAGCGCGACCGCATCGGCGGGGTGCTGCGCACCGTCGACCTGGCCGGCGTGCCCTTCGACGTCGGCGCCGAGGCGTTCCTGGCCCGCCGTCCCGAGATCCCCGCGCTGCTGGCCGAGCTCGGGCTCGACGACGTGCTCGTGCACCCGACGGGTGCCTCGGCCTCCATCCGCGCAGCCGGTCGCACCGGGCCGCTGCCGGGCGCCACGCTGCTGGGGGTGCCCACGAGTGCCGCGCGGCTCGACGCGCTGCTCTCGGCGGCCGGCCTGGCCGCGGTGGCCGCGGAGCCGGAGTCGCCCCTGCGCTGGGAACCCGGGTCCGACGTCGCGCTGGGCAGGCTGCTGCGCACCCGGTTCGGCGCCGAGCTGCCCGCGCGGCTGGTCGACCCGCTGCTGGGCGGGGTCTACGCGGGCCGGGTGGACGCGCTGGGCCTGCGTCCCACCGTTCCCGCGCTCGCCGCTGCACTGGACGCCGGTGCGCCGTCCCTGACGGCTGCGGCGGACCGCGCCACGGCCCCACCCCCGCGAGTCGGGATGGAACGGCCCGCGAGTCGGGAGGGAACGACCCCCGAGTCGGGACCGGCGGCCACCGGGCCGGGTCGCGGTCCAGCGGCAGGCGGACCGGTCTTCGGCGCGATCCGGGGCGGCTACGGCGTGCTGCTGGGCGCGCTCGCCCGCGCCGCCGGCGCCGACATCCGCACGCAGACCACCGTGCGGACGCTGGAGCGCCGGGAGCGGGGCTGGCGGCTCACGCTGGGCCCCACCACCGCGCCGGAGGTCCTCGACGTCGACGCGGTGCTGCTGGCCGTCCCTGCCCCGGCCGCGGCGCGGCTGCTGGCCGCCACCGCGCCCGCGGCCTCGCGGGCGGCGGGCGAGATCGAGCTGGCGTCGTCGGTGGTGGTGGCGCTGGCGTTCGAGCCCGCCGCCGCGGCGACGCTGCCCCCCACCTCGGGCGCACTGATCGCGGCCGACGAGCCGCTGGCCGTCAAGGGCTTCACGCACTCCACGAACAAGTGGGCCCACCTCGCGCCCGACGGCCTGGTGCGCCTGCGGGCGTCGCTGGGCCGGTTCGGGGAGGCCCCCACCCTGCAGGTCGACGACGCGGAGCTGGTGGCGCGGGTGCGTGCCGACCTGGCCATGCTCACCGGTGTCACCGCCGACCCCGTCGCGGTCGTGGTGCAACGGTGGGGCGGCGGGCTGCCCCAGTACGGCGTCGGTCACCTCGACCGGGTGGCGACGCTCGAGGGCGGGTTGCCCGCCGGTCTCGCGGTGGCAGGCTCGGCGCTGCACGGCGTCGGCGTGCCGGCGTGCGTGGGTACCGCGCGGGAGGGTGCGGAGCGTCTCGTCGCGGATCTGACGGCGAGTGGCACGATAGGCACATGGCACGCCTCGACTACGCCGAGCTGAACAACACCATCCGCTACACGATGTGGTCGGTGTTCCGCGTCGAACCCGGACGGCTCGGCGACGACCGGGCCGCTGCGGCCGGCGAGATCACCGAGTTCCTCGACGCGCTCGAGGGCAAGGGCGTGGTGGTCCGCGGCGTCTACGACGTGGCGGGCCTGCGCGCCGACGCCGACTTCATGATCTGGTGGCACGCCGACAACGTCGAGGCTCTGCAGGGCGCCTACGCCGACTTCCGCCGCACCACCGCGCTCGGCCGGGCCAGCGTCGCCGTGTGGAGCCAGGTGGCGCTGCACCGGCCCGCCGAGTTCAACAAGAGCCACGTGCCGGCGTTCGTGGCGGGCGAGGAGCCCAAGGGCTACCTCTGCGTGTACCCGTTCGTCCGGTCGATCGACTGGTACCTGCTGCCCGACGCCGAGCGCCGCACGATGCTGGCCGACCACGGCAAGGCGGCCCGCGCCTACGCCGACGTGCGCGCCAACACCGTGCCAGCGTTCGCGCTGGGCGACTACGAGTGGATCCTCGCCTTCGAGGCCGACGAGCTCGACCGCATCGTCGACCTGATGCGCGACCTGCGCGCCACCGAGGCCCGCCGCCACGTGCGCGTCGAGATCCCGTTCTTCACCGGCCCGCGGGTACAGGCAGGCGACCTGATCGCCCGGCTGCCCTGAGGAGTAGCGCTGAATCAGCGCTAAACTCGGGGCATGGCCACGATCCAGATTCGTGACATCCCCGATGACGCCTACGACGACATTCGTCAGCAGGCGCACGACGCCGGTCAGTCGCTGCAGGCCTACATGCGGGCGCAGGTGGTCGAGATGGCTCGGATTCGCAAGCGTCGAGCCGCCATGCTCGCTGAGCTGGAGCAGTTGCTCCAACGCGACAGGGGGAGCGGCGTGCTGATCGATCAGGTTCTCGCCGATCTCGACGAGGACCGCCGACGCTGATGGAACTCGTGCTGGATGCGTCTGCTGCGGTGTCGGCACTCACCGGTGTCTCCGACCCCGAGCGGGCACTGCGAGCAAGGCTGGTCGGAGAGATCTGTTTCGCGCCGCATCTGATCGATGCTGAGGTGGGCAGCGTCCTGCGAAGACGGGTATCGGGCGCCGCGCTCGAGGCCACCACGGCGGAGGCCGCGCTGCTCGCACTGAACGTTCTGGTGAACGAGCGCTATCCGCACGGGCCGCTCGCGTTCGCGGCGTGGGCGCTGCGCCACACCATCACCTACTACGACGCCCTCTACGTCGCGCTCGCCGCGCGGCTGGGTATCCCGCTGCTCACCGCCGACGCCCGGCTGGCGAAGGCGCCCGGGCTCACCTGCGAGGTCGAGCTGATCAGCTAGCGGCGCCGCCGGTGTCGGGCAGCAGCCGCATCGAGATCGAGTTGATGCAGTAGCGCAGGTCGGTGGGGGTGCCGTAACCCTCGCCCTCGAAGACGTGGCCGAGGTGGCTGTGACAGGTGGCGCACAGTACCTCGGTGCGCTTCATGCCCATCTCCATGTCGACGCGCTCGATGACGGCGTCGCCGGCGAGCGGGGTGAAGAACGAGGGCCAGCCGCAGTGCGAGTCGAACTTCGTGTCGCTGCGGAACAGCTCGGCGCCGCAGGCGCGGCACGCGTAGACGCCCTGGGTCTTGGTGTCGGTGTACTCGCCGGCGAAGGGGCGCTCGGTGGCGGCCTGGCGCAGCACCTGGTACTCGGCGGGGGAGAGCTCCGCGCGCCACTCGGCGTCGGTCTTGACCACCTTGGCGGCGGGTTCGGTCACGGGATCCATGCGTTCCAGCCTATGTCGGTGTGGGCCGGTACCGCAGCGGATCGGCCGACGCGTTCGCGGGCCGTCATTCCCGTGCGGTTCACAGCCAGGTGAGCACGACGAAGGCCAACGCCTTCCACACCACCCAGGCGACCCCGATGAGCAGCAGCACCACGACGAGCACCGCGCCCCACCGGCGGCCGCCCTCGGCCCGGTTGGCGGAGTCGGCGAAGTCGCCGATGCCGTGGAGGTAGCCCTCGACCGTGAACGCGGGCCGCGTCTGCTGCATGTGGTCGAGGTGGGCGGCGAACGCCTGCGCCTCCGGATCGTCCGGGTCGAGCCCGAGCAGCTCGTCGTCGAACTGCCGGGACCAGTCCGGAAGGTCCGGTTCGGGGCGTTCGGGCACTCGCCGAGCATAGTGGTCACCACTAGCCGGTCAGCTGTTCGGAGGCCGAGACGTCACGGGTCGGGTGCGACGGGGCCTCCTGCAGGAGGGGGCGGGTGATCGCGGCCAGCATGAGACCGCGCAGCTCGGCGCCGATCGCGGCGGCGGCCAGCGGCGGATCGTGGGCCTGCCATTCGCGCAACAGGCCGGTGGCGGCGCCGACGAGCCCGATCGCGGTGAGACCGAAGTCGCGGACCGGTGCCACCCCCTGGCGGGCCGCGAGGTCGGCCTCGGCCTCGATGAAGTCGGCCCACCGGATGACCCACTCCTGGTGCTGGCGCTCCAGCTGGGCGGACACGCCGACGGCCTCGACGTAGTTGAGGCGCGGCAGGCGCGGGTCGGAGGTGATCGCCCCGACGAAGACGTCGAGCAGCGCGGAGATCCGCCGGACCGGGTCGGTGTCGGAGAGCCGGTCGCGGGCCCCGGTGACCCGCTGCATGGCGAGGGAGTTGATGTGGTCGTGCAGGATCAGCAGCAGGTGCTCCTTGCCGCCGCGGAACTCCTCGTAGAAGTTGCGCGTGGACACCCCGGCCAGCGTGCAGATCTCCACGATCTTGGTGTGCTGGAAGCCGCGCGAGGTGAACAGCTCCAGCGCCGCCGAGAGCATCTGCTGGCGACGCTCGGCGCTACGCTGGGCCGCGGGAACCCCCGCATAGCCTCGGCGGGCCTTTCCCGTCCCGTCCGCCACCCGACCTCCTCGTCGTCACGGTTGTGGTAACGGTTGTCGCAGACCGTAGCGGTGGACCCTACCGTGCGGAAATCACGGTGACCACTACTGGTCCCCACCGGCACGCCGCGCCAGGGTGCTGTCGGTCCGAACCGGTAGCGTCTGGCCCCGTGGCGAGCAAGAGCGCAGCGACACTGCTCACGGTCCCCGGCCCGCACGGGGATCGGGAGGTCCGGCTGACCAGCGCCGACCGGATGCTGTTCCCGGAGCCGGGTATCACCAAGGGCGAGGTGGTGGAGTACTACCGCGCGGTCGCCGAGCCGCTGCTGAAGGTGCTGCACCTGCGCCCCACCAACCTCAAGCGCTATCCCGACGGCGTCGAGGGCGAGCCGTTCTACGCCAAGCGGCTGCCCAAGGGCGCTCCCGACTACGTGGAGACGGCGCAGGTCACGTTCCCCAGCGGGCGCACCGCGCAGTCGCTGTGCCCCACCGAGCAGGCCGTCATCGTCTGGGCGGCCAACATGGGCACGTTCGACTTCCACCCGTGGCCGGTGCGCCGCGACGATCCCGACCGGCCCGACGAGCTGCGCATCGACCTCGATCCGCAGCCGGGCACCGATTTCGCCGACGCCGTGGTCGTGGCGGCCACGCTGCACGAGGTGCTCGACGAGGCCGGGCTCGTGGGCTGGCCCAAGACGTCGGGCGGGCGCGGCGTCCACGTGTTCGCCCGGATCCGCCCGGAGTGGGATTTCATCGCGGTCCGCCACGCCGTCATCGCCATCGCGCGGCGGGTCGCGCAGCGCATCCCCGAGCGCGCCACCGTCGACTGGTGGAAGGAGGAGCGCGGCGAGCGGGTGTTCCTCGACTACAACCAGGCGGCGCGCGATCGCACCGTCGCCTCCGCGTGGTCGGTGCGTGGCAGGCCGCGGGCCACGGTGTCGATGCCCGTCACCTGGGAGACGCTGCCCGACGTCACGCCGGAGGACTTCGACGTGCGCACGGTGCCGGGCCTGCTCGCGGCGCACGGCGATCCGCACGCCGCCATGGACGAGGCCGTCGGCGGCCTGGAGACCGTGCTGGAGTGGTACGCCGCCGACGAGCGCGACCGCGGTCTCGGCGATCTGCCCTACCCGCCCGAGTACCCGAAGATGCCGGGGGAGCCGATGCGGGTGCAGCCCAGCCGGGCCCGCCCGGTCCCCGACGGCGAACCGTAGATACATCACGATCCGGACATTCGCGCTAACGCCGGCCCGGCCCGGGCCGACCCTCCCGGCGTATGGACGCATCCCGACCCGATCTCGCCCTGCGCGGCGTGCGGAAGACCTTCGACGCCGGCTCCGCGCCGGTCCGGGCGCTGCGCGGCGTCGACCTCGTCGTGGCACCGGGCGAGTTCGTGGCGTTGCGGGGCCCCTCGGGCAGTGGCAAGTCGACGCTGCTGCACCTGATCGCCGGCCTGGAGCCCTCCGACGAGGGCACCATCGAGGTGGCGGGTGCCCGCGTCGACGGTGCCGGGCGGGCCGCGCTGGCCCGGCTGCGCCGCCGTCACATCGGGCTGGTGTTCCAGTTCTTCCACCTGATCGAGCACCTGTCCGCGCTGGAGAACGTGGCGCTGCCCGCCCTCATCGCCGGAGCCCGCGCCACCGAGGCCACCCAGCGGGCCCGTGACCTGCTCGACCGGCTCGGCATGCTGGAGAAGTCCGGTGAGCTGCCCGGGGCGCTCTCGGGCGGCCAGCGCCAGCGCGTCGCCATCGCCCGGGCACTGGCCAACCGGCCCACGCTGCTGCTCGCCGACGAGCCGACCGGTGCACTCGACTCCGCGGGCGCCGCCGAGGTGCTCGACCTGTTCACCCGCGCCAACGACGGGGGCCAGACGATCCTCATGGTCACCCACAGTCCCGAGGTCGCCGCCCGCGCCCACCGCGAGGTGCACGTCCGTGACGGGCGGGTGGTCGCCGGGGAATCGGGCGTGTTCGAGGCCGCCATCACCGGGGACGCGCGGTGAGGGCCGCCCCGGCGCGGCGCACGTTGCTGCTGGCCGGCCTGGTCGTCGCGGCCGGGATCGCCTCGGTCGGGGTGTGCGCGGGGCTGCTCGGCGGCGGACCACCGCTGCCGGTCACCGAGGTGCTGGTGCTCGCCCCGCTCGTGCTGGCCGCGATCGCGTGCTGCAGCGTCCGGGCCTGCCGGGCCGCCACTGTCGTGTTCGTCGCGGCCGCCGACTTCGCCGCGCTGGCCGTGGCGGTGGATCTCGGCCTCCTGCTGATGCTGCTGGTGCTCGGCCGGGTGCCGGCCGGCACGCAGCGCGATCTCGTCGACGCCGCGCTGCTGGGCGTCCTGCTGGTGGCGGTGCTGTCCGGGCCGCTCGGCCGCCGCGCGGGTCGCTCTGCGCGCGCGGCGCTGCGCGGGGTCCGCCGCACGCCCGACGAGCTGCTGGCCGAGTTCGCGGACCAGTCCGGCCCCGACACCCGCGTCGAGGAGCAGCTGCGCAGGCTGGCCGAGTCGATGCGCCGCGACGGGGATCTCAGCGCCGTGCGCATCTGGTCGTTCGGTGATGCCGGGTCCGGCGGTCAGGACGCCGGGCCCGGGCACAGCGTCGTGGTGCCGGCCGCGCGCGGCGACGGCGGGGCGGCGCTGCGGTTCGACCCGGACGAGCTCGAGCTGCTGGGCCGGGTCGGGGTGGCGGGCAACGGATGGCTGCGCGAGTGGCTGCCGCGGATGGTGTCGCCGTCGGACGGCCCGGCGCCGCAGCTGCGGATCGCCCCCGCCGTGCACGGCGGCCGCACGCTGGGCCTGCTCCTGGTGGAGCGGCCCGCCGACGCCGTCGCGTTCTCGGCCGCCGACGAGCGGATGCTCGCCGAGGTCGCGCGCCGGCTGGGGATCGTGCTGCGCAACCGGGCGCTCGACGAGGCGCTGCAGGCGACGCTGGCCGATCTGCGCCGCAGCAACGCCGCGCTGCAGGCGTCCCGGACGCGCCTGGTCACCACGGCCGACGCCGAGCGCAGGCGGATCGAGCGTGACCTGCACGACGGGGCGCAGCAGCACCTGGTCGCGCTGGCCGTCGGGTTGCGGCTCCTGCGCGACGTGCCGCCCGGGGCCGGGCCGGACCTGGCGCTGCTCGACGAGCTCGACACCGGCATCCGCGACGCCGTCCGGACGCTGCGCGAGCTCGCGCACGGGATCTACCCGCCGCTGCTGCGCGATGCCGGGCTCGTGACGGCGCTGCGGGCCGCGGCGAAGCGCAGCCCGCTCGCCGTGACGGTGACCGACACCGGTGGCGTGGGGGAGCTGCCGGAGCCCGTGCAGTCCGCGGTGTACTTCTGCTGCGTCGAGGCGCTGCAGAACGCCGCGAAGCACGCGGCGGGCGCCGCGGTCGTGGTCACGCTGGGCCGGGACGGGTCCGGGGCGCTGCGCTTCGAGGTGGCCGACGACGGCCCCGGCTTCGACATCGCGTCTGCGGGGTCGGGGACGGGCCTGCAGAACATGTCCGACCGGGTCGGTGCGATCGGCGGCACCGTGGAGCTGCGTTCGACGCCCGGCGCGGGCACCGTCGTGGCCGGGCGGCTGCCCGTGGCAGCGGTCTGACGCGTGTCCGGGATGCGGCGGTGGGCCGGGGTGCTGGCCGTCGCGCGGACCGAGCGCAGGCGCGGCGGTCGCGGCCTCCTGCTGCTGGCGGTGCTGTTCGGGCTGGTCGGCGGCGTGGTGTCGGGTGCGGGCGGCATCGCCGAGCGCACGGCCACGGCGTACTCGCGGCTCGTCGACGCCGTGGCGCTCGACGACGCGCGGGTCATGGTGGCGGCCGACCAGCCGGAGCTGGCTGCCGCCGTCTCGCGCATGGCGGGCGTGGACCACGTCGTCACTGCCCCGGGCTGGGTCGGCCAGGTGCTCGGGCCCCGCGTGCAGTACCTGTCGTTCGCGGCGGCTGCCGACCCGGGCTCGGACGTCGTCCGGCCGGTGGTGGTGGCCGGGCGCGCCCCGGATCCGGCGGCTCCCGACGAGGTGCTGATCGGGGAACCGCTCGCCGAGCAGAGCGGCCTGCGGGTCGGCGACGAGCTGCCGATGAAGCTGCTGACGCTCGCGGAGTTCGCGGCGTTCGACGTCGGCTTCGGAGAGCCCGACGGGCCCAGCGTGTCGCTGCGGGTGGTGGGGATCGGCCGCATGCCGGCCTGGGGCGGCGCGCTGTCGCAGGCGCTGACGACACCCGCGTTCGGCAGGAGGTACGCGGCCGGCGCGCCGGCGACCGCGGTGTTCGTCCGGCTCACCGACGCCCCGGGTGCCGCGGCGGCCTTCGACGCCGCCTTCCAGCAAGCCGTGCGGACGCTCTCGCCCTCGATCGCCGCGAAGTACCTCGCCCCCTTCGCGGAGCTGCCCCGGGCGGCCGTCGACCCGGCGATCGAGGCCGCCGTGCGGACCACGGTCGCGAGCCTGGCGATCTTCGCGGTCGTGCTGGGCGGCGGCGGGCTGCTCGTGGTCGGGCAGGGACTGCTCCGCAGGCACGCGGCGGGCCGGGCGACCCAGCGCGTCGAGTCGGCACTCGGGATGACCGCGGCGGAGCGGGTCGCCGCACGCGTCGTCGCGGCCGGGCCCGCCGCGCTCGGCTGCGGGGCCGTCGCGGTGGCCGGGGCGATCGCTGCGGGGTGGGTGGAGCCGCTGGGCAGCCTGTCGCGGTTCGAACCGACGCCGGGCTTCCGCGGGCCGTGGGCGCTGGCCGCCGTCGCCGGCGTCGGGGTGGCGCTGCTGTTCCTCGCCGTCGCGGGCGCAGCGGCCGCGGCAGCCGGCCGGACCGGCCACCGCCGGGCGCGGACCGACCGTCCGCTCGGCATGACCTGGCGTGGTCGTCGCCCGGCGCTGCTCGTCGGGATCCGGCTGGCCGCCCGGGGCCGGGCCGGGCTGCCGGGTGTGGTGCCGCTGCTCGCCTCGACGGCCGCTGTCGCCGGGATCGTCGGCGCGCTGGTGTTCGGCGCGAGCCTCGACCGGCTCGTCGACGAGCCCGCACGCTACGGGCAGGCGGCCGATCTCACGCTCGTCGACGCTCGTGCCGCCGACATCGAGCGGCTCGTCGCCGACCCGCGGGTCGCGGCCGTGGATGTCGGGTTCAGCGCGTCGGTGCAGCTCGCCGGTTCCACTGACAGCAGCACCGTGGGGGCGGTCGCTCGCGAGCCCCGCTCCGGCACGTTCCCGTCGCAGCTCGTGACCGGGCGCGAGCCCCGGACCGACGGGGAGGTGGCGATCGGCCCGCACCTGGCCGCGGCCGCCGGGATCGGGGTGGGCGACGTACTGACGGTCGTGGGGCGCGACGGTGGCCCGCTGGCCCTGACCGTCACCGGCATCGAGGCGACCGACCCGGAGGACCGCGGCTACCTCGGCGACGGGATCGTCCTGCCCGTGCGGAGCCTGCGGGAGCTGGCGATCGGCGTGCCGCTGGTGTCCGCGCGGGTGCTCGCGGTGCCCGGCGCGGCCGACGCGGTCGCGGCCGAGCTGGGCAGCGCGCTCGAGATCGTGCGCCGGGCGGTGCCCGACGAGGTCCGCACCCTCGCCGACCTGCACTACCTGCCCGACGTCCTCGCCGCGGTACTCGGTGTCGTGGCGGGCGCGGCGATGGTGCACACGTTGCTGGCCGCGGCGCGCCGGCACGCGCGGGAGATCGCGGTGCTCGCCGTCGTCGGCGCCACTCCCGGCCAGGTGCGGGCGACGCTGGCCGCGTTGGCGGCCGTCACGGTGGCCCCGGCGTTGCTGCTGGGCGTGCCGATCGGGATCGGGCTCGGCCGCGTGCTGTGGTGGCAGGTGGCGTCGGCGACGGGGGTGGGCACCGGCATCGTCGTTCCGGTCGGCCTGCTGGCAGTGATCATCCCGGCGGTGCTGCTGGCTGCGGTGCTGGTGGCCACGGCGCCCGCGCTGCGCACCGAGCGGCGCTCCACGGCGACGCTGCTGGTGGAGGCCTGAGCCCCGGGCGCGCTCAGGTGGTGGCGACGGTCGGACCCAGCTGCTCCCAGAGCTCGCGCAGCGCGTCCGTGCTCAGCGCCTCCTTGTTCAGGTACCCGGCGACGCCGCTCGCGCCTGCCGGTACCGCGAGGTCGTCGATGTCGTAGGTGGAGCAGAGCACCACCACGGTGCCGGGCGCGATCCGGACGACCCCGGCCGCGGCCTCGATGCCGTCGATCCCGGGCAGGTGGACGTCCATCAGCACCATGTCGGGGCGGAGGACACCCGCGGCGGTGACGGCTTCCTCCCCGGAACCGGCCTCGCCGGCGAGCTCGAAACCGGGCAGCCGGGCGAGCACCCTGGCGACGACGGCGCGGAAGGCGGGCTGGTCGTCCACCACCAGCAGCCGCACCGGATCCCCGTCCACGACGTCCAGTGTGGCCTGCGCGGGCACGGGCGACCAGTGCGCCCGCCCGCACCTGCGGGGTGGTACTGGCCCCACCCCCGTCGGCTGGGTGCTGCCCTCGTGGCCGACCCCGGTCGCGCTGCAGGGTTGGGCCACACCGCCGGACGGTCCGGCGACAGACCTGGAAGGCGCCCCCGATGGCCCCGAAGCCGACCACCTCGCCCGCCCGCCGCATCACCGCCGGACTGGCGACCGGTGTCGCCGTTGTCGCGATGACCCTCGCCGGCACCGGCACGGCGTCCGCCCAGACCGCACAGCCCCCACCCCCGACCGTGTCTCCCCAGCAGGCGTCCCCGCAGAACGCCACCCCGACGGAGCGGGCCGCCGCGCAGGTCCGGCCGGCCATCGTCTACGTCACGGAGTCGTTCTCCGCGTTCGTCTCCGACGAGACCGGCACGTTCTTCAACAACGGCAGCCCGTACCAGCTGTCGGCGACCTGCACCGGTTTCGGCGTGAACCCGGCGGGCTACATCGCGACCGCGGGGCACTGCGTCGACATCACCAGCCCGGACGGCATCCGGCTCGCGTTCGTCACGGCGGCGGCCAAGCAGGTGGCGCCCCTGATCGCGCTGCCGCTCGCGGACATCGTGGAGTTCGGGCTCGCGAACTGGTCGGTGGAGGGCAAGGCCAAGGGCTCACCGATCGACAGCACGATCACCGTGGTCTCCGGGTCGACGGCGCCGGGCAGCAAGGGCCAGGCGCTGCCGGCGCGGGTCGTGGACTTCCGGCCGTTCACCCAGGGCGACGTCGCGCTGCTCAAGGTGGAGGCCACGGACCTGCCCACGGTCTCCCTCGCGAGCGACGCCGACGTGCGCATCGGCACGCCGCTGCTGTCGGTCGGCTACCCCGCCAGCGCCGACGCCGTGACCGACCCCAGCCTGGAACCGTCCAACAAGGACGGTCAGGTCAGCTCGCGCAAGACGGTCGGTGGCGTGCCGGTCTACGAGACCAGCGCCGCGCTGACCCCGGGGATGAGCGGCGGCCCGACCGTCGACCTGACCGGCCGCGTGCTCGGCGTCAACAGCTTCATGCCGGCGGGGGAGTCGCAGGCGTTCAACTTCATCGCCCCGGCCACCGGGCTCTCGGAGCTGCTCACCCGCAACGGCGTGCGCAACGAGGCCGGTCCCGACGACACGCTCTACCGTGGCGCGCTCGACTCCTACTACGCGGGGCGCTACTCCGAGGCGATCGCCGGGTTCGACCGGCTGCTCCAGGTCGCGCCGCAGCACGCACAGGCCGCGCAGCTGCGCGCGGAGGCCGCCAAGGCCAGGGAGCGGTTCGGCGACCCCGTGCCGCCGCCCGCACCCGGCTCCGGGCTGCCGCTGGGCCTGTCCCCGCTGGTGTTCTGGTCGATCGCCGGTGGCGGGGGTGCGCTGCTGATCGGGCTGGCGGTGCTGCTGGTCGTCCTGCGGCGCCGGCGTTCGGTGCCGGCTGTGCTGGTCGACAACGCCGGGCTCGCCCACAATGCCGTGCCGCAGCAGCGGCCGGGTGCCGTCCCGATGTGGGACCCGGCCGGGCCCCAGGGTGGGTACTGGCAGCCGTCGGCGCCGCCCGCCGCTGCGATCGACCGTTTCGCGGCGACCGTCGTCATGGCCCGGCCCGCGGTGCAGAGCTGCCCGCGCTGCGCCACGTTGCTCGACGCCACCGCCGCGACCTGCCGGACGTGCGGTCTGGACCGGTAGTACGGACAGGAGAAGGGGCTCCCGCTGCGGCGGGAGCCCCTTTCGTCGTGTGGCCTATCGGTTCTGCAGGTAGACCAGCACCGCGCTCACCCGGCGGTTGAGGTCGCGCTCCTCCGAGAGCCCCAGCTTCGAGAAGATCGAGTTGGTGTGCTTCTCCACCGCGCGTTCGGAGAGCACGAGGGTGGCCGCGATCGACGCGTTCGACTTGCCCTGCGCCATCTCGCCGAGCACCTCGGTCTCCCGCGGGGTGAGCGCATCGAGCTCGGAGGGCTTCGTGCGGTTGGCCGCGACGAGCCCGTCGACGACAGCGGGATCGATCACCGACCCGCCCCCGGCGACCCGGCGGATGGCGTCGGCCAGCTCGTCGCCGTCGGCGACGCGTTCCTTGAGCAGGTAGCCGCGCCGGGCCGTGCCGTCGGCCAGCAGCGTGAGCGCGTAGGTCGCCTCCGCGTACTGGCTCAGCAGCAGCACCCCGGTGCCGGGCCGGCTGCGGCGCAGGCCGGCCGCGACCGAGATCCCCTCGTCGGTGTGCGTCGGGGGCATCCGGATGTCGGTGACGACCACGTCGGGGTCGTGTTCCTCGATGAGCGCCGTGAGGCCGGGCAGGTCGGGGGCCGAGCCGAGCAGTTCCAGGTCGTCGGCCGCCTGGATCAGCCGGACGAGCCCGTGGCGCAGCAGGGCGTTGTCCTCGGCGAGCACGACTCCGATCGGCACGGCTGCACTGTAGTGCGACGAATCCGCACCCCGGCATGCGTACTACCACCACCCCCCACTGGCCTGGAGACACGATCGAACTCGGCGCCCCGTCCGAGCAGAGTTCTCCTCATCAGCAACGGCTGATCACGACCGAGGAGATCCCCCGATGAGCACCACGACCGCCACCACCACCGCCACCGCAGCCCTCACCCCCGCCCCGACGAGCGTGGCCGTGGCGCCCGCCACCCGGTTCCGCCGCAAGGCGCTCGGGACCGCCGCCGTCGCCGGCGGGGTGCTCACCGCGGCCGGGTTCGCGGCGACGGTCTGGGAGACGGCGCCGGACAAACTGAGCTACCTGGACTCGCTGGTCGCGGACCCGATCCGCAGCCAGATCGCGGCGCTGCTGCTGCACTACGGCTACTACGGGATCGTGCCGGTCCTGCTCGCGCTCGGCATCATGACCCGGCGCACGTGGCGGGTCGGGGGCAACATCGGGTTGGCGCTGAGCATGGGCGGCGCGCTCGCGCTGCCCGGGCTGCTGGTCACCGACTTCTACGACATGGCCATCCGGCAGAACCTCCCGGCCGATCAGGCCGTCGCCGTCAGCGACGCCGCCGGGAACCTGCCACTGGCGGGCTTCGTCGGCGGCCCGCTGATCATGCTGACCTTCCTCGGCATGACCATGCTGGGCGTCGCGGCCTGGCGGGCCGGGTTCTTCCACTGGGCGCTGGTCCTGCCGGTGCCGGTGTCGGTCGCGAGCGTCCTGCTGCCCATCGGCGCCGCCACCGGTATCGCGCAGGGGGCGCTGCTGGGGCTCTTCATGATCACGGTCGGGATCGCGGTGTTCCGGATGACCGACCAGGAATGGGTGAGCGGCGCGCGGGGAGCCGGCCGCTGACCCGGCGAGGGGAGGGAGCGGGCCGGGTCGCTGACCCGGCCCGCTCCCGCGTATCCGTTCCACCGGTGTCCGTCCTTGTCGGGTCGTCGGCGGCGTGTGACCGCTACGACGGATCGACGCCAGTCCCGACTGTCCGTGCGCCTGCAGACCGACTTCGCATACCGTCGCCAGTCCTCGCACACGTTCCACACCCTGCGAACACGGGTAACGACGTGCGAAGTCGGGAAGTGGTCTGCGAAGACGGCGGTGGCGCCCGGCCACGCCAGCGTCCAGAGCCGTGGTGGCGTCGGCGTGCTTGCGCACGTTGGTGAGCCCCTCCTGCGCGACGCGGAACAGCGACTCCTTGGCGGCGGCCGGCAGCTCTCGCACCTCGCCCACGACCTGCAGCTCCGTCGCGATGCCTGCGGCCGAGCTGTCGGCCACCAGTGCGGCGAGCGCCTCCGGCAGCGGCGCCACCACCCGCTGCTCGCGCAGCGTGGCGACCGAGCGGCGGACCTCGGCCAGGGCAGCGCTCGCCTCGCGCTGTGCCTTCTCGAGCACCGCGTCGGCACGCGCGGGATCGGACGCGAGCACCGCGCGCGCCGCCTGCACCTGCATCTGGACGACGGTCTGGTGGTGGCCCAGCCCGTCGTGGATGTCGCGGGCGACGCAGGTGAGCAACGCGAGCGCCCGGGTCACCCGCTACTGTGCTGCGCGTGCCGGATCCGGTCAAACCGCCGGGTACCGCCCGCACCGGGCCACCCGACGCGCGGCCAGCCGCAGCCCCGACCGCGCCCCGCGCCTGCTGACGACGTCCACGGCGTAGGCGCTGCACGACGGCGTGCCCGGGCAGCGGGGCGCCCAGCGGCTCAGCCACCGCCGGTAGCCGCGCAGCCCGAGCCCCGCGACCGCGGTGCCGACCGGGCCGGGCAGCAGCGCGGCGACCACCACGAGCAGTGCCGAGACCCGGATGAGGCCCAGCAGTGGCAGGTCGCAGCCGCTGCAACCGTCGCACCAGCCGGTCGCCTCGCTCGCGGCACCCAGGCCGTCCGCGGCGACCAGGCCGGCGTCGGCGACGTTCGTCGTGCTCGCGTCGTCTGCCCGCTCGTCGTCTGCCCGCTCGTCGTCTGCACCGTGCTTCTCGAGATCCACCACCGGTCCGTCCCCTCTACCCGATCGGACCGATCGTCGCGGCGGGGAAGGGCTGACCACTATGACCGAATAGTCAGCTTTCTGTACCCATGCGCCGGGCGAGCTCGGCTCGCGACCGGATGCCGACCTTCGCGTAGCCGTTGCGCAGGTGGTACTCGACCGTCTTCGGGCTGCTCGGCTACCCGCAGGAGGAGCCGCTGTGCGTCGTCACGGTCGGCGGCTCCGGCGTCGGGACGGCGCTGCTGCACCGCGTGCTCGACGCGGTGTCGCTGGCCCGGATCGTCTCCGGCCTGCGGTTCGTCGTGGTGACCGGGCCGCGGATCGATCCCCGGTCGCTCCCGCGGCGGCGCGGCGTCACCGTGCGCGGCTACCTGCCGGACCTGTACCTGCACCTCGCCGCCGCCGACCTCGCGGTGGTCCAGGGCGGGTTGACCACCTGCATGGAGCTGACGGCGGGCGCCACCCCGTTCCGCTACGTGCCGCTGCGGCACCACTTCGAGCGGAACTTCCACGTGCGGGCCCGGCTCGAACGCTACGTGGCGGGCCGGTGCCTGCCCTACGACCAGGCGGTGGACCCGCACGCGCTGGCGGCGGCGATCGGGGAGGAGCTCGGCCGGAAGGTGGCCTACCGGCCGGTGGAGCCGGGTGGGGCGGCGGCGCGCGCCGCCGCGCTGCTCGCCGAGCTGCTGTGAGACGTCGCTCTCCTCGAACGGACATCTACGTCCTGAGTCCTATGATGAGACCATCTGGATATCAGAGACGTATCCAGCTTGACGAGGAGATCTCATGCGCGATGCAGTGATCGTCGAAGCGGTCCGGACGCCGGTGGCGAAGGGCAAGGCGAACGGGGCCTACGCCGACGTGCATCCCGTCGACCTGCACGCACACGCGCTGCGCTCCGCCGTGGAGCGGCTGCCCGGCCTCGACCCGGCCGAGATCGACGACGTCATCGGCGGCGCGGTCGGCCAGGTCGGCGAGCAGAGCGGCAACACCACCCGGTTCGCGGCGCTGGCGGCAGGGTTCCCGGAGTCGGTCGCGGGCGTCACCGTCGACCGGCAGTGCGGCAGCAGCCAGCAGGCACTGAGCTTCGCGGCCCAGGGCGTCGTGGCCGGGGCGTACGACATCGTCGTCGCCTCCGGGGTGGAGTCGATGAGCCGGATCCCGATCGGCAGCTCCGGGTTCGGCAGCGACGGTCAGCGGGCCGACGTGGCCGGGCCGTCGATCGCGCGGCGCTACCCTGGTGGGCTGATCCCGCAGGGTGTGAGTGCCGAGCTGATCGCCCGCAAGTGGGGGCTGAGCCGGGCACAGCTCGACGAGTTCGCGCTGGCCAGCCACCGGAAGGCCGCGGCGGCCTGGCAGGAGGGCCGGTTCGCCGGTGAGGTCACGCCGCTGAAGGTCACCCACGCCGATGGGAGCGTCACGCAGCTCGACGTCGACGAGACGGTGCGGCCCGGTACGTCCCTCGACGCGCTGGCCGGCCTGCGCCCCGCGTTCGCGGACGAGCGGTGGACCGAGCGGTTCGGCGACATCGACTGGCGGGTCACGGCCGGCAACTCCAGCCCGATCAACGACGGCGCGGCGGCACTGGTCGTGACCACGAGCGAGATCGCGCAGCAGCGCGGCTGGCGCCCGCGGGCCCGGATCCACACCGCCACCGTGGCGGGCGACGACCCGATCTTCATGCTGACCGGGGTCATCCCGGCCACGGCCAAGGTGCTGGCCAGGGCCGGGCTGACGATCGCCGACATCGACGCCTTCGAGGTGAACGAGGCGTTCTCCTCGGTGGTGCTGTCCTGGATCGCGGAGACCGGTGCCGACCCCGCGAAGGTCAACGTCAACGGTGGCGCCATCGCGATCGGCCACCCGCTGGGAGCCAGCGGCGCGCGGCTGGCCACCACCCTGCTCGGCGTGCTCGAGCAGACCGGTGGCCGCTACGGGCTGCAGACGATGTGTGAGGCAGGCGGTACCGCCAACGCCACCATCATCGAACGGATCGGTGCCTGAACCGGTCGAATTCCTCCAGGTGAATCAGCCCGGGTGAATCAGACCGAAAGAAGGCGATCGAAGAAACTGCGGTAACGGCGCAGCGCGAGTCGCAGATCCTCGGTGGACGTCGTGTCGGAGTCGATTCCGCGCTCGATGTCCTGGCGCTGATTGTGGAACAGCGACTGCAGTTCCTCGAGCAGTTCACCGACCAGCTGGTCGGCCTTGGCGACGGCCTGGCGCGGCTCGTCGACGAAGTCGCCCTTCACCGCGTCCCAGCGGCTGCCGTACTCGGCGGCGCGCTGCTGGGGCACGAGCTGCTCGCGGGTGCCGTCGTCGGCGCTCGTCGCGCCGGCGGCGGTCGTCTCAGCGGGGGTCGCAGCTGCAGGGGCCGAGGCTGCGGGACGGCCCGCACCGTTCGTCGGGACCCCGGCCGGGTCCACACCACGACCCGGGTCGGTGTGGCTCGGGGTTTCGGTGTGGCGGGGGTCGGTGCCCACTTCCCCGGTGCCAATTCCCCCGGTGCCCAGGTCCCCGGTGCCCAGGTCCCCGGGTGCGAGATCGCTGCGCCCGGGACCGTTGCGGTCCAGGTCGCCGGGTCCCAGGTCGTCGTTCCCGCGGTCCCGTCCCAGGTCGTCGCGTCCCAGGTCGTCGCGTCCCCGGTAGCTGTGGTTGACGTCGGTGCCGGTGCCGGTGTGCTCGGTCGGTCGGGTCATCGTGTGCGCTCCTCGGTCGGGCGGGCGGACTCGGTGTACTCGTCGGCGCGGTGCCCGTTCTCGGTGTGGCGGTCGGCCGGGTAGTGGAGGCCGTCCGGTGTGTCGGCGGGGGCATCGCCGTCGGCGTGCCGCCCGTTGGTGCGGTTGTCGCGTGCGGTGTTGTCGCGTGCGGTGTCGTCGTGCGCGGTGTCGTCACGATGTGCGGTGTCGTCGCGACCCAGCAGGGCCTCGACCAGCGACCGGTAGGACGTGAGGGCCGTGCGCTGGCGCTCGGTGTCCATCTCGCGTCCGACCGACTCCTCGCGGACCGTGTGGGCCTCGCGGTAGTGGCGGACGACGTCGGCGTGGTCGACGGAGATGTCCTCGGCGCGGCGGTCGAAGTCGTCGACCGGGTAGCCGCGGGCGTGCATCACGTCGACGACGAGCTTGTCGGCGTCGTGCAGCGCCCGGGTCGGGTCGTCGACGAAGCCGCGCTGCACGGTGTCCCAGGTGTGCTGGAACCCGCTGCGCTCCTGCGACGTCAGGTCGCGGATGTCGAGCTTGTCGCGGCGCTGCTGGCGGGCGCGCAGGTCGGACTCGGCCTGGCGACGGTCACCGGTCTCGGTCACGCGGTGCTCGTACTCGGGCCCGAACTGCTCCTGCAGGCGTTCGGACTGCCGCTTGCGCATGAGCATCACGCCCATGGCTGCCACGGCAGCGACGAGCACCACCGCGACAATGATCAGAATGACTACGGTGGTGTCCACCGTGGAACCTCCCGGATTCGCATCACTCGAGCGAGTGATGGTCTGGGAGTCGGATGCCCGATCGATCTCCGGTGTGAAACATCCGGACCCGACCCGCGGCGAATTCATGGTGATTCGACGCGAATGCGCCGCGGGACTGCTCCGATCGGTGGTAGATCGGTCTGTTATCGGAGCATCCGGGGTACGGCCAATCAGCGCGTGAGCCTGCGCAACTGCGCCACGGCGTCCGGGTCGGTGTCGAAGCGGTCGAACCCGGCGGGGACCCCGATGCCCGCGTAACCGCGACCGGCGCCGACCGGCGCCCGGGGCGCGGCGTGCACCGCGGGCGCCCCGGTGCCTGCCAGCACCGCGCGCACGTTGTGCGCCCGCACGCCGCCGCACGCCATGACCGTCAACCGGGCGGTGGCGACGAGCGCCGCCACCACCGCGACGTCGACGTTCGCGGGCCCACCCGAGGTGAGCACGCGGTCCACACCCAGCTCGGCCAGCTCGTCGAGGCCCTTGGCGAGGTCGGGGAGCTGGTCGAACGCACGGTGGAACGTCACGGGCGCACCGCCCGCGGCGGCCACGAGACCGGCGGTGGCCTCCTGGTCGAGCGTGCCGTCGGCGGTGAGTGCGCCGACCACCACCCCGGTGGCACCGGCGTCGAGGCTGCACCGGACGTCGTCGCGCATCACGGCGAGCTCGCCCGGTCCGTACGCGAACCCGCCGGGGCGCGGGCGCACCAGCACGTGCACCTGCGCGGCGCCGGCGAGCGGGACGGCCGCGGTGACCAGGCCGATACTGGGTGTCAGGCCGCCCTCGGCCAGCGCCGCACACAGCTCGATACGGTCGGCGACGGCAGCGACCTCGACGCCGTGGAGGGTGTCGACGCTGATCTCGAGCTCGGCCACGGCAGGAACGGTAATGACGCACGGGAGCACCGCATGAGTTGGCTCGGCATCGACATCGGCGGCACGAAGATCGACATCGTGCTCTGCGACGACGAGCTGCGGGAGATCGACTCGCTGCGGGTGTCGTCGGACGCCGGCCAGGGCGGGGACCGCCTGCTGGACAACGCGATCGGCGCGGCGGCCCGGCTGACCGGCGCGGCCGTCCGCGGTATCGGGGTGGCGGCCGCAGGTGTGATCGATCCGGACACCGGCGAGGTCCGGCTGGCCAGCGACACCTTCCCGCGCTGGTCGGGCACGTCGCTCGCGACCGAGCTGGGCAAGCACTTCGCGGTGCCCGTGACGGTCGACAACGACGCCAACGCGTTCCTGTTCGGCGAGGCGCGCAGCGGGGCCGCGGCCGGGACGCCGGACGCGCTGGCGATCACCCTCGGCACCGGGGTCGGCGGCGCGATCCTGCTCCGGAACCGGATCTGGCGCGGCGCCCACGGCTTCGCCGGGGAGATCGGGCACACCCCCGGCTACAGCGACGACCTGTGCACGTGCGGCGCGGTCGGGCACCTCGAGACGGTTGCGGCGGGCCCGTCGATCGCCCGCCGGTACGCCGCGCGCAGCGGCCGCTCGGAACGGCTGGCGGAGATCGCGGCCCGCGCGGCGCAGAGCGACCCCGCCGCGCGACAGGCGTTCGACGATGCGGGCACGGCCGTCGGGAAGGCGATCGGCACGGCCGCGGTGCTGCTGGACTGCCCGGTCGTGGTGCTGGGCGGCGGCGTGACCCGGTCCTGGCCGTTGCTGACCGAGGCGTGTGCCGCGGCGTTGCAGACGTTCACGCTCGGGCACGGTGCCGGCATCGCCGTGCGGCTCGGGGTGCTGGGGGAGCGGGCCACGGCGCTCGGGGCGGCGGCGCTGGCGGCGGCCGATCTTCCAGCGGGGTGACATCGCTGACGTCCGCCGACGACCGCGCCGACCCCGTGGCCACCGCGCCGATGTCGAGACGTTGGCGCGGTGGCGATTTGGTTGGCGCGGTCAGTCGGCGGGGACGGCGACGTGCGCGGTCGGGCCGAACGTGGTCGCGACGACCAGCGTGCCGCCCACCCGCTTGCACGACGCGACGGCGACGTGGCAGGGCCGGGCGACGGAGCCGGGCAGCAGGAGGCCGCCGTCGAGCTGGTAGCGCATGTTGGTGATCTTCCACGAGGTGGCGGCCGGATCGGTGGGCGTCTCCGGGGCCCGGTCCGCGCGCACCACCACCATCGCCTCGGTGGTCCCCGCTGGCCACGCGAACTCCAGCACCCCCGTTGTGGAGAGTGTGAGGTCCCCGATGGCGGGGAAGTCGAGCGCCGCCGGCGCCACCGCCCGCGGCGCGGTGCGCACCATGTCCGACACCGTCGACCCGGACCGGGCGACGACCCCGTACACCGGGACGTCGGCGCCGGGCGCGACGGCCCCGTCGACCATGATGGTCGACGCGGTGCGCCCCAGCACCTGCCAGCGCCCGTCGGGGGCGAGCCGGGAGACCTTGTACTCGACCGGCTGCGCACCCCCGGGCGTCCAGGAGATCGTGATCGACGAGTCGTCGGTGCTGCGCTCGGCGTGCACGTCGACCGGTGCCGGTGCCGATTCGGGCGCAGCTGCCGGTAAGGGCTCAGGTTGGGGCCCGGTCCGGCGGGTCGGCTCTTCTGCTTCCACCGGGGGTTCGGGGAGCGGCAGCGTCGGGGGCAGGGGACGCCGGGCGGGTGCGGCCGGGGGAGCCGGTCGCGGGCGGGGCCGTGGCGGGGCGACGAGGGCGGCCCGCAGCGCGGCGACGAACGCCGCGCAGTTCGGGAACCGGTGATCGGGGTGCTTCGCCGCGGCCCGCACCACGGCGGCGTCGACCGCGGGTGGCAGGTCCGGTCGCAGCAGGCTCGGTCGCGGCGGGTCGGCGGAGAGGTGCGCGTAGATCACGGCGGCGGTCTCGTCGCGGGGGTAGGGCGCCCGGCCGGTGAGGCAGCGGTACGCCAGGCAGGCCAGCCCGTACTGGTCGGAGCGCCCGTCGAGCCACCGGCCCTCGATCTGCTCCGGTGAGCAGTAGTGCACCGTGCCGAGGAAGTAGCCGGCCGAGGTGAGGTCGGTGCCGCCCGCCGCCGCGCCCTTGGCGATGCCGAAGTCGCACAGGTAGACGTGCCCGTCGTCGCGCGGGCGACCGGTTCGCGAGATCAGGACGTTGCCCGGCTTGACGTCGCGGTGGACCAGCCCGGCCTCGTGCACGGCGTCGAGTGCATCGGCGATCGGGCCCAGCACGGCGCACACCCGCTCGATCCCGAGCCTGGTCTCGCGCCGCA
The DNA here is from genome assembly GCF_042653605.1 of Pseudonocardia sp. GCM10023141. NCBI lineage: Bacteria > Bacillati > Actinomycetota > Actinomycetes > Pseudonocardiales > Pseudonocardiaceae > Pseudonocardia > Pseudonocardia sp. GCM10023141. Next base: position 33,931 of record NZ_JBHSIR010000058.1, read on the forward strand.
GCACGGCGTCGAGGTCCTCGCCCTGGACGAACCGCATCGAGAGGTAGAGGACGCCGTTGGCGTGCCCGGCGTCGTAGATCGGCACGACGTTGGGGTGCTCCAGGCTGGCGGCGATGGCGGCCTCGCGCTCGAACCGGCGCCGGTAGTCCTGGTCGGCGGCCAGCGGCGGGGGGAGGACCTTGAGCGCGACCGTGCGCCCGAGGCGCAGGTGGGTGGCCCGGAAGACCACTCCCATGCCGCCCTCGCCGATCAGCGCGTCGATGCGGTGCCCGGCCACCACGTGCCCGACCCAGCCCGCGGCGGTGGCGCTCTGCTGTGGCACGGGCGGTCCGTCCTCCTCTCGGGCGTCGACGATGCCTTCGACCGGCTTGGAGCCTACGGGGCGTGACCGCGGTGGCGCCGTGGCGTGCCGTGCTCCGCCACGGCAGGGGTGCGCACCACATCCGGTTGCCCGCGCGCCGGACATCTGCTGGTGTGTGGACCGTGATCGGGGAACTCCTCACCCGCCGCCGGCACGTCGACTTCTGCCGGTTGGGCACGGGCGCGTGCCGGGGCTGAGCAACGCCCCGCCACCCGATCATCGCGTCCGAAAGGCTCTGCCGTGCTCACAGCACACTGGTTCCTGCCCACCTACGGCGACGGCCGCGAGCTCGTCGGGGGAGGGCACGGGGTCGGCGTCGGCTCCGCGGGCGGCGTCCGGCCAGCCTCCATCGGCTACCTCACGCAGATCGCCCGCGCCGCCGAGCAGGTCGGTTTCGCCGGCGCGCTGACACCGACGGGCGCGTGGTGCGAGGACGCCTGGCTCGCCACCGCGATGCTGGTGGCCACAGACCGAGCGGCTCGACCGCGTCGAAAGTCGACTTCAGACCGACTTCGCACGGTTTCGCACGTCGTCGCACACAGTGGACGGTGTGCGACGACGGGTGTGGGTGTGCGACGTGGAACTCAGGAGCCCAGCACGGCCGCCACCCCGGGGAGGGTGGCTCGGTAGCCGTCGAGGAGTTGCCGGGCGACGTCGAGGGAGTCGACGAGCGGGTGCTGCGCGAACGCGCGCAGCGCCACGGCGGCCGAGCCGGTGACGGCGGCCTCGATCGTGTCCTGCTCCACGGCCTTGACCTGCTGGAGCAGCCCCAGCTTGGCGCCGTCGAGCGGCGCGGTGGCCAGCGGTGCGACGCCATGGGCGCCGACCACGCAGGGCACCTCGACGACGCCGTCGGCGGGCAGTCCGGGCACGGCGGTGCCGTTGCGCACGTTGAGGATCATCGTGCGGGGGCTGCCGCCCGACAGCGCGTCCATCAGGTCAAGCGCCACCTGCTGGTAGCCGCCGGCCTCGACGTCCGCGGCGGCGCGTTCCTCGCCCGCGTCGCGGCTCTCGGCCATGTAGCTGGCGTCGCGGGCCGCGCACGCCTGCGACCAGGACTCGAGCGCGGTGGCCGGGGCGGCGGCGACCGCGGCGTAGAAGGCCTCCTGCTGGATCTGCAGGTACTCCCCGCGGGTGCTCGACGCGGCCTTGATCGCCTCGACGGCCTCGCGGTTGCGGTAGAAGTAGTAGAGGTACTCGTTGGGCAGTGCGCCGATGCTGCGCACCCAGTCGGCGCCCACGAGCGCGGCCTCCTCGATGCCGGCCAGCGCGCGGTCGTCGGCGAGGAGCGCGGGTAGCCGATCGACGCCGTGGACCCGCAGTGCGCGCAGCCAGCCGAGGTGGTTGAGCCCCACGTAGTCGGCGACGGGGGCGGTGCCGGTGATGCCCAGTGCCGTGGCGGCCCGGCGGATCAGCCCGACGGGGGAGTCGCAGATGCCCACCGCGCGCTCGCCGAGCACGCCCTGCATGGCCTCGGTGATCATGCCGGCCGGGTTGGTGAAGTTGATCAGCCAGGCGTCCGGGGCGACGGCGGCGACCCGCGTGGCGACGTGCAGCGCCACGGGGATCGTCCGCAGGCCGTACGCGATGCCACCGGGCCCGGTGGTCTCCTGACCGAGCACCCCGAGATCCAGTGCCACCCGCTCGTCGGCGATGCGTCCCGCGAGCCCGTCGACCCGGATCGCCGAGAACACGAAGCGGGCGTCGCGCAGGGCGTCGTCCAGGTCGGTGGCGATGCGGACGGCCGGCGCCCCTGAGACCGCGGCGGCGAGTTGCCGGAGCACGGCGTCGATGGCCGCCAGCCGCGACGTCGACGGATCGTGCAGCACCACCTCGGTGACCCTGCTACCCGCTACCGAGTTCGATGCTGCCAGCGCCCGATAGACGAGCGGTACCCGGAACCCGCCGCCGCCCAGGATGGTCAGCCTCACTGCCGCCCCGTCATGTCAGCCTGATCTCCGTACCCGCCTGCGCGCAGGCGGCGAGCGTCGCCGTATCGGCACCGTCGTTGGTGATGATCATGTGTACCCGCTCCGGTCCGCACACGGGGGACAGGCCGGAACCGGGGAACTTGCCGCGGTCGGCGAGCACCACCGTCTGCTCGGCCGAGTCGATCATCTTGCGCTTCACCGGCACCTCGACCAGCGTGGAGTCCATGACCTGCCCGTCGGGCCGGATGCCGCTGGTGCCCAGGAACAGCCGGTGGGCACGGACCTCGCACAGCGCCTGCTCGGTGAGCATGCCGACGAACGAGAGGTAGTTGCGGCGCAGGATGCCGCCCAGCACGAGCAGCTCGACGGCGGGATCGTCGCGCAGCTCGTCGACGACGGCGAGGCTGCTGGTGATCACCGTGATCCGCCGCCCGCGCAGCAGCCGCGCGAGCCGGGCGGTGGTGGTGCCGATGTCGAGCAGCACGACGTCGCCGTCGGAGACGAGCTCGGCGGCGGCGCGGGCCACCCGCTCCTTGTCGTCGGCGTCGATCCCGGCGACCTCCTGGAACGTGGTGGGGTGCCCGCAGTCGCACTCGGCGCCGCTGCCCGCCAGGCTCCCGGCGCCGCCCCGCACGCGGCGCAGCACGCCGTCGGCGTCGAGGCACTGCAGGTCGCGGCGGATCGTGGAGCGGCTGACGCCCAGCCCCGCGGCCAGTGCCTCCACGGACACGACGCCGGAGGACCGCACCATGCGGATGATCTCCCCGTGACGGCTCGCCGGCAGCACGCCGATCACGGTAGCCGCCTGGGCCCGGCGCGAACAACCAGTTGCGCGCACAACTGCGCAGCAACGCCCAGGAACGTGCACGCACTGTTGCCAAGACCCGGGGGAACGCGCACGATGCGGAGACCGGCAAGTCGGACGTGGCGGGAGGTCGCCGGTGACACAGGCACTACCGCCCGACGCACCCCACAAGCCCGTGTGGTGGGACCCGCTGGCACCCACCCGCGGCACCGACGGCCCCGCCGTCGACGTGTTCATGGCCGGCACCGTGTTCCTGGACATCGTCTTCACCGGCCTGCCGACATCGCCGAAGGCCGGCACCGAGGTCTGGGCCGCGGGGATGGCGTCGTGCCCCGGCGGGATCGCCAACCTCGCCGTCGCCACGTCGCGGCTGGGCCTGCGCACCAGCCTCGCCGCCGGGTTCGGCGACGACGTCTACGGCGACTTCTGCTGGCAGACCCTCGCCGGCCAGGAGCGCGTCGACCTCTCACGCTCGCGCCGGTTCGCGCAGTGGCACTCACCGGTCACCGTGTCCATGGCGGTGGAGCGCGACCGGAGCATGGTGACCCACGGGCACGAGCTGCCCGTCGCCTACGACGAGCTCATCGGCAGGCCACCGTCGTGCCGCGCCGTGATCACCAGCATCGGCGAGGGCGGCGGTGATGCGGCGCTGGCGGAGTGGGTCGGTGTCGCCCGCAGGCGCGGAGCGCTGGTCTTCGCCGACGCCGGCTGGGATCCCACCGGGGTCTGGGACCGCGGCCTGTTCGCGGCGCTGCGCGGCTGCGACGTCTTCATGCCCAACGCCGTCGAGGCGATGAGCTACACCCGCACCGACAGCCCGCGCGCGGCACTGCACGCGCTGGCCGAGCACGTGCCGCTCGCCGTCGTCACGTGCGGTGGGGACGGCGCCATCGCGCTCGACGCGGCCACCGGTGACGAGGCGGCCGTGCCCGCGCTGCTCGTCGACGCGCTCGACCCCACCGGTGCCGGCGACGTGTTCGGCGCCGCGCTCGTGCTGGGCACCATCGCCGGCTGGCCGCTGCGGCAGCGGCTCCTGTTCGCCGGGGTGTCGGCCGCGCTGGCCGTCCAGGAGTTCGGCGGCTCGCTCGCCGCACCGGGCTGGGGCGACATCCGCGACTGGTGGCTCGGCGTGCGCCTGCGCGCCGCGGCCGGGGAGCCCGACGCGGAGGTCCTGCGCGCCCGCTACGGGTTCCTCGACACCGTCGTGCCCAGCACGCACGTCTGCGGCGTACGTCGCGCGGTGGCCACGATCGCCCGCCTCGGAGACCTGACGCGACCGGCCTGATCGTCGTAGCGTGACCGGCGTGACGCTGCGCAGCCAGGCCTGGTTCGACAACCCCGACAACCCCGCGATGACGGCGCTCTACATCGAGCGCTACATGAACTGGGGACTCACCAGGGAGGAGCTGCAGTCCGGGCGTCCGATCATCGGCATCGCCCAGACCGGCTCCGATCTCTCCCCGTGCAACCGCCACCACCTGCAGCTGGCCGACCGGGTGCGGGAAGGGATCCGGGAGCAGGGCGGCCTCGCGTTCGAGTTCCCGGTGCACCCCATCCAGGAGACCGGCAAGCGCCCCACGGCGAGCCTGGACCGCAACCTCGCCTACCTCGGGCTCGTCGAGATCCTCTACGGCTACCCGCTCGACGGCGTCGTGCTCACCACCGGCTGCGACAAGACCACCCCGGCCTGCCTGATGGCCGCGGCCACCGTCAACATCCCGGCGATCGTGCTCTCGGGCGGGCCGATGCTCAACGGCTGGTTCAACGGGGAGCGCACCGGCTCCGGCACCATCATCTGGAAGGCTCGCGAGCTGCTGGCCGCTGGCGAGATCGACGACGCCGGGTTCGTCGAGCTGGTGGCGTCGTCCGCGCCGTCACCGGGGCACTGCAACACGATGGGCACCGCGTCCACGATGAACGCGCTGGCCGAGGCGCTCGGCATGAGCCTGCCCGGCTGTGCCGCCATCCCGGCCCCGCACCGCGACCGCGCGCGCATGGCGTACCGCACCGGCCGTCGCATCGTCGAGATGGTGCGCGAGGACCTCAAGCCCTCCGACATCCTCACGCGCGAGGCGTTCGAGAACGCGATCGTGGTCAACTCCGCGATCGGCGGCTCCACCAACGCGCCCGTCCACATCACCGCGATCGCGCGCCACATCGGCGTCGACCTGCCGCTCACCGACTGGCAGCGCGTCGGGCTCGAGGTGCCGCTGCTGGTGAACATGCAGCCCGCGGGGGAGTACCTCGGCGAGGAGTTCCACCGGGCAGGCGGTGTGCCCGCCGTGGTGCACGAGCTGATGGCACACGGGCTGATCCACGAGGACGCACCCACCGTCAACGGCACGACGATCGGGGAGAACTGCCGCGCCGCGGCCAGCGGCGACGCCGACGTGATCCGCCCGTTCGCCGAGGCCCTGCTGCCCGATGCCGGGTTCCTCGTGCTGCACGGCAACCTGTTCGACAGCGCGATCATGAAGACGAGCGTGATCTCGCCGGAGTTCCGCGCGCGCTACCTCTCCCACCCCGACCACCCCGGCGTGTTCGAGGGGCGCGCGATCGTCTTCGACGGCCCGGAGGACTACCACCACCGCATCGACGACCCCGAGCTGAAGATCGACGACGACTGCATGCTGTTCATCCGCGGCGCCGGCCCGCTCGGCTACCCCGGCGCCGCCGAGGTGGTGAACATGCAGCCGCCCGCAGCGCTGATCAAGCAGGGCGTGCACGCGCTGCCGTGCATCGGCGACGGCCGCCAGTCCGGCACGTCCGGATCGCCGTCGATCCTCAATGCCTCACCGGAGGCTGCCGCAGGCGGTGGACTGGCCCTGCTGCGCACCGACGACCGCGTCACGATCGACCTGGTCGCCGGCACCGCCGACATGCTGCTCTCCGACGAGGAACTCGCCCGGCGCCGCGCCGAGCTGGACGCCGCAGGCGGCTATCCCGTCCCGCCGTCCCAGACCCCGTGGCAGGAGATCCAGCGGGGGATGGTGGAGCAGCTCCGTGACGGGATGGTGCTGGGGCCCGCGGTTGCCTACCAGCGGGTGGCGCAGGCGATGGGGATCCCGCGGGACAACCACTGAGGTCCCCCGTTTCGCCGGGAATGGGGCGGTGCTAGGTGGGTCGGGGATGGCTGATTTCGCCATACAGGCACGGTGATTTCGCAGTCCCGGCACGCTGATCTGGCAGCCCCGACACGCTGAGGAGAGGGGCCGCAATGGGCTGCGGTGCAGGTCAGGACCCGAGTCGCGACAGATGGCCCGCGAGTTGGGACGGATGGGCCCGCGAGTTGGGACGGATGGGCCCGCGAGTTGGGACAGATCGACCCGCGAGTTGGGACAGATCGACCCGCGAGTTGGGGCGGATGGGCCCGCGAGTTGGGACGGATGGCGCTTGTTGACGTGCTTCCGATGGCGCGGGCGGATGATTTCGCCGTTTTGACACGGTGATTTCGCGATCTCGGCACGGCGATGAGGGGATCCGTCGCGCCGGCGGTGGGGGGTCACGG
>NZ_JBHSIR010000059.1:0-102506 GCF_042653605.1 Pseudonocardia sp. GCM10023141
ACAGCACGACATCGACCAAGGTCACCTATGACACTTCGACCTCGCTCTCCGTCTTCGTGGCACACAGAAGACCTCGGGATCGTCGGCGATCAGGGCGTGCTTGACCCCTTCATCCACGACCCGGGCGCCCAGGATCGGACCGTCGGGGGCGGCGGCGCCGAGCGCCTCGATGTCGGAGCGGCGCAGCGGCCGCTCCCACACGAACCCCTTCGCCTTCACCCGCCAGCTCGGGGTGTCGCGCGAGGAGTACTCGTCGGTCTCGGGCAGCGCCAACGCGATACGGCGCACGTCGTCCCAGGTGGCCACGGGGGCAGTGTAGGGCGGCTCCGTGGCAGTTCGGCCAAACGCCCACGGTGCGGGGTGCCGTCGTGAGACGGTCGCGGGGTGCGAGTGATGGTGCGGCCCGAGGCACTGGGGAGCTGGTCGAGCGCGGCGCGCAGCAGCGCCGGTCGGCTCACCACCACGTTCGCCGGTCTCGACGGCGACGTCGCCCGGCTCGCGCCGGTCTGGAGCGGAGCGGCGGCCACCGCCTTCGCCCACCACCAGCAGCGGTGGCACGCGGCGTCGGCGGGCCTGCTCACCACACTCACCCGACTGATCACGCTGGTCAACACGGCCGAGACCAACTACCGGGCCGCGGCCACCGCCAACGCGCAGATCTGGTCCGGCACCGCCGGCACCGTGACCGTGGCGCCGGCTGCAGCGGGTGGTCGTGGCGGGATCGACGCGGAGACCGAGGACATCCGAGCGGCCGTGGTCGCGCTCGTCGAGATCGGCGACGCGCTGGCACGGGCCTGGGCGCAGCTGGCGGCCGCACTCGCCCCGTCGACGGCGATGGCAGGCGATGACGACGTCGGTAGCGGCTTCGGCCGTGATCACGACGCGATGGTGGCCGCGAGCTGGTCGGGCTGGCGCGGCACCACGATCCTCGTCGACGCGCTCGCGGGCGGACTCGCGCAGACCGGCAACAACATCATCACCGCGGAGCGCGCCTCCGGAGCCGGCACCGGCGATCCGATCACCGCCTCGGCGGCCCCGGTGCCGGCGCCTGCGGCGCCACCGGGATCGATCGGCGACAACGGCAACCGCTCACTCGTCCCCCCGCTGTCCTGGTACTGGCCGACGGCCGACCCGGCGCTGCTGCGGGCGGCGGCTGCGGCCTGGCGCTCGTCGTGCGCCGACCTGCGCGACCTCACCACGCGCGCCCGTGCGACCGTCACCGGGCTGGTCGCGGCCAACCCGGACCCGGCGCTGGAGCAGATGCGCACGTTCACCGACCAGGTGCTCTCCCCCGACCCGGTGAGCGGGTTGGTGGGTGTGTTGCAACTGTCCGGCATCGATCTCGCCGACGCCTGCGAGCGCCTCGCCGACGCCACGGAGCAGACCCGCACCCGGATGCGCGCCGTCGTGGCCTCGATCCTGGACGGCGACGAGTGGTTCCACCCCGTCGCCGCGATCCTCGACGCCGTGCTCACCCGCGGAATGGCCCACCTCGTCGCGATCGGCGGCGACGCGCTGATGCTCGACCTGCGACTGTCGGAGATCCACGACGACCACGCCCGCACGGTCGCGCTCATCCGCCACGAGATCGGCCCCGCGGCGGTCGATCACCTGGCCCGCCTCAGCTCGGCGCTCGTCCCGCCGACACCGGTGGTTGCGGACACCTGCGCCGTCATTTCCCCCGCGGGGAGTTCCGGGGCGCCGCTGGCCGACGCCGACCGCCAGTCGCTCATCAACGAGCTGGTGGCGCGGGGTACGAAGATCAACGCGGCCGAGGTGCTGCACATCGCCCGGGCGCCGGATGGACGGATCGTGTGGATCGAGCGGGGGAACGGCATGGCCGGGTTGAGCCACATCCTGCGAGCGGGGCGGATCCGCGACTTCCTGAATATCGGGGTTTCACCGACCGACGTCCCCAGGCTGGCGATCAAAGCAGTGATGGACGGCATGCCGCTGGGCCAGGTTGGAAAGGATGGCGTCGCCTACGACGTCGACATCGGCGGAGGACGGCGGGCGATGATCGTCGTCATCGTGGGCTCCAACGGATTCGTTGTGTCCGCCTACCCGGCGGGGAAGCAAACGAAGATCGTTCCGTTCGAAGAAGGAGGTGGCAACTAATGGCCAAAATCATCCGTCTGTTGTGCGATTGGGGCCTCTACCCGTTCTACTTCGACAACGGTGACGGGCTCTTCGACCTCATCGATCCGGACGACTTCCAACAGATGTTCGGGCTCCCCGAGCATGTCATGCGGGAGCTCCTCGACTGGGACAAGCTCTACGAGAGCACCCTTAACTGGGACGACCCGCTGAGCTCCGGCTGGGCCACGCCGGAGGACGAGGAGCACTACCTCGAATGTGGCCGCAGAGCGGCAAAGGTGCTGCGCCAACACATCCCGGCAGATGTCTCGATCATGTACGTCGCCGAAGGCAACAGCCCGGTTGAGTTCTTCTGAGACGGAGGTGGACAGGAGCGTGATGACCATCCGCCTGATGTCCGACTGGGGCCTCTACCCGTTCGATGTTGACGACGGCAATGGGCTCTACGAGCTGACCGAGCCCGAGGACTTCCAGCCAAGGAGGGCCGCGCCGCCGCACGCTTGCTCCGCCAACACATCCCACCCGAGGTCCAGATCCGCTACCTCGGAGCCGACAACCTCGCCGCATGCACCGAGCGAACGGCACTTTCGTCCACTCGAGGGGTACGAACGTGCCGTTCGTTCGACTGCGCGGGGCGCTCATCAAATAGCTGGTGGCACGAGACACGAAGATCAGCACGGCCGTATGCCGTGGACGCCGGCGGTGGACGGCGCACAAGAGTCGAAGCTCAGGCCACTGTGATGGGGGTGATGCGCTGTGACCATGCCCATCCGTCTCATGTCGGACTTCGGGCTCTACCCGTTCTACGTCGACGAGGGCAACGGGCTCTACGAACTCACCGAGCCCGAGGACTTCCAAACCATGTTCCAACTCCCCGACCACGTCATGAAGTCGCTCCTGGAGTGGGATCAGATCTACCAGCGCCGGATCGACTGGGATGACCCTGCCAGCGTGGCGTGGGCCAGCCAGCAGGACGAACTCCACTACATCGAAGAGGGCCGCGGCGCCGCCCGCCGGCTCCGCGACCACGTTCCACCCGATGTCCGCATCGAGTACACCGGCGCCGACAACATCGCGTCCGAGTACTACTGAGCACCCGACCTCGCCGCAAGCACCACACCACCACCGAGCGAACGGCACCTTCGTCCACTCGCGGTGTACGAACGTGCCGTTCGTTCGACTGCGCGGGGCGCCGAGATCTGCATGAGCGTGATCACCGCCGCGCCCGTCGCCGGGCGGCCTTTCACGCCCACGATCTACCTGTTCACCCGCCGGGCGTCCGGGACCGGCTGGCCCGCAACGCCCGCGCCGACCTGGACGGACAGCTGGAGGCGACGATCGCGGCGCTGCGCGACCTGCCGGCGGCCCAGCGCGACGTCGTGGTGATGCGGATCGTCCTGGGCCTGTCCGCCGAGGAGACCGCGCAGCACCTGAGCACCACGCCGGGCGCGGTCCGCGTCACCCAGCACCGGGCGCCGGCCCGGCTCCGGAGGCTCCTGCCGCCCGAATGAGGAACGGCCTGCTCGACCGCACGGGCGCCGGCCAGGCAGGATTGGTGCATGACCACCTCGACACGGCCCACGGCCACCGGGCTGGACCTGCAGTGGGTCGATGCAGCCATCCGCCCCCAGGACGACCTGTTCGGCCATGTCAACGGCAAGTGGCTGCAGTCCTACGTGATCCCGGAGGACCGCTCGCAGGACGGCGCGTTCCGGGTGCTGCGCGACCGCGCCGAAGCCGACGTCCGCACGATCATCGACGAGACGGCCGCCGCGCGGGCCGAGCCCGGCACCGACGCCCGCAAGATCGGCGATCTCTACGCGTCGTTCATGGACGTCGAGCGCATCGAGGCGCTCGGCGTCGCACCGCTACAGCCCCTGCTCGCCGCGATCGACGGCGCCACCGACCGCGCGGCGCTCGCGCGGGTGCTGGGCCGCAGCCAGCGCCAGGGCCGCACCGCCCTGTTCGGCGCCTTCGTCAGCACCGACGCCAAGGACTCGTCGCGCTACCTGCCGCACCTGTCGCAGTCGGGCCTGGGCCTGCCCGACGAGTCGTACTACCGCGAGGACGGCTACGCCGAGATCCGCACCGCGTACGTCGAGCACCTGACGACGCTGGCCGGGCTGGTCGGGCTGCCCGATCCCGCCGGGCTGGCGGCCACCGTGATGGAGCTGGAGACGGCGCTGGCCGCCGTGTCGTGGGACCGCGTCACCAACCGCGACGCCGAGAAGACCTACACCCTGATGACGTTCGCGCAGCTGCGCGAGCACGCCCCGGCCTTCGACTGGGAGCCATGGCTCGCCGGGCTCGGCGCCCCCGATGCGACGTTCGACGAGGTCGTGGTGCGGCAGCCGAGCTTCGTGGCCGCGGCCGCCGAGCTGTGGGCGCAGCGCCCGCTCGAGCAGTGGCAGGCCTGGCTCACGATCCGCACCGCGTCGGCGTGCGCCGACTACCTGACCGAGGCCATCGTCGAGCAGGACTTCGCCTTCTACGGCCGCACCCTGTCGGGCACGCCGCAGCTGCGCGAGCGGTGGAAGCGCGGGGTCGGGCTCGTCGAGGGTGCGCTGGGTGAGGCAGTCGGGCAGCTCTACGTGGCGCGGCACTTCCCGGCGGCGGCCAAGGACCGCATGGTCACGCTCGTGGCCAACCTGGTGGAGGCCTACCGGCAGAGCATCAGCGCGCTGGACTGGATGGGTCCGGCCACGCGCGAGCGCGCGCTGGCGAAGCTCGCGCTGTTCACGCCGAAGATCGGCTACCCGGAGGTCTGGAAGGACTACTCCGCGCTGGAGATCCGCGCCGACGACCTGCTGGGCAACGTCTCGCGTGCCGGCGAGTGGAGCACCGACGTCGAGTTCGCGAAGATCGGGAAGCCGGTCGACAAGGCGGAGTGGTTCATGACGCCGCAGACCGTGAACGCCTACTACCACCCGCGACTCAACGAGATCGTCTTCCCGGCCGCGATCCTGCAGCCGCCGTTCTTCGACGCCGACGCCGACGACGCCGCCAACTACGGCGGGATCGGCGCGGTGATCGGCCACGAGATCGGGCACGGCTTCGACGACCAGGGCTCTCGCTACGACGGCGAGGGCAACATGACCGACTGGTGGGAGCCCGCCGACCGCGCCGAGTTCGACCGGCGCTCCCAGGCCCTGATCGAGCAGTTCGACGCGCTGTCCCCGCTCGGCCTGCCCGACCACAAGGTCAATGGCGCGTTGACGGTCGGGGAGAACATCGGCGACCTCGGCGGCGTCACGATCGGCCTCAAGGCCTACGAGATCGCGCTCGACGGCGCCCCGGCCCCGGTGCTCGACGGCCTGACGGGCATGCAGCGGGTGTTCTTCGGTTGGGCGCAGTGCTGGCGTGCGGTGACGCGGGAGGCCGAGGCCGTGCGCAGGCTCGCGGTGGATCCGCACTCCCCGCCGGACCTGCGCTGCAACGCCGTGGTGACGAACCTCGACGAGTTCTACGCGGCGTTCCAGGTGCACGAGGACGACGCGCTGTTCACCGCGCCGCAGGAGCGCGTGCGGATCTGGTGACCGTGTTCCGGCCTCGCACACCCCGCGCGAGGCCGGAACAGCGGTTCAGCCGACGTTGACGCCGTAGTCGCGGGCGATGCCCGCGAGGCCGGACGCGTAGCCCTGTCCGACCGCACGGAACTTCCAGTCGCCGCCGTGGCGGTAGAGCTCGCCGAACACCATGGCCGTTTCGGTGGACGCGTCCTCCGAGAGGTCGAAGCGGGTGAGCTCGGCGCCACCATCGCTGTTGACGACCCGGATGTAGGCGTTGTTGACCTGCCCGAAGCTCTGCCGGCGCGACTCCGCGTCGTAGATGCTGACCGGGAAGACGACCTTGGCGACATCCGGTGACATGGCCGAGAGGTTGACCTTGATGATCTCGTCGTCGCCCTCGCCCTCACCGGTGAGGTTGTCGCCGGTGTGCTCGACGGTGCCGTCGGGGCTGACCAGGTTGTTGAAGAACACGAAGTGCAGGTCGGAGATGACCTTGCCGCTCGCGTTGAGCAGGATCGCCGAGGCGTCGAGGTCGTAGTCGGCACCGGTGGTGGTGCGCACGTCCCAGCCCAGTGCCACGAGGACATTCGTGAGGCCTGGCGCTTCCTTGGTGAGACTGACGTTGCCGCCCTTGGCAAGACTGACGCCCACGTTCGCTCCCGTTCGCGGTCGAGGATGAAGACCTTCCGATCACGACCCTATCGGGAGCACCCGACAGCCGCTGCCGCCCGAGACCCGATCGACGCGGGCGGGCGACAAACACCCCATCCGTCCATTAACATGTTAGATGTGAGTCTCCCTCGGGTGCGCCGCACCCTGCTGCGCGACGAGGCGTACCGGCTGATCCGGGACGCGATCGTCGACGGCTCGCTGGCCGCAGGTGCCGTGATCCGCGACGCCGACCTGGCCGAACGGCTCGGCCTGTCGCGCGCCCCGATCCGCGACGCGCTGGCGCGCCTGTCCGCGGAGGGCCTCGTCGAGAGCAAGCCGCAGAGCTTCACGCGCGTCACGGCGCTGGCGCTGCGGGAGGTCCGCGACGCGGGCGTGGTGGTGGAAGCCATGCACGATCTCGCCGTGCGCGCGGCCGTGCCGCACATCGGGGAGCCGGAGCTCGCGGCCATGCGCGCGGCCAACGCCCGCTTCGCCGACGCCGTGCGCACCGCCGACGTCGACGCCGCACTGCTCGCCGACGACGAGCTGCACGACGTGCTCGTGCTGGCCTGCGGCAATCGCGCGGTCCTGGCCACGATCGAGCGCTACACGCCGCTGATCCGCCGGCTGGAGCGGCGCCGGTTCGCCAGCCTGTCGGGCCGCCGTTCCATCCGCCTGCACGAGCAGCTGATCGCCGCCTGCGCCGCGGGCGACGTCGATGCCGCCGCCGCGGTGAACCACGAGATCTGGTCGACCCTCGACGAGCTGATCGAGGCCGAGGAACAGCAAGCCTGAGCAACAACACACCCGAGGAGCCCGCCATGGCACTGCAGGACTTCGCTCGCCATCCCCTGCTGTTCGGACCGTCGCCGCTGCAGCACCTGCCGCGCCTGACCGCCCACCTCGGCGGCGCGCAGGTGTGGGCCAAGCGCGAGGACTGCAACTCCGGGCTCGCCTTCGGCGGCAACAAGACCAGGAAGCTCGAATACCTGGTGGCCGACGCGCTGGCCACCGGCTGCGACACGCTCGTCTCGATCGGTGGGGTCCAGTCCAACCACACGCGCCAGGTCGCCGCGGCCGCGGCGGTCGCCGGCCTGAAGTGCGTGCTGATCCAGGAGAGCTGGGTCGACTGGACCGATCCCGGCTACGACAAGGTCGGCAACATCCAGCTGGCACGCATGATCGGCGCCGACGTCCGGCTCGTGCGCTCGGAGTTCGGCATCGGCGTCAAGCAGAGCTGGGAGGCGGCCATCGCCGAGATCGAGTCGGCAGGCGGGCGGCCCTACGCCATCCCGGCCGGGGCCTCGGACCATCCGCTGGGCGGGCTCGGGTTCGCCAACTGGGCCGTCGAGCTCGCCGCGCAGGAGGGCCCGCTGGGCATCCGGTTCGACACGATCATCGTCTGCTCGGTCACGGGCAGCACGCAGGCCGGGATGATGGCGGGTTTCGCCTCGATGCCCGACGACGGGCCGCGGCGCATCCTCGGCATCGACGCCTCCGCGAAGCCCGCCGAGACCCGCGCCGCCGTCGACCGGATCGCCAAGGGCACCGCCGCACTGATCAATGCCGCGGAGCCGGCCCCTGCCGAGCTGGACGAGCGCTACCACGCCGGCGTCTACGGCATCCCCGACGACACCACGCTCGACGCGATGCGGCTCGCGGCCCAAACCGAGGGCATGATCACCGACCCCGTCTACGAGGGGAAGTCGATGGCCGGGCTGATCGACCTGGTGGGCCGCCAGGAGCTCGACCCCGGTTCCACGGTGCTCTACGCCCACCTCGGCGGGCAGCCCGCGCTCAACGCCTACAGCACGCTGTTCGGCTGAGCCTCCCCGTCCACGGGGAGTCCCAGTCGGTGCCACTCCGCCAGCAGGGCCCGCTGCTGCAGCGGCAGTGACTCGTCGTCGAGCGCCGCGGGCCGGTGCTCGGCGGTGTCGACGGCCCGGCTGTCGGCGTCCTTCGCGTCGCTCTTGCGCGCGAACTCGTCGAAGAGCAGGCGCTTGCCCTGCTGGATCTCGCGGATCCGCTCGTCGATGCCGTCCTTGGCCAGCAGCCGGTGCACTCCCACGGTGCGGACCTGGCCCATCCGGTGCGCGCGGGCGATCGCCTGCTCCTCGGTGCTGGGCTTCCACTGCGGCTCGACGAGGATCACCACCGACGCGGCCTGCATGTTGATGCCGACGCCACCGGCCTCGATCTGCGAGAGCAGCACGGCGTGACCGGCCCGACCCGTGAACCCGTCGACGAGCCCCTGGCGCAGCGCGGGGGCCACGGCACCGGTGATGGTGCCGACGACCGCGGCCCCGAGCGCCTCCCCGATCTCCCGGATCGCACCGAGGAAGTAGGAGAAGACCACGACCTTCATGCCGTCCTGCGCGGCCTCCTCGACGATCTCGGTGAGCCGTTCGAGCTTGGCGGCGCCGAACGTGGCCTGGCGCATGCCCATGAGGTTGCGCTTCGCGACCGCCGCCGCGTAGGCGGCCTCCTCGGCGGCGCCCAGCTGCACCCAGGCCTCCGTCTCGATCCGCTCGGGGAGCTCGGTGAGCACGTCGTCCTGGTTGCGGCGCAGGTAGACCGGTGCCACGGCGCGGCGGAACACGGTGGCGCCCGCGACGGCGTCGGCGGCGCTCACCGACCGTGCGACGGCGGGCTGCAGGTAGCCCACGAGCGAGCGGAACTCCTCGACGCGGTTCTCCATCGGCGTGCCGGTGAGGAACAGCGCGCGCTGGGCGTGGTCGACGGCCCGCCGCACCGCCCTCGACCGCGCGGCGTCGGGGTTCTTGACGTGGTGCGCCTCGTCGACGACGAGCATCGCCACATCGGCGTCGCGGACCTCGGCGGGCAGCCGGGCCAGCGTGCCGAACGTGGTGACGGCCACGCCGCCCTCGTGCAGCCAGCGCCGCCCGGCGGCGTCGCGATCGGGCCCGTGCAGGCCGTGGGTGTGCAGGAGGCTGTGCTTGGCGGTCTCGTTGAGCCAGTTGATCTGCACGCTCGCCGGGCACACCACGAGGAACCGGCGCTGCCCGCTCGCGGCGAGATGCGCGAACACCGCGAGCGCCTGGATGGTCTTGCCCAGCCCCATCTCGTCGCCGAGCATCGCGTGGCGCTGGTGGATCGCGTACTGCGCACCGAAGACCTGGTAGCCGCGCAGGGTGGCGGTGAGCAGCCCGGTGTCGAGCGGCACCGCGGTGATGCGCTGGCGCAGCTCATCGGGGACGAACCCGCGCGCGGCCTCCTCGTCCGGCGCGGCGCCACCACCAGCTCCGGTGCCGCCGACCGTCGACAGCACGGCGTTCGTGGTGGCGGCGTCGGTCAGGTAGTCGCGCCACAGCCGCTCGGGCGCGTGAGCGGCGGGATCGGCCACGTGCAGCCGCGCGTCGACGGCATGTTGCAGCCCGCCGATGGCGGGGTCGGCGAGCAGCTTCTCCAGCCGGGCGAGCGCTTCGAGCGCGGACTCCTTCGTGGCCCGCCGGGAGAACAGCATGGCGAGCCTGCTGCCGGCGCGCTCGGCGTCGGCGACGAGCGGGGTGGCCTCGATCGTGAAGCGCTGCAACGGTTGCCGCAACGTCGCCACGGCCGCGTCGGCGGCGCGCACGGCGGCCAGCGTGGCGAGCAGGTGGCCCTGCGCGAGATCCTGGCGGTCGGCGTCGAAGCGGAAGCGGACGTCGCGGTGCACCTGCTGCGCGACGGCCCGCGCTGCGCGACGCACCTCCGCCACGGTGGCCGGCCCGACACCGGGCACCTGGTCGAGCCGGTGGTCCGGCGCGGCGAGCACGGCCGCGACCGTGCCGTAGCCCGCCTGCTCCAGCGCTCCGAACCGGACGCCACGGCCTGCGACCTCCCGCAGCGCCCCGACCGGGGTCTGCTCCAGCCGGGCCTGCACCTGGGAGCCGTTGAGGATCTCGAGCTGGCGGCGGGCGCTCTCGCGCAGCACGCCCGGGGCGGCCAGCAGCGCCGCGGCGCTGTCGACGAGCTGCCGGACGGCCGCGATGGTGGCCCGCGCCGCTGCGCTCATGCCCGCCTCCCCCGCCTGTGCCGAGAACGGTAGCGGGGCTCCCCGACGGTCAGCCCCCGACGGCCGCGGCGTAGCCCGCGATCCCGGCCACGAGCGTCGCCACGCACAGCAGCAGCGCGCCGACCGCGAACGGCCACGAGATCCGCCGCCGCGTGATCCGCACGATCGCCACGACCATCCCGGCGAGCCCGATCACGACGGCGACGAGCAGTGCGATGCCCACCGCCGTCCAGGCGCCCTCCGCGCTGCAGCGCTCCGGCGGGCAGTGGTCGAGGAAGGCCACCGAGAAGAACCCGATCACCACGCCGCCCGCCACGAGCAGCCCGGTGAGGGCGAGCGCGATCACCGACAGCGTCACGTCCCAGGCGATGAGCGGGGGTTTCACCGCTGGATAGGGGGTCATGGGCGCAGATTCTGCCGGGCGGATCACCGCGCGGTCAGCCGTACTTCTACGTTCACCCCATGGCGCACACGATCTCGCGACGGCCCGACCGCCGCTCACGCGTGCGAGGCAGCCTGCTGGCAGGGGCCGTCGGTGACGCGTTGGGCGCACCGGTCGAGTTCCTGTCGCTGGCACAGATCAGGCAGCAGTACGGTCCTGCGGGGGTCACCGAACTGGTCGCGTCGTCCTACGGGCCTGCTGGCCTGGTCACCGACGACACGCAGATGGTGCTCTTCACCGCAGAGGGACTGCTCGCGCCGGATCCGGGTGACCTCGCCGAACGGCTCCACGCCGCGTACCGCCGCTGGCTCACGACCCAGCGCATCCCGCTCCCGCCCGAAGGCGCGAAGGGCCTCGCGGCCCGGCCGTGGCTCTACGCGCAGCGCGCGCCGGGCAACGCCTGCCTCTCCGGGCTGCAGGCGGCACAGCGCGGGACGCCATCGCACCCCGTCAACCCGGGGTCGAAGGGCTGCGGCACCGTGATGCGGGCGGCCCCCTTCGGCCTCTTCGCCGGCCTGACCAGCATCGACGACGTCGCGGACGCCGCCGTCACGGGATCGTATCTGACCCACGGGCACCCGACGGCCGGGATCGCGGCCGCCGCGTTCGCCGTGATCGTGCGGCGGTTGCTGGACGGCCGCACGCTCGCCCAGTCGGTGGACACCACCCTCGACCAGCTCACCGCCTTCCCCGGCCACGAGGAGACGATCTCGGCGCTGCGCCGGGCGGTCGACGCGGCCGCGGCCGGGCCGCCGTCCCCGGAGCGGTTGCGGGCACTGGGCGAGGGCTGGGTGGCGGAGGAGGCGCTCGCGATGAGCGTCTACTGCGCGCTGGCCCACCCGGGTCCCGACGCCGTGCGTGCGGCGCTGCTGCTGGCCGTCAACCACGACGGTGACAGCGACTCGACCGGCTCGCTCACCGGCAACCTGCTGGGCGCGCTGCACGGCGAGGCCGCGGTGCCGCCCGACTGGGCCGCGACCGTGGAGGGCCGCAACACGATCATGGGGCTGGCCGACCGGCTCGCGGAACCGGCCGCCGTCACCCGTCAGATCCCGGTGCGCAAGCCCAAGCCCGCCGACGTCGCCCGGTTCGACCGGCGCTCCCGGGTCCGCGGCATGGTGCTGGGGCTCGCGCTCGGCGACGCGCTGACCCGCCCCGTCCAGCCCGACGTCGGACGGCTGTTCGGCACCGCCACCTCGCAGCTGGTGTCCTTCACCCTCGAGGGCCTGATCCGGGCGATGGTGCGGGCCGACAACCGCGGCATCGGACCGTCGCCGACCGTCGTCTGGTCGGCCTACCGGCGCTGGGGACGCATCCAGGGTCTCCCCGTGCCCGCGCCGATCGATCTCACCGGCTGGCTGCACCGGGTGCCCGCGCTGCACGAGCGGCGCGGCGACGCCCCGACCACCGTCGCCGCACTGCTGGCGGCCACCGACGAGACGCCGGGGCCCGCGCCGATCACCGCCAGCGACCACCAGGCGCTCACCCGGTCCCTGCCGCTGGCGGCCGTCCCGGCGGGAGCGGGCTGGATCCGGGAGAACGTCACGGCCACCCACGGTGACCCCGGCACCGTCGACGCCGCCGTCCGGGGTGTGCTCCTGGTGCGCGACGTGCTGGGCGGCACGTCCATCGCGAACGCCGCGCGCAGCGCCGGCATCCCGGAGGCGGTCCATCCGACCACGCCGCTGGCGGCGCTGGCCCCCGACCGGACCGCGCTGGCCGCGCTGCGGGGCGGGGTCGCCGTCGCGGAGCGCTGCCCCGGCACGGCTGCCATCGCCGACGCGCTGCGGGCGGTGCGCGACCTGCCCGCGCCCGATGCCGTCGGCCCGATGGCGGGCGCGCTGCTCGGTGCTGCGCACGGGGCCGATGCGCTGCCCGTGGAGCTGATCGCCGATCTCGAGCTGGGCTGGGTGCTCGACACGCTCGCCCGCGACCTGGTCACGCAGCTCACCGACCGGCCTGCCGGCACCGAGTACTCGACGGGTGCCGATCCGCGCTGGTGGACTCGCTATCCGGGTGGGTGAGGTAGGGCGGGCAGTCACCTGGTTCCGGGTGGCTGCTCGCGGGGGAGCCCTGGACGGCTCGGGTTCGGGTAGCCACAAGGTCCCAGGTGGCTGGTCGCGGGCGGCTCTGGTCAGCGACAAGGATCCACAAGGCCGCTTGCGCACGGTCCGGGCAGCCACAAGGTTCCATGAGGCGCCCCGAGCACGCCTCAAGACAGCCACAGGGTTCCATGAGGCCGCACCACCAGGCATCGAGCAACAGCGCCCAGCCAGCGATCACAGCTATGAAGAAGGATCCCCCGGCAACCCCGCCACGATCCGCTCCATCACCCCGGCGAACATGTCACGTTCCACATCGGAGGCGAAGGCGTCGAAGAAGTAGCGCCGCACCGCCTCGACGTGCTGGGGCGCCCCAGCCTCGATCGCGGTGCGACCGGCCGGGGTGATGCGCACCATCGATCCGCGGGCGTCGCGCTCGCACTCCTCGCGGACCACCAGCCCGCGCTTCTCCATGCGGCTGACCTGGTGCGACAGCCGGCTACGGTCCCAGCCGACCGCCGCTCCCAGCTCGCGGGCCCGCACCACGCCCTCGGCGCTCTCCGAGAGCGTCACCAGCACGGCGTACTCGGGTCCGGACAGCCCGCCCAGCCGCTGCTCCAGCGTCGTGTTGAGCTCGGCGGCCAGCGTGCGGTAGGTCAGCCAGATCTGCGCCTCGCGCTCGTCGAGCCACCGCGGTTCGCTCATGATCGGAAGGGTACGACGGTCAGGCCGCGCGGACGGTCGCGAGCGCGTTGCTCCAGGACACCACCTGGTCGAGCATGGTGCCGACGGCCTCGGTCTGGTGAGCGCCCGGGTTGAACTCGCTGAAGTTGACGAAGTCGGTGAACAGCGACAGCGCCACCTGCGCACGCACGTCGGCGACCTGCAGCTCGCCCATGACCAGGCGCAGGTGCTCGACGGCGCGGGTGCCACCGGCGCTGCCGTAGCTGACGAAGCCCGCGGCCTTGTTGTTCCATTCGGCGTAGAGGAAGTCGATCGCGTTCTTCAGCGCGCCGGACGTGGAGTGGTTGTACTCGGGCGTGACGAAGACGTAGCCGTCGAAGGAACCGATCTTCTCGGCCCACGCCTTGGTGTGCGGGTGCGCGTACTGGCCCAGCGAGGGCGGCATGGCCTCGTCGAGGTGCGGGAGGTGGAACTCGGCGATGTCGACGAGCTCGTACTCGGCGTCGCTGCGCTGCTTGGCGATGTCGAACACCCAGCGGGCCACGGCCTCGCCGTTGCGGCCGGGACGGGTGCTGCCGATGATGATCGCAATCTTTGCTGACATGACAACAAAATAAGCCCGAAGATGCTGACGCGTCAACATATGTGTTCAGGGTGACGCGACGAGGCCGCTCTTCACCCGGTGCACCTCGATCAGGCGGTCCACCTCCGCCCGGTCGCCGGCAGCGATCGCCTCCACCAGATCGGCGTGCACCCGACACCGCGCCGCCATGACCTCCGCCATCGGCGCGGCGCCGTGCGGGAGCACCGCGATCAGGTGCGCCTCCACCACCTCCAGCAGGGAGAGGTAGATCGAGCGCAGCAGCGCACTCGGGTTGACCTCGGCGATCAGCGCGTGCAGCCGCCAGTTGGCCCGCAGGAACGCCACCCCGTCGAGCTCCTCGACCGCCGTCGCCATCAGGGCGACCTGCTCCCGGTAGCCCGCGAGCGCGGCGGGTGAGGAGTGCGCGACCGCGTCGCGGATCAGGAGCGGGTCGAGCGCGTCGCGGATCCGCACGGCGTCGGCGACGGTGCCGGCCTCGGCGTCGAGCGCGAGCACCGAGTTGCCCAGTCGCACCATCGGCGGCTGCTCCGCTACGAACAGGCCCCCGCCCGGACCGGGCCGTACTGCGACGATCCCCCGCGACTGCAGCAGCCGCAACGCCTCGTTGAACGTGCCGACCGAGACGCCGCACAGCTCACGCAGCTCGTTCTTGGTGCCCAGCCGCGCCCCGGACTCCGAGGCGCGAGCCAGGGCCGCGATCCGCTGCGCCGCCCGCTCCGAGCGCGGGAGTGCCGCCTCGTTGATGAGTCCGCTGGTCATCGGGCCTCCCAATTAGTCATGATGATTATGGCGCATCCCTTGACACCGGTCCAGAGCGGGTCCAATACTTCCACCATATTCATCATGATGGTTTCGGCGCACTGTCAAGGAGGACAGATGGACGAGATCCGGGTACCCGTGTTGATCGTCGGCGGCGGTGGCGCCGGGCTGACCGCATCGATGCTGCTCTCCCAGCTGGGCGTCGAGTCGCTGCTGGTGTCGCGGTACGCGGGCACGTCGCTGCTGCCGAAGGCACACGTGCTGAACCAGCGCACGATGGAGATCTTCACCGAGGTCGGGGTGGCCGAGGCGGTGCTCGCCCGCAGCACGCCGCCGGAGAACATGCGCTCCACCGCCTGGTACGCCGGCGTCGCGGGCGATCACGACGGCTACGGCCGCAAGCTGGGCGGGCTCGAGGTCTGGGGCGGCGGCTACACCGATCCCGACTTCGTCGCCGCGAGCCCGTGCCGCACCGCGAACCTGCCCCAGATCCGGCTCGAGCCGCTGCTCAAGGCCCGTGCCGAGGAGCTCGCGCCGTCCGGGGTCCGCTTCCACCACGAGCTCCTCGCGCTGGAGCAGGACGCCGACGGCGTCACCGCGACGATCCTCGACCGCGATGCCGCCGAGCAGTACCGGGTGCGCGCCGACTACCTCCTGGGCGCCGACGGCGGCCGCGCCGTCGGCGAGCTGGTCGGCATCGAGCTCAGCGGCGTCCGCAACATCATGCGGATGGTCTCCACGCACCTCACGGCCGACCTGTCGCCGTACCTCGACGATCCGGACGTGCTGATCCGCTGGCTCGTCAACCCCGACTTCGGCGGCTCCTGGGCGTCGGGCGTGCTCGTCGCGATGGGACCCGAGAACTGGGGCCCGCAGTCCGAGGAGTGGGTCTTCCACCTGCAGTTCGCGCCCGACGACACCGACGCCGCGGATCCGGACAAGATCCTCGAGCGGATGCGCGCGACGCTGGGGATCCCCGACTTCGCGCCGACGATCCACCAGATCAGCCCCTGGATGATGGAGGGGGTGCTCGCCGATCGCTTCCGGTCCGGGCGCGTGTTCCTGCTCGGCGACGCCGCGCACCGGCACCCGCCGACGGGAGGGCTCGGGCTCAACGGCGCCGTCCACGACGCCTACAACCTGTGCTGGAAGCTCGCAGCGGTGCTGGCCGGGCGCGCCGGTGACGCGCTGCTCGACACCTACGACGCCGAGCGGCGGCCCGTCGACAAGGCCAACGTCGACGCCGCCGTCGCGGCAGCGATGAACCACTTCGCGATCGACGAGGCGCTGGAGCTCTCGCCGGAGCGCACCGCGGCGGAGAACTGGGCCGCGGTCCGCCCGCTGTGGGAGGACCTGCCCGGCTCCGCGGAGAAGCGGCACGCTCTCAACCGGGCACTGGGCGCGCAGACCATCGAGTTCCGCCACCACAACGTCGAGTTCGGCTACACCTACGACTCCGCGGCGATCGTCGACGACGGGTCGCAGCCCTACGTCCCGCTCGACGCGGTGCGCCTCTACGAGCCCAGCACCCGGCCCGGCCACCCGATGCCGCACGCCTGGGTGGAGCGCGAGGGCACCCGGATCCCGTTGAACACGCTCGTGCACGGCGGCCACTTCGTCCTGATCGCCGGCGAGGACGGCCAGGACTGGGTCGACGCCGCCGAGAAGCTCGCCGCCGAGCGGGGCATCGCGCTGCGCGCCGCCCGCGTGGGCGTGCTCGACAGCGACTACGTCGACGTGCGCTGCGCCTGGCTCAAGCACCGCGGGATCACCTCGACCGGGGCGGTACTGGTGCGGCCCGACCGCTACGTCGGGTTCCGTTCCGCCGCGGGCGTCGATGATCCGCTGTCCGCCCTGACCACCGCCTTCGGCCAGATACTGGCCACCGATCCCCACTGAGGAGAACCACGATGCGTTCCGGAAACCTGGCCGGCAGGCTGACCCTGTTCACCGAGGGGGGTGCCGTCGACGTCGAGCGGGCGAGCGGCGGGCGGTTCGACGCCGACCCGCAGGCGGTGTACGCGCGGTGGGCCGAGTTCGTCGAGTGGGCGGCGACGGCGCCGGTCGACTCTGCGGTCGCGTTCGACGCCGCCGAGCTCGGCCCGCCCGCCCCGCGCCCAGCGCAGGTGTTCGCGATCGGGCTCAACTACCGCGACCACGCGGCCGAGGCCGGTCTGGCGCTGCCCGACGCCCCCGTCGTGTTCACCAAGTTCGTCTCGTCGTTCGCGGGTCCGGAAGGTGAGATCGTGCTGACCGGACCGACCGTGGACTGGGAGGTGGAGCTCGTGGCCGTGATCGGCACCGCCGCGCGCAACGTCCCCGTCGAGCGGGGCTGGGAGCACATCGCCGGGCTGACGGTCGGGCAGGACGTGTCGGACCGGACGGTCCAGTCGGCAGGCCCGGCGCCGCAGTTCAGCCTCGCGAAGTCGTTCCCCGGCTTCAGCCCGACCGGGCCGTGGCTGGTCACGCCCGACGCGTTCGCCGATCCCGACGACATCGCGCTCGGGTGCAGCATCGACGGCGAGTCGGTGCAGAAGGGTCGCACGTCCGACCTCGTGTTCTCGGTGCCGCAGCTGGTGGCCGAGCTGTCGGCCGCGCTGCAGCTGCAGCCGGGTGACGTGATCTTCACCGGCACTCCGGCCGGGGTCGGCATGGGTCGCAACCCGAAGCGGTTCCTCGCCGCGGGCCAGCGGCTCGACACGTTCATCGAGGGCATCGGCGAGATGCACCACCGGTTCGTCTCCCCCGCATAGGAAGGATCGCCACGATGGGACTGCACCGACTCACCGAGATCACGATCGGCGTTCCGAACGTCGCGGAGACCGCCGGCTACTACGCCGAGTTCGGTCTCACACCGACGGCCGACGGTTTCAGTACCGTCGACGGCGGCCAGCAGCTGCGGGTGGTGCACAGTCCGTACCGCAGGCTGATGTCGCTAGGGGTGGGCGTCGACGATCCCGATGACCTGGACCGGATCACCACGCAGCTGGCCCGCCTCGACATCGCGGCCGACCGCGACGGCGAGCGGCTCCGCGCCGTCGACCCCGCCACCCAGCTCGACGTCGTCGTGTCCGTCGCGCCACGGATCGAACAGCAGGCCACGCCGGCGCCGCCCTACAACGCGCCGGGCGACGTGGAGCGACCCGGGGTGCGGGCACCGGGGATCCTGCGCCCCGACCCGGTCCGGCCGCGCAAGCTGGGGCACGTGGTGTTCGGCTCGGTGGACCAGGAGGCGACGCAGAAGTTCTTCCAGCACGGCCTCGGGTTCAAGGTGAGCGACGAGGCACCCGGGCTGGCCGCGTTCATGCGCTGCTCCACCGATCACCACAACGTGCTGGTGCAGCAGGCGCCCGTGACGTTCCTGCACCACACGTCGTGGGAGGTCGACGACGTCGACGAGGTCGGGCGCGGCGCCACCGCGATGCTGGAGGAGCACCCCGAACGCCACACCTGGGGCCTGGGCAGGCACTACATCGGTTCCAACTTCTTCTGGTACCTGCGCGACCCGGCCGGCAACTTCTCGGAGTACTACTCCGACATCGACTGCATCCCCGACGACCAGCTGTGGGAGCCGGGCGTCGTGTCGGGGGCACGCAGCCTCTACGCATGGGGCCCGCCCCCGCCGCCCTCGTTCCTGAAGCCCGACGACCTCGCCGAGCTGATGGTGGGCGTGCACGGCTGAGCCGCGCGGTCCCGGCGGCGGCCCGTTCCGGACGTCAGCAAGGTGGCCCTCCTGACGTCCCGGTGGCCGCGTGACCCGTGACTCCGCACCCCGGCGACCCCGATACTCACCCGCACACCATCGGAAGGGGTGACCGCGGTGCGGGCCGTCGTCGTGGAGCGTTTCGGCACGCCCGACGTGCTGGTCCCGGCCGAGTTGCCCGATCCCGTCCCGGGCCCCGGCGAGGTGCGCGTCCGCGTGCAGGCCGTGGCCGTCGCCCGCACCAAGGACGTGGCGACGCGGGCCGGGAAGCCCCCGTTCGCCCCGGCCGTCACGTTCCCGCACGTGTTCGGCACCGAGCACGCCGGTGTCGTCGACGCGCGCGGCCCTGGCGTGCCGACGGACCTGCTCGGCCGTCGCGTCGCGGTCTCCGCGGTGCTGGGCTGCGGCGAGTGCCGCGCCTGCCGGACCGCGCGCGAGGAGGCGTGCCCGCAGCTGCGGCTCGTCGGCGTGCACCGCCAGGGCAGCTACGCCGAGTTCTGCGTGGTCCCGGCGGCCAACGTCCATCCGATCCCCGACGACCTCGACGTCGCCGAGGCGGCGGCGCTGGCGGCGAACGGCCCGGTCGCACGGGCGCAGCTCGACGCGGGCGGTGTCGGGCCGGGCTCCACGGTGCTGGTGATCGGGGCGGGCGGCGCGCTCGGCTCGGCCGCCGCCGCGCTGGCCGCGTTCCGGGGCGCCGACGTCATCGGGCTCGAACAGCTCGCCACCAAGCCCGGATCGCTCGACGGGCTGCCGCTGCACGCCGGGCTCGACGGGGACCGGCCCGACCTCGCCGACGCCCTGCTCGAGCTGACCGGCGACTGGGGCATCGACTGCGTCATCGACAACCTCGGGTTCGCCGGGCTCTGGGAGCGCTACTGGCCCGCGCTGGCCGACATGGGTCGCATCGTCGTGTCGGGAGCCATCGGTGGCGAGCCGATCCCGGTGCGGCTGGCGCCGCTCTACCTGCACAGCCAGTCGCTGCTCGGGGTGCGCACCGGCAACCGGGCCCAGACGGCCGCGCTGTGGGAGGACGTCCGCGCCGGGTTCCGGCTGCCGCCGTCGCTGGTGACGGTGCTGCACCTGGAGCAGGTGGCCGCCGCACACACCCTCATCGAGGAGGGCGGCAACCGCGGCCAGGTGGTGGTGACGGTCGGCTGACCGCGCGCCGGGACCGCAGCATGGTGGCCATCCCAGCGTTCAACCGCATGATGGTGGCCATCCTGCGATGGGAGAGCCCCGCCGCCGCGCCGCGATCAGCGGTCGTCGTCCTCGTCCTCGTCCCGCTCGGCGATGATGTGCACGGCCGCCTCCTCCGCCGACGCCCCGGCGCCGTCGATGCCGGCGTCCTCGGCGTAGAGCTCCTCGTCGTCGTCGAAGTCACCACCGGTGGCCACGAGCCGCCCGGCGCGCTCGGTACCGACCTCGTCGTCGAACAGCTCGCCGTCGGTGTCGCTGGAGTCGCCGAGGCCGTCGCCCTCGTCCTCGGCCACCTCGGGGAGCTCGCGGGCGAGCCGGCCCTCGATGCTCTCGCCCTCGGCCGCCTCGTTGGCGGTGTTGCCGAAGTCGTCACCCACCCACGAGCGCTCCGGCGGCGAGTAGCCCTCGTCGAGCGCATCGACGACGCCGCGGTCCTCGAGGGTGTCCTCGGACTCGAGGAGCTCGTTGGCGTCGAGGTCGTCGTTCTCGTCGGGATCGAAGGCGTTCATCGTGGCCTTTCCTGGGGTCGGTCCTCGTCGTCGGGTGCCGACAGCACGCGCAGTGCGGTCGTCACCGGCAACAGCACGATATGGGCCAGCGCATCGGAGACCTGGACCAGGCGTCGCAACGGGCCGGGGATGCACACGATGTCACCGCGGGCGGCCGCGGCGATCGCGATGTGCGCGGAGACGACGGGCCCGAACGACTCGGTCTCCACCGTGCCGAGTGCGGGCAGCATCGCGAGCATGGCCTTGTTCTCGGCCAGCACCTCGGCGGTGAAGTAGGCGATGCCGAGCTCCGACGCCCGTTCGCTGAGCCGGTCGAGCAGAGCCGTCCCGAGGCCGCGACCCTGCCAGGAGTCCACCACGGTGACCGCGAGATCGGCGGTGTCGGGCCGGTCGGCGTAGCGGACGAACCGGCACTCCGCCACGATCTGATCCCGCTCCGCCGGGGTGCCCAGCAGCGGGGTCGCCACGAACGCCTCGTGGTCGTGGTGGTCGACGTCCGTGGCTGCGGTCAGCACCGTCCCGGAGAGCTCGGGGATGAGGGTGAAGAAGCGCCGGTAACGGGACTGCTCACCGAGGTTCTCGTACGCCGCGGCGAGCGCCGGGGCGTCGCGGGGTTGCACCTGCCGCGTCTGCACGAGGTCGCCCGACCGCAGCCGGACGACCCGCGGACCGCTCGCAGCCGTCATGCGCGCATCCTCGCAGCTCCCCGAGGTGTGATCGCGCCGGGGCGATCGTGGCACCCCGCCGATCACGTCGTCGGGGGAGGCGAGAGATACCGTGCGAAACCTGCCGTACCGCTCGGCCATCGAGTAGTCTTCGCGTCACCTTGCGTGAGGAGCGCGTCGTGGTCGGCAGCAGCCCGAACAGGCTCGTGGTCGGCATTCTCGAAGCTTGTTGCCGGCAGCTCTGGGGCTTCCCGCCCCGGATGATCCCGTACATCCTGCGGCGGATGGGCACGGCGCGGGGACTGTGGTGGTTCATCGTCAACATGCCGCGCTACCTGTCCACACTGCACGCGCTCGGGCCGCTGCGCACCCACCTGGCCTGCGTGGCCGTCTCGCTGCACAACGGCTGCGTCTACTGCTCGTTCGGCCACACGTTCGCCATCGAGCTGCTCTACTTCCGCGAGCGCAACCGCCTCTTCCCCCTCGACCGGCATGTGCTCTCGGAGTGGATCGACCTCGAGCCGCGACAGCTCTCCGCGCAGCTGCACCGGGTGCTACAGGAGGCCGGGCTGCACGCCGAGGCGATCTGGGTCGATCGCGCGCTCGCGCTGGCCTCCGGGTCGATCCAGCCGGTCGACCGCACGGAAGCCCGGCTCGCCCGGCTGGTGCAGATCATCAGCCGGATGAACGAGGTGGCCATCGCCTACGGGGTCGCTCCGGACGAGGCTCACGACACGATCAACAAGGACGTCGCGCTCAAGGAGCGCTACGCCACGGTGCGCGCGGGCGTCGCCTGATCCGGCGCACCCGCCGAGAGGTCACGGACGGGGAAGTGCCGGCGCCGTCGTGCTCGCCGGCCGCTCGACCGGCGACGGCGGCGTGCGCTCCGTCGTGGCCCCGATCAGCACCACGCCGACGAGCACCGTCAGCAGGACCGCGCCCACCACCCACGGCCACACGGCAGCTCCGCGCTGGGACTCGGGCATCGGCGGTGGACGGTGCGTCGTCGGCCACGGGCCGTACTGCGGTGGGGGCTGCTGGTAGACCGGCGGCGGGTAACCGTCCGGCTCGGTCGGATGGCCCGCAGGATCAGCCATCGATCCTCCGTTCCGTCCGGTGTGCCCAGTGCGTCGCCAGCAGCGCGTCGTCGAGCAGCGCGTCGACACGGAAAGTCGGCGATCAGGTGCTGCGCGTTACCTCCCGGACCCGCTCCTGACCGCGATCACGGCGTGGACGTGCTGCGCTGCGGGCGGCCCGAACCGGGCGTTGACCCGCTCGAAGAGGACGCCCAGCTCCGCGACCGGCCAGCCCGCTGGCAACAGCGCGCCCGGCAGCCGTGGGTCGTCGATGAGGTCGACGGCGGCGTCGTTGACGATCCGCGCGAGCGTGCGCAACGTGTCGGTGGTGGGTGGCGGTGGCGTGCTGTCCACCAACGCGGCGGACAGGGTGGTGCAGTGCCCGCGGAACGTGTCGGCCAGCGCGTCGAGCTCCCAGGTGCTCCTGGCGATCTCGGCGGCCGTCTCCGTCGGGAACCCCAGCGTGGCCCGGTGCACCCGCACGCCGGTCGGGGCGGCGGCCAGCACGCCCGCCATCTCGCCTGCGACGTCGCGCGCGGCGATCAGGATGCCGGGCTGCAACTGGCCGTAGCCGACGAGCTGGGCGATCCGCCGCAACCGGTCGCGGTAGGCGCGGTGCTCCTCGGGCATCTGGTAGACGAGCGCGTGGAAGTGGCCTTCCCAGGAGGGAAGGCCCCGCGAACCGCCGTCGCGAAGGCGGCGGAACGTCGCGGCGAACGGTCCTGCCATGCGGTAGTCGACCTCCCGGCCCCGCCGCGACGTCGCGAGCTGCCCATCGGAGCGCATCCGGGCCAGCAGCCCACGCGCCGCCGACGTGCTCATCCCCAGTTCGCCCAGCAACTGCACGAGCGCGAGGCCCGGCAGCTCGTCCACGTCGGCGACGCCGAACAGGAAGGCGACCAGCGACAGTGAACGGCTGCGGCGCGGCCGTTCAGATGTTACCTTTTCACTCGTGACCGTGACTTCATTCATCACATGTCGATCCTACCGCCGATGACCGGCGCGGCGGCCGCAGAACCGGGCCACTCCTTCGACAGCAGGTCGATGCTGCTCAACCTGGCCCTGACGGCGATCTTCGACATCGGGCTGGCGATCGTCGCGTTCAACGTGGCGTCGAGCTGGGGCGCGAGCGACCAGGTGGCGTACCTGATCTCCGGGATCGGCCCGCTGGTCATGATCGTCATCACCTGGATCCGGGCGCGGAAGCTCAGCGGGGCGTCGATCGTGATCCTGGTGTTCCTGCTCCTGTCCTCGGCAGCGGCGTTCATCGGCGGCTCCGATTCACGGTTGCTGATCGTCAAGGACTCGGTGGTCACCGGCGGCTTCGGCCTCGCCTGCCTGCTCTCGGTGCTGCTCGCGAAGCCGCTCATGTTCTACTTCGGCGCGAAGTTCGCCACCGACGGCACGAGGGAAGGCCTCGACCGCTGGTACGGCCTGTGGCAGTACCCCGACTTCCGCCGCTCCCAGTACCTGGTCAACGCCGTCTGGGGTATCGGGTTCCTCGTCGAGGCGGGCCTGCGGATCCTCGTCGCGTACACGGTCGCGAGCTTCGACACCGCGTACACGATCAGCACGATCCTGCCGTTCGTGTTCCTGGCCGGGCTGATCACGTTCACGATGGTGGCCGGCATGCGCACCCGCAACGCCGCCGCCGCCCGGATCGCGAACACCGCAGCGCGCTGACCGCGCTCGCATGAGCGATCAGTGCCTGTTCAGCGGGATCGTCGAGGGCCGCGTCCCGAGCGTGAGGGTGGCCGAGGACGACACGACCTACGCCTTCATGGACATCAACCCGGCCTCGGACGACCACCTGCTGGTCATACCCAAGCGGCACAGCCAGGACTGCTGCGGTGCCGACGCCTGGCAGACCGAGTTCCACTTCCACCTGCACGTGGTGCCGCGCTACGTCGACAAGGCGAAGGACCGGCTGACGCTGCCCTGGCGGCCGGAGGTCCCGGGCGAGGGCACGCGATCACGGCGCTGGGCGAGCGGCTCGCCGCGGCGCTCAGCTGACGACCGTCACCACGCCGGTGCCGCGCCGACGGCATCGGAACGGGGCTCGGGCACGCGGTCCCGGACGAGCACGACCCCGAAGGTCACGACCCACACCAGCCACAGCAGGAACCCGGGGAGGTCGACGTAGGCGAAGGCTGCGAGGCCACCGCCGAGCGTCACGGGCGTCAGCACCGCACCGGCGAGCAGGACGGCAGCGGACACCAGGCCGAGGCCCCCGTGCCAGGCCCGCAGCGCTCTCGTGCGCAGACCCACGACCGAGAAGCCGATCAAGGCGGTGGCGAGCGAGACGCCGTTGATCGAGAACACGGCGTTGTGCAGCTCCCACAGCCCACCGGCGGGCGGCGCCCCGGACAGCAGCGCTGCCTGCGCGGCGACGGTGCCCGCGAACAGCACGTTCTGCATGATCAGCCCGATCGGCCCGACACGACCCGCGGCCTCGCCGACCTGGCCGCGGCCGAGGGTGACCCGGCCGGGCAGATCGCGGCGATGGTGGCCTTCGACCGGCGGTTCATGGAGCGCGGCGGCGACGTCATCGCCACACTGCGCGACGCCGGGCGCGTCGAACCCGACCTCGCCGCCGCCCACCGGCAGGGCCGGAGCCGGGCGATGGACCTGCGACGTCGGGTGATCGGGGCCTGGCCTGCGGGAACCGTCCGCGACGTCGAGGAGGCGTGCGCCACCTACGCCGGCCTGTGCAACATCGACACCTACCGCTCGCTGATCGAGGAGCAGGGCTGGTCGCCGGATCGGGTGGAGCGGTGGTGGCGGGAGTCGCTGGTGCGGCTGCTGCTGCCGTGAGGGGGCATCCCTCGATCGGCGGCGCACCCCGGCGCCGATCGGCGCGTTGATCCGGCGTGACACGAGCAGCGCTGCGGGCCTTCGGGTGGACGGGCCACCCGATGGCGGAGACCACGATCTTCAACTGCCGGTTCGTCCCGGTCGTCAGCCTCAGCCCGTCCGCGCACCGGCTCCGGGTGGAGGATGGTGCAGGCCCGCAGTTCGACGACGACACGCTCGCGATGTGGGAGTGGCCGAAGAGCGCCGGCCTGGCGCCGCCCCCGTCGGCGGTGCAGCTGGTGGCGGCCCTGTTCGTCGCGCCGAAGGGCTGCCGAAGGCGTGACCTCACCGCGGCGTCGGCCTGGCGCGGCTTCGGCCCGTCGGCCGTGTTGGCGGCCGAGCCGGCGGGTGATCTGCTGCGGATGGAGTTCGGCATGCAGGGCATCGGCCTGGCCGTCGGCACAGCGGATGCGCCGGTGGTCGAGGTGGTCGTGCCGGCCGCAGAGGGCAGGCGGGCTCCGGCCCGGCGTCGGGTCGCCGACCGCTGGGTGGAGGAGTCGCTCTACCAGCAGGCCATCGAGCAGGGCCTGTTCGACGTCACTCAGGGTGAGACCGCCCTCGTCGGCACCTCCACCTCGAACCAGTAGCGCAGCGCGTCCGGCCGGTTCCACCCCAGCGCGACGTCCTCCATCTCGAGGTAGCGGGTCAGCGCGTGGTCGCAGTGCCCCCGCCAGCTCGCCTGCCGCACCACCGGGTCGGGATCCTGCAGCAGGCCCGCCCGCAGATCGAACAGGGTGACCAGCGCATGGACGAACGCTGCGCGCCCCTGCTCGTCGCGACTGCTCAGGCGGGCGAGCCGGTCCAGCGGCTCCCCCTTGCATCCCGGGCACGGGCACTCGCGCCACAGCGAGCTCTCCGGATCGGACTGGACCGCGACGGCGATCCGCTGGATGTCGACGTAGGCGAGGCAGTCGCGCACGAGGGTGGAGACCGCCGGCGCGCCCCCGAACCCGCTGGAGCCGATCGGGTACAGGTGCCGCAACCCCGACCGCGTGCCGACCGCGGCGGCGAGCGCGCCGTGGCACAGCAGCCCCAGCGCCGAGACGTCGCACCGCAGCTGGATCACCGGCACCCCGGCCCCCAGCAGGGCGAGCAGCCCGCGGAGCGTCCGCTGCACCCCGAGCGGGTCGCCGCGGTGTTCGAGGACGACCGCGATCGGTACCCCCGCGGCCCGCACCCGTTCGACGAGGTGATGCAGCCCGCCGTCGGGCGCGAGCCACCAGGTGTGCAGCGGCAGCACCGCGACGACGTCACCGAGACCGGCGGCGGCGTCGAGGACGGTGGCCAGACCGTGACCGTCACCCATGGCGACGTAGCCGGAGTCGGTGAGGACGGGGAGGCCCGCCTCCCGCTGCACGGCCAGCCAGCTGCGGTCGAACGGCTCGGCGGCAGGCACCCGCCTCTTCCCGGCGTAGCGCGCCGCGTCGACGAGGAACGGGCGCCCCTTCGCCACATCCGCGTACGCGCGGACCGCGCGGCGATCCCGGGTGGTGACCACGACCCCGGTGCCGGGACGGTCGATCAGCTCGAAGGCGGCACGGGCCTCCGGGACGTCGCACTGGACGAGGAGCACGTCCCGGAGCGATTCGAGCAGCGCAGCGTCCAAGAGCAACCCCCTCAGCGACACCCGCCTACGAAGGGTAGCAACGGGGTGACCGTGTGATGGGGGCTTTGGACGAAGTCGTGCGCCGTCAGAGCGGGACGACCAACCGTGCCTTCCCCTGCTCGGCGGCGTAGTTGAGCGTGTACCAGGTGCCGCCGCCGACGGACTCGTCGCCGCGCGGGAACCCGATCACGAGAGCGGAGTGATCCACCATCCACCGGTTCCGCGCGTGGTAGGCGGCCTTGCCGAGCAGCGTGGCGCCCATCTCGACGACCTCGGACAAGCGGTCCTCACCGCGCAGCCGCTCGATGACGTCGGCGGAACCCGTCGGTTGATCGACGATCCGGCAGGGCACCACAACGGTCAGCTCGGCCGCGGAGTTCGTGGCCAGCCACTGCAGGGCGGCGGTGTCCACGCCGGACGCGCCGCCGACGTAGAAGTGGGACTTGAGCTCGGAGAAGGGCCTCAGATAGGCCTCGAAGGCCTCCGCCAACTCGTCGACGGGAGCGTCGCCGATGCTGCGGGTGCCGGTGATCGCCACACTGCGTTCCACTCGGTAGCGCTCCTTTGTGAGTCCATCAGTGCCTCGGATGAACGTACCGCTCCCAGCGGCCCGTGGGCCCGGCATCAGACCTTCGGTTGATGCCGAATCCGGCGCGGGTCGGGAAACCCGAGGCTGACGTAACCCGGCGCCCGCTTGGCCAGCGACGACGCGAGCACACCCGTCTCGACGTCGTGGTAGTCGCGCACCTCGACCAGGTGCTTTCCCGGGCACGGCCGCTGGGCCGGCCCGACGAACCTCCCGCCGGACTCCCGGAACAGCGCGCCGACCCCAAAGACATCGTCCAGCTGAAGATCCGACTGGACCGATACCGGCCGCAGGTCTGGCGCCGCATCCTCATCCCGGCGGGCGCAAATCTCGAACTGCTCCATCACGCCATCCAGGTCACGTTCCAATGGGGCGGCGACCACCTGCACAAGTTCACCGTCGAGGAGACGGACTACTCCCATGCGGGCTTCGAGCTCTACAACTGTCTGGACGAGAGGGAATCCGCTCTTCACGCCGTCCTCGCACGGCCCGGATCGAAGATCTGTTACCTCTACGACTTCGGGGACTGCTGGAACCACACCATCACGTGGGAGAAGACGGTCGAACGGGATGCCGGCCTGCGCTACCCGCACTGTGCGAGCGGAGGTGGCGACTACCCGATCGAGTACTGGGACCCGGATTCGGACCGGAAGGCCGACCCGTTCGATCGGGACGCGCTCAACGTGAAACTGCGTTGCCTGACCCGGATGTCCCGCTGACGACCGGCCCGTGCGCACGAGCCGACTTCGCATGCCGTCGCCAGTCCGCGCATACGTTCCAACTCCTGCGAACACGGGTAACGGTATGCGAGGTCGGGAGGACGCCTCCCGCTGCGGCGGCAGGCCGCTGAGAGGCGACACCTCACCGGGGCCCACAACCGCCCTCGGCCACCACCCGCTCCATACCCACCCGGGCGTTGGTCGCCAGCGAGGTGGCACTGAAGTACGCGTTGCCCCGCACCTGCGGATACCGGGCGTTCACCGCGAGGTGGCGGGCGAGCTCCCCATCGTCCCAGGCCGGTGACGAGCCGACCTTGTACGCCGCCTGCCCCACGTACAGGGCGCACGGCGTGCCCGCCACCAGGCCCGCCCACCAGGCCACCAGCGTGGAGTAGTCGGCCACCGGGTGCCCGATCTCCCAGTAGATCTGCGGGATCACGTAGTCGAGCCAGCCCTGCTTCACCCATGTCCAGGTGTCGGCGTAGATCGCGCTGAACGACTGTGTGCCGCCCGTCGCCGAGCCGCGGGGGTCGGCGGCGGCGGTGCGCCAGATGCCGAACGGGCTGACGCCGAACGGGACGCCCGGTTTCGCGGCGTGCACGCGGTCGGAGAGGCTCTTGATCAGCTGGTTGACGTTGTCGCGGCGCCAGTCGCCGAGGTCGGCGAAGCCGTTGGCGTGCGCCGCGAACGCCGCCCCGTCGGGGATCTCCTCCCCCGCCACCGGATACGGGTAGAAGTAGTCGTCGAGGTGCACGCCGTCGACGTCGTAGCGGGTGACGGCGTCCATGATCGCCGAGGTCACGAAGTCGCGGACCTCCGGCAGCCCCGGGTCGTAGTAGAGCCCGCCGCCGTAGCCGAAGATCCAGTCCGGGTGCCGGCGCGCCGGATGGTTCTCGGCGAGCTGTCCCGGGTCACCCTGCGTGCTCACGCGGTAGGGGTTGAACCAGGCGTGGAACGCCAGCCCGCGCGCGTGCGCCTCCGCCACGAGGAACGCCAGCGGGTCGTAGCCGGGGTCCGCACCCTGGGTGCCGGTGAGCCACGCCGACCACGGCTCGAACGGTGACGGCCAGGAGGCGTCGGCCGTCGGGCGGACCTGCACCATCACCGTGTCGAGGCGCAGCGCCACCGCGTTGTCGAGGATCGCGCGGTACTCCTGCTGCTGGTCGGCGACGCTCAGACCGCGGCGGCTGGGCCAGTCGATGTTGGCGACCGTGGAGATCCAGACCGCGCGCATCGTGGCGCTCGCCTCCCCGCACGACGCCGCGGGCCGCGCCGCGCCCGTCATGCACAGGCCGGCCGCACACGCGCCCAGGATGGTCAGCATGCGCCGCCGGTCGACCTGCATCACCGGAGTCTGACGCACCGCGGCGTGGCCGGGTAGCGCGTCACCCGTCGGAGTCGGAGACGTTGGCGTGCATGCGGTCCAGCAGCTCGGCCAGCGTCGCTTGATCCTCAGTGGACAGTCCGGCGCGCAGGCGCACGTCGTGCTCGACCGCGGCGTCGCGCAGCTTCAGGAACAGTGCCTCCCCGGCCGGGGTGGTCTCGACCAGGTGCACCCGACGGTTGGCCGGATCGCGGCGGCGCGTGATGAGCCCGTCGCTCTCCATCGCGTTGAGGTGATGGGTGAGCGTGGCGCCCTGGATGCCGACGGCGGCCGCCAGCTCGCGCTGGTTGCCCAGCTGCTGGGTGTGCAGCGAGAGCAGCACCAGCCAGATCGGCAGCGACCCGCCGGCAGTGGCCAGCCGCGCGTCGAAGGCCCGGCTGACGGCCTTGGACGTGCGACTCAACGTGAGCCCGATCGGGCGGTGGACAGGTGGCGGCACGAGCCGAACCCTATCACACGGTTCGACAGCTAATCGATTGACAACGAATGATTTGACATCTATGTTTCTGGCCGAACCCACCCTGGAGGAATCGCGATGACGATCACCGAAGCTCGCCGGAACGGCCCACCGCCCGTGCTGCTGGCCGGCATCTCGCTCGGCCTGCTGGTGGCGGGCCTGGCCATCAGCGCCGCGCTGGGCGGCACGATCCCCTCGCCCTTCGGCGACGCCACCGCGATCACGTCCTACTTCGCGCAGCACCCCGCCGCGGTGCAGGCGAGCGCGCTGTTCACGTTCGGCTCGGCGGTGCCGCTGGCACTGCTCGCCGCGACCGTCAGCACCCGCCTGCGCACGCTGGGTGGGACGGCGCCCGGGGCGACGATCGCGCTGGTCGGCGGCGTGGTCAGCGCCGCGATGCTCAGCATCTCCGCGCTGCTCGGATGGGTGCTGTCGCGCCCCGAGGTGAGCGCCGATCCGCCACTCGTCCGCGCCCTGCACGACCTGACGTTCCTCACCGGTGGTGTCGCCCATGTGGTGTTCCTCGGCCTGCTCGTCGCCGGCGTGGCGGTGCCCGGCCTGCTGGCGGGCGTGCTGCCCCGGTGGCTCGCGATCACCGGGATCGCCATCGCCGCCGTTGCGGAGCTCGCCACGCTCTCGCTGCTCTGGGACGGGGTCTCGATCCTGCTCCCCATCGCCCGGTTCCCCGGCCTGATCTGGCTGGTCGTCGCGGGCTACCTGCTCCCCCGTCGCGCTGTCTGACCCTGCCGCACTCCACCGAGAGGAAACATCATGAGCACCGACCAGATCCGCGAAACGGGCCGCCGCTGGGCCGCCGCCGAGGTCCGTGGCGACGTCGCCGAGCTCGCCGCCATGGCCACCGCCGACGTCATGCTCGTCGGGCCGCTGGGCTTCGTGCTCGACCGCGACCAGTGGGTCGAGCGCTACCGCAGCGGTGACCTCGTCACCCACGAACTCGACTGGGACGACGTCACGATCCGCGAGTACGGCGACACCGCGGTGGCCATCGGGCGGCACACCCAGCGGGCCAGCCACCAGGGACGACCCGTCGACGGCCGGTTCCGGGCCACGCACGTGCTCGTCCGCGTCGACGGCCGGTGGCTGGTCGCCAGCATCCACCTGAGCCCGATCGCCGCCCCGCCCATGCCCTGAGCGGGGACCCGTGCTGCGGCCCCGTTAACGGGTGGCAGCACGGACGTGGGCCGCCACCGCTGCGAGCTGGGCAGCCAGCCCGGCCCGCACGGCGGCGTCGGCGACGGCGCCGTCCGGTGCCAGCGCGTCGCGCCGGACCTCGATGCGCACGCAGGCCGGCCCGATGACGTCGGCGTCGACGTAGCCGAGCACGCCGGCCAGCGCGGCCGTGGCACCCTCGCCGCGGCCGGGGGTGCCGACGTTGATCCAGGCCACCGGTTTGCGGTACAGCTCGCCGCTGCCGACCACCCAGTCGAGGGCGTTCTTGAAGCTGCCCGGCAGGTTGCCCGCGTACTCCGGCACGCAGAACACCACCGCGTCGGCTGCCGCGAGCCGCCGCCGCAGATCGGTCACCGCGGCGGGTGGCTCCCGCTCGTCCTCGGGAACGAAGGCCGGCAAATCCACCAGCCGTTCCCACAACGCGGCGTCGACGCCGTCGGGGGCCACCTCGATCGCCGTGCGCAGGGCAGCGGTGTTGGTGGAGCCGCTGCGGGTGCTCCCGGAGACCAGCAGCACCCGCACCACATCCGTCATCGTGAGGCTCCCCACGCCATGCCGCAGCAGACCAGCGCGGCAGCGACGACCAGGATCGGCGACAGCGGCTCGCCGAGCAACAGCACCGCACCGACCGCCGTCAGCACGGGGATGGCCAGTTGCACGGTGCCGGCCATGGTCGCCGAGACGGAGCGCTGGGCCGCGTACCAGGCGACGTAGGCCAGCGCCGTGGTGCCCGCGCCCATCGCCACACCCCAGACCAGACCGGGAACGGAGACCGCGACGCCCGTTGCCGCGGTCACCCCGGCCACCGGCAGGGCCGCGACGGCGACCACCACGAAGTGCCCGGTGGTGGCCACCCGCGGATCGGCGACGGTGCGCCCGGCGGCGGTGTAGAGGCCCCAGGCGATGCCGGTGGCCGCGAGCAGCAGCACGCCGAGCGCCGTCACCGTGCCGAGCGCGTCCCAGGCCAGCAGCGCCACCCCGGCCAGCGCCACCGCGGCTCCGAGCATCCGGCGGGGTGGCACCGCGGCACGCGTCACGATCTCGTGCGCCAGCAGCGTCAGCAACACCGCGGCGTAGAAGACGAACGTGCCTGCTGCTGCACCGATGTAGAGGTAGCCGATCGAGATGCAGGCGGCGTAGCAGCCCAGCCAGAGCGCCGGCAGCAGGTTCGCCCGCCCGACCACCGGTCGTTCCCGGCGTGCCAGCGCGATCCCGACGAGTGCGACGGCACCGGCGATGAACCGGACGGCGCTCAGCAGCGCCGCATCGAGCAGCCCGTCCCCGACGACATGGCGGGTGATCAGCGAGTTGGCCGCGAAGGCAACGAGGACAGCAGCCAGCAGCAACGTCGTGCGGGCGGTCCCGACCCGCGGTTCGGTGATCACCATGACGGCGCGCTCGCCGGACGCGGCACCTCAGGTTCGTCCACGATGAGGCGGCCGCGCCGGGCGAGCAGGGCGAACAGCAGCCGCAACGGGCGCCGGACCGTAGGGGCGTTGCCGCCGGGGCGCTCCGTGGTGGCCTCGCGGACGGACTTCGCGAGCCGGAACTCCGCGGCCGCGCGCTCCATGTCGTTGCGGTGCAGGCGGACGAGCTCGGCGGCGAGCGAGGTGTGGTGGTGCATCGGGGGCTCCTCGGAGTGGGCCACCCAGGGAGTTGTCCCGCGATGTGCCACAGCGGTACGGGCACTGGGTGGGTCAGGACGGTCATCAGCAACGCTAAGCACCGGCGAGGCCCACGAGATCGGGATCAGTTCCCCATATTCACCGGCGGTTCCCCATCTTTCGACCCACCTGACCACGGAAGTCGTACTGTCAAAGCCCCAATCGCGGATTGAGTGCTTCCCACCACTCATAGCGGGCAAAGCACGCAGGCCGACCATCCCGCCCGCGCAGTCGGTGGATAGGATTCGTCCGTCTGAGTCCGGGGGGATCGGTGAAGTCCATGCGCGCCGACGTGGCCTTGACGGTCCATCTCTCCGCGGCACCCCCCGCACCCGTCGCGTCCACCCGGCTCGCGTTGCCGCTGCTGGGTTTCACGGCGCTCGCAGTGCTCGGCGCGGTCGCCTCGTGGTGGCACCTGTGGCGCACCGAGGCCGCCACCGGGGTCGTCAACCTCGTCGTCGCCGTCTCGTTCATGATCACCGCAACGGTGCTGCACGCCGACCCCCATCAGCGGCGGACGGCCCGCGAGATCGGGTTCTCCACGCCGTTCTACCTGACGTCGTGGGGATGGACCTGGCCGCCGGAGTGGCAGCACAGCCCGTTGCCGCTGGTGTCGTTCGCCGGCGGCTACCTCTGGTTCGTCTTCCTCGGCTCGGCGCTCACCCGCTACCCGCACAACCGGCTCGACCGCCGCTACGAGCGCTTCCTGCTCCTCGGATTCGGAGCCTGGATCGTCGGGATGAAGCTGGTGCTCGCGGCGCTGTCACAGCCCGAGTGGGCCGGTTTCGCCCCCGGTGCGTGGTGGCTCACCGTCGCACCCGACCTTCCCGTCTTCACGCTGCTGACCACGATCTTCAACGGCGTGCTCGTGGTGTTCGTGGTCGGGCTGCTCACGGTGCTGCTGCTGAAGATCCGCCGCAGCCTGGGCGTCGACCGGATCGATGCCCTGCCCGCGGTGATGGCCGCGAGCGCGATCGCGCTCGTCGGTGTCCCCTACGTGATCACCAAGATCCTCGGCCTGCCCGGCGGCGTCCAGGACGCGCTGCGGGTCGCCACGGCCCTCGCGGCGCTGTGCACACCGATCTCGTTCCTCGCCGTCGTCGTGCGCCAGTACGTGATCCGGTCGGCCGCGGCGGAGGTGCTCCCGCGGATCTACTACGCACCCACCGTCCACGACGTGCGGGCCGAGCTGCGCCGCACCCTGCAGGACCCGGCGCTGGACCTGTGGTTCTGGCGGGCCGCCGAGGGAAGGCACCTCGACATCGACGGCCACGCCGCCGAACCGACGGGTGCCGGCGGCCGGTTCCTCGTCGACGTCCGCTCCGCCGCCGACCGGCCGCTGGCTGTCATGGGCACGAGCACGTCGCTGCAGCGCCACCGCAAGCTCGTGGAGTCGGCCGCCTACGCGCTCGGGTTGGCCATGGAACGCCAGGCCGGGGCCGCCGCGGCCGCCGCGTCGAGCGCCCGCCTCGGCGAGGCCGAGCTCTCCGCGCGTCGCGCCGTGGCCCGTGACCTGCACGACGGCGCCCAGCAGATCCTGCTCACCGCGCAGCTGCGCCTGGCCGTCGCGCAGCGCCGGGCCGACCCCGCCACCCTGGACGCCATCGAGCACGCCCGGGCCGACGTCACGGCGGCGCTCGGCGTGATCAGGGGCCTGGCCAGCGGAAAGGCCTCGGAAGGTGGCCTCACCGCCGCGCTCGCCGAACTGGCCGGCACGGCCGAGATCCCCGTGGAGCTCGGCGTCACCGACGAGGAGCTGCCCACCCGGATACAGCGCCAACTGTGGTTCATCGTCTCGGAAGGACTCACCAACATCCGCAAGCATGCGAGGGCCGCCACGGCCGCCGTCTCCGTGGAACGCAGCGGCGACGATGTGGTGGTCCACATCCTCGACGACGGGCGCGGCGGCGCCGACGCGGCCCGTGGCAGCGGGCTGGCCGGGTTGGCGGAGCGGGTGCACGAGCTCCACGGCTCGCTGCAGGTCGTGAGCCCTGTGGGCGGCGGCACCACCATCACCGCGAGGTTCCCGTGCGCGTGATCATCGCCGATGACCACCCGGCCTTCGTCGAGGGTCTGCGCTTCTGGCTCACCGAGATCGGCATCGACGTGGTGGGTGCCGCGCGCAACGCCGACGAGCTCATCGCGCTGGTGCGCGCCGACCCACCCGACGTGGCGATCACCGACATCAGCATGCCGCCGGGCTTCGACGACGAGGGGTTGCGGGCTGCTGAGACGCTGACGGCGGTGCAGCCCGACGTCGCCGTGCTGGTGCTCTCGGCCTACCGGGAGCCGGAGTGGGCCACCCGGCTGCTGCATCGGCGCCCTTCCCGGGTCGGCTACCTGCTCAAGCACAACGTCACCGATGCGGCCCGGCTGGGTGAGGCGCTCGAGCGGATCACCCAGGGTGGCGTCGCGATCGACCCGGAGATCGTGGCCGACCTGGTGGCCCGGCGTTCGGTGACGGCCGCGCTGGAGTCGCTGACCGACCGGGAGCAGCTGGTGCTCACCCACGCGGCACAGGGCCGGAGCAACCGCGGTATCGCGACGGTGCTGGGCATCGCGGAGCGGACCGTGGAGAACCACATCACCCGGCTGTTCCAGAAGCTGGACCTGCCCGACGGCAACCAGCGGGTGCTGGCGATCCTCGAATGGCAGAAGGCGCAGGGACAGCGGGCGCACGGCTCCCGCTGACCAGACCACCGTTGCCGGATTGGCCCTGGGCCGGTCATCGCGTGCGGCTCAGGATCGGTGCATGGTCACTCGCCGTTTCGCCCAGGTCGACGTCTTCGCCACCACCCCCTACAGCGGCAACCCGCTCGCCGTCGTCGTCGACGGCGACGGGTTGAGCGGCGCGGAGATGCAGCGCTTCGCGAACTGGACGAACCTGTCGGAGACGTCGTTCCTGCTGCCGCCGACGACCCCGGACGCCGACTACCGCGTCCGGATCTTCACGCCGGT
Organism: Pseudonocardia sp. GCM10023141; assembly: GCF_042653605.1. Lineage (NCBI taxonomy): Bacteria > Bacillati > Actinomycetota > Actinomycetes > Pseudonocardiales > Pseudonocardiaceae > Pseudonocardia > Pseudonocardia sp. GCM10023141. Next base: position 35,375 of record NZ_JBHSIR010000059.1, read on the forward strand.
GGAGGAGCTGCCCTTCGCCGGCCATCCGACGCTCGGCAGCGCGCACGTGTGGCTCGCCCACAACGACGACCACGACCGCGACGACCACGACCGCGACACCGTCGTGCAGGAGTGCGAGGTGGGGCTGGTGACGTTGCGCCGCAGCGACGAGGGCCTGGCGTTCGCGGCGCCGCCACTGCGCCGTTCCGGCCCGGCCGACGACACCACCCGCAAGCACGTGGCGGCCGGCCTGCGCATCGACCCGGAGGCGATCGAGGCGATCGAGTGGGTCGACAACGGCCCCGGGTGGGTCGCGGTGCTGCTGGCGGACGCGAAGGCCGTGCTCGCCGTCTCCCCCGGCTACGTCGACTCCTCGGTGGGGCTGGTCGGCCCGCACCCCGCGGGCTCCGAGCACGCGTTCGAGGTGCGGGGGTTCTTCCCGAAGGACGGGGCGACGGTGGAGGACCCGGTGACGGGAAGCCTGAACGCCAGCATCGCCCAGTGGCTGCTCGCGAGCGGCCGGGCCACCGCGCCCTACCTCGCCAGGCAGGGCACGGTGCTGGGACGCAGCGGGCGGGTGCGGATCGACCAGGACGGCGACGGCACGATCTGGGTGGGTGGCAACACCCTCACCTGCGTGCGGGGCGAGGTGGAGATCTGATCGGCGGTCGGCTCCTGGGATGCTCAGCCCACGAGCTTCTTCAGGGTGCGGCCGGCCAGGTCCACCACGCCCGGCTCGTGGCCGTTGGTGACCAGGTTGACGATGAGGCCGTCGATGCCCGGGTCCAGGACCCTGGCCTGCAGGTCGGCCGCCACCGTGTCCGGGTCGCCCACGAACTGCCGCGACGTGGCCGCCTTGCGCTGCTCCTCGGACAGGGTGTCCAGGTCGACACCGCGTGCCCGCAGAAACTCCCGCTGCGCCTGGCGTGCCCGGTCGCCGTCCTCGTCGATCATCACGAACGCCAGGAAGCTGGTCTCGAGAGTGGAGCGGTCCCGGCCGGCCTCCTGGCACCGCTGCGCCAGTGCGTCGAGCTTGCGCGGCAGCTCCGCCGGATCGCAGATGATGTTCATGTGCTGGGCGAACCGGGCCGCGAGCGCGAAGGTCTTCTTCTCGCCGCTGCCACCCAGCATGACCGGCAGGTCGTCGCGCAGCCGCGGCTCGTTCATGGCGGACTCGGTGCGGTACCACTTGCCGTCGAACGTCGGGCGCTCGCCGCGCAGCATCGGCACGATGATCTGCAGGGCCTCGTCGAGCCGTTCGAACCGGTCGGTGAAGGTGCCGAAGTCGAACCCGAGCTGCTGGTGCTCCAGCTCGTACCAACCGGCGCCGATGCCCAGCACCGCGCGGCCGCCGCTCACGACGTCGAGGGTGGTGACGGTCTTCGCCAGCAGCGTCGGGTTGCGGTAGGTGTTGCCCGTGACCAGCGCCGAGAGCTGGATGCGCGACGTGGCCGTGGCGAGCGCGCTCAGCGCCGAGTACGCCTCGAGCATCGGCTCGTCGGGGGCACCGATGCCGGGCAGCTGGTAGAAGTGATCCATGACGAACGCGGCGTCGAAGCCCGCGCTCTCGGCCTCTCTGGCCTGCGCGATGACGGTCGGGAACAGCTCCGCCACCGAACCGGAGTAGCTGAAGTTGGGCATCTGGTAACCGAGGCGAATGCTCACGATCGAACGCTACGACTTCGAGTGCGCTCGAAGTCAAGCGCGGCAGCACCGCGAGGCCCCGATCAGGCATCGTCGTCGTCGAGATCGGTGACGCGCTCGGGATCGGGGAAGACGTTGAACAGGACCTCGCAGTCGCAGAAGCCGCCGTTGTCCTCCAGCTCGCCCTTCAGCCGGGGCCACGGCACGTGGGCACCCACGGCCCACAGGCGTGCGCCGCGCAGCGTGTTGTCGCAGCCCCGCGCGGCCAGCGCGGTGTCGAGCGCGGCGACCAGATCGCCGATCTGGGTCGGGGTCAGCGTGACCGCGGTTCGCGCCGCCCCGTCGTCGTCGTCGAAGGCATCACCGAGGGCGTGGTCGAGGTCATCGAAATCTCTCATGGCCCGACGGTGTCCGGGCGGTCCGACAGGACCGGACGCACCGGTCCCGCAGGGCCGGAGTTATCCACAATTCGACGGGCCTGTTCGGGCTAGCAGTGCGTCGTCACCACATGGGGCGCGGATGGCCGGAAGGCCACCTTCCCGCAAGAATCTTGCGGGAAGGTGGCAGTGGCCTTCCTGCAACCCGTTCGGGGGCGCCGATCAGGGCATCGCACCGGCAACGGCGAAGAAGAACACCACGTACAGCGCGCAGACGATCAGTGCCAGTCCCGAGCAGACGAGGCCGGCGATCGCCATCCCGTGTCCTGTCTGCCCTCCGCTGCGCGTCGCCGGCAGCGCCACGCATCCGAGCACGATGCTCACGATCAGGAGCGGCCAGGCCACGACACCGAAGAACGGTATCCAGCAGAACAGGATCGCCAGGATGCCGAGGATCATCGACGTCACGGCGGCTCCGCTGGTGCGAGGCACCGCTGAGACCACGACGTACTGCGGATGCTGGTAGGGCGGCGGGTACACGTGCGTCAACTCCCTGGGTTCGACGAATGGTCGCTCCCTGTCGGGTCGCCGTTACCCATCGCAGATCAGCCGGCCGGATCACCGTTCGGGTCGCCCCACCGCGCGGCGCGATCGCACCCCGGTACGTCAGGAGGGACGCCCTGCTGACGTCGCACCTCACCCCGCCGGCGCCACCGACTCGATCCCGGGCACGGCGAACTCCCGATCCCCCGACCGCAGGTAGCACCACGAGTAGAGCCACCGGTCCCACAACTCCTTGGGCGCGATGTCGCGCTCGCTGAGGTTGCCGTCCTTGTTGCGGTACCGGATGTGGACGGCGCGATGGTTGTCGAGGGCGTCGGCGAGCAGGGCGAGCTCGGCGAAGTCCAGCTGCGCCGTCATCGCGCCGAGACGCAGGAAGGTCTTCGACGGCGGCGGCGGGACATGGGTGGGGCTCGACAGCCGGGTGGCGAGCTCGGCGGCATCCAGCGTCGCTCGTCGGGGACGCTCCGCACCTGCCGGCTCGGGCGGTGCGACCTTCCGGGCGACGACCACGGCCCCGGCGGCGCTCTCCTGCACCGGGGCGAATCCGGCGGCCCGGAGCTTGGCCAGGACCTCCTTGATCTCGACCGAGCTGCTCAGGACCGTGGGAGCGAGCTGGGTGAGGTGCAGCTTCGCGAGGGAGCGGGTGTGGAGGATCTCCGCGATCTCCGGCTCCGAACCGACCAGGCACGAGCGCGATCCGCGCACCCGGACGCTCCCGTGGCGGCGGGCGACGTCGGTGAGCAGGTAGTCCAGCGGCTGCGGCAGCTCGCGGCCGGAGACCGCGGCGAGCTGGGTGCGGAGCTCGTCTGCGGTCCACCCGGCGTCGAGTGCGGCCCGCACGCTCGCCGGCGTGAACCGCCAGGTGGCGGCCACCCCCTTGCCCTCCGGCACGGCGCTCGCGGCGAGCAGTTCGGCAGCCTTCGAGCTGGCCTGCCCGGAGACGACCGCGGTGAGGTCGGACTGCAGCACCAGCAGGCCGCGGGTCTCCGGGAGCAGGTCCGCCGCCCGTGCCGCCAGCTCGGCGGCGGCAGCGGGCCCGGCAGCCGCTTCGACGAGCAGCTCCCCCAGCTCCGTGAGCCGGTCGCCGGTCAGCACGCCCAGCAGCGCGCCCTCGTGCTCGGCGGCGGCCACCTTCCGGGCCCGGCCCTCGTCGTCGTAGTGGTGCATCGGGCTGAACCAGTCGAGCTGCTCGGCAGCCGCGCGCAGCGACCGGCCGCCCGCCGCGGCCCGCAGCAACGCCCGGCGGACCACGCCGGCCATCGACCCCATCGCCAGCGGTGGGGACACCTCGCCGTCGTCGGTCTCACGGCTGGTCGGCGCCAGCTCCAGCGCGAACCAGGCGAGCGCCGCCTGCGCCCAGCGCGCCGCGAGGGGCTCGTCGCGCCAGCGCGCGTACGCTGCGGCAGGGGCGTAGCCCGCCAGGGTGGGCACGAGCTGGCCGATCGCGTGCGCGACGTCGATCCACAGCGCCGGGTCGGCGACGCCCAGCCGCGTGGCCAGCCGTTTCCGTTCCCGCGTCCCGATCCCGCCCTTCCGCAGCTCCGCGAGCGGGGCGACGGCGGCCTCGTCGAGCAGCGAGGTGAGCGCGAGGAGGGCGGCCTCGGCGCCCGCGCGGCCGTCGTCGGTCGCCGAGGTCGCCGGGGGCAGGTCCGGGTGTCCGGTCAAGGGATCCGGCTCGTGCATCATCAGCGCGACGGCCACCTCGCGGGGCAGCTCTCCGTTGCGGAACCGGCCACCGATCAGCAGCCCCGCCTCGATCAGTTCTGTCTCCGGGCCGCCGATCGTGCCGAACCGGATCTGCCCGGCGAGTCGCAGCAGCTGGTCCAGGTGCCGCTGCGCGGGCGGCGACAGGGCCATCACGGATCGGACGACCGTTGCCGAATCGGCGAGCCGGGCGGCGAGCTGCTCGGTGAGGGCGGTCTTGCTCGTTCCGGCCGGGGTGCCGCCGAGCCCGGCGAGCGCATCCCGGAGCCCACCGACCGGAGCTTCCTTGGCGAGCACCGACAACGGCCGGAATCCCTGCAGCGCCTCGTTGAACTGCCGCGCCAGCCGCTCCGGGAGCTCCAGCGTGCCGTCGGACTCCCAGACCAGCCCTCGCTCGCCCAGTCGATCGACGACGGCCCGCACCACCGCCTCGGGGCTGTGCAACCGCTGCGCCACCACCGCGACGGACACGCTTCCCAGCAGCGCGACCGCCCGCACGACGGCCACGTCGTCGCTCGTGAGCTGCACCAGCTCGCGCACCAGTGACGTGGTGCCACCGAGGCGCAGCGCCAGCTCGTCGAGCGTCCGCGGGGCCGGTTCGACCAGCACATCGGGGCGGCGCTGCAGCAGTGCGGTGAGCGCGCGAGCGCCCAGTGTCTGGAGGTGGTGGTCGAGCGACATGGCCCTTATCGCACCACCGCCGCCGATCTGGCGGTGGAGCGGGTCGCGCGAGTTACGGTGTCTCGATCCCGCCTGGAGCGGCTCGGAGACCGGAGAGGCTCTGCCTGGACCACCCGGACTACCGCCGCCACGACGCCGTCGGGCTCGCCGAGCTGGTGGCCAAGCAGGATGTCTCCCCGGAGGAGCTGCTCGCGGCGGCGATCGACCGGGCCGGTGTCGTCGACGGGCGGATCAACGCCATCAACCGCCCGATGCACGACCTCGCCGGGCAACGGGCGCGCGCACCGCTGTCGGGGCCGTTCGCCGGCGTCCCGTTCCTGATCAAGGACCCGGGTCAGCACTACGCGGGCCTGCCGACGGGCAGCGGTTCGCGCTCGCTGGCCGATCACCCGGTGGCGGCCCACGCGGAGGTGGTGCAGCGCTGGCTCGACGCCGGGCTGGTCGTCTTCGGCAAGACCAACACACCCGAGTTCGGCGCCAAGGCCATCACCGAGCCCGTCGCGGGCGGTCCCACCCGCAATCCCTGGAACACCGCGCACACGCCGGCGGCTCGTCGGGAGGATCGGCCGCAGCGGTCGCCGCCGGCATCGTCGCGGTCGCCGGGGCGAACGACGGCGGCGGCTCGATCCGCATCCCGGCCGCCTGCTGCGGGCTGTTCGGGCTCAAGCCCGGCCGCGGGCTCGTGCCGGACGGCCCGCAGGTCGGCGAGCACCTGCACGGGGCGGCCGTCAACGGCGTGATCTCACGGTCGGTCCGAGACACCGCCGCCATGCTCGACGTCCTGACCGCGCCCGATCCGACCGGCCCGTTCCTCACCTCGCGGCCGGACGGCACCTTCCGCGACCTCGCCGGTCGCGACCCGGGCACCCTGAAGATCGGGTTCACCACCACCTCACCGCTGGGCACGGCCGTGCACCCCGAGGCGATCGCGGCCGTCGAGGACGCGGCGGCGCTGCTCACGTCGCTCGGGCACCATGTCGAGCCCGCCACCAGCGGCGTCGACGAGCGCAGGCTGGCCACGGACTTCCTCACGATGTGGTTCGCCGCCGTCGCGGCCCAGGTCGACGAGGCCCGGCGCACCACCCGCTGCGGCCCGGAGGCGTTCGAGCTCGACACGCGGATCATGGCCGCGATGGGGCGGGCCACCTCGGCGCCGGCCTACATCGCCGCGCACGACAACTGGAACGACCACACGCGCCGCCTCGCCGCCTTCCACCAGCGCTACGACCTGCTGCTGACGCCGACGCTGGCGCGTCCACCGGTCCGCATCGGGGAGCTCGCGGCCCCCCGCGCGGTCGAGACGCTCAGCAAGGCGCTGCTCGCGGTGCGGGGCGCGGGGCTGCTGGCCCGCACGAACATCGTCGACACCCTCATCGACCAGAACCTCAGCCCGGTCCCGTTCACCCAGCTCGCCAACATCACCGGACGGCCCGCCATGTCGGTGCCGCTGCACTGGACTGCTGCGGGGCTGCCGCTCGGCGTGCAGTTCGTGGGTCCGCTGGGTGGTGAGGGCCGGATGCTCGGCCTCGCCACCCAGCTCGAGTCCGCGCGGCCGTGGTTCGACCGCGAACCACCGCTCTGAGAGCGATCAGTTCGGGAACGCCGTCCAGCGCGCCGCCGCCCACACCCCGAGCAGCAGCAGCGCGGCCGCCACCGCCACCAGTGCGACGCTGATCTCCTCGTCCCGGTGCTGCGTCGCGACGCTGCGCGGCAGGTCTTTGAGCACGGTCTGCAACCGGTCGGCGTCGCTCGCGGCGAAGTACTCGCCCCCGGTCACCCTGGCCACCTCCCGCAGCGTGGCCTCGTCGGCCACGAGGAAGTTACCGCCCCCGCCACCGCCGCCGCCCCGGCCGCCGCCACCGCCGAACCCCTCGAACCCCCGGCCGCCCAGCTGGGCCGCCGTGCACACCATCGACGTGGGGTTGCGGGTGCCGAAGCCGATCGGGTAGACGCGCACCCCGCGCGCCGCGGCGATCTCGGCGGCCGCCACCGGCTCGGCGCCGCTGGTGTTGGCGCCGTCGGTGAGCAGGACGACGATCTCCGGTGCGTAGGTGCCCGGCGCACGGGTCACCGGAGGCGTGGCGCCGGGCACGGGGTCGGCCTTGGCGACGGCCGGGTCGATCTCGGAGATCGCGTCGACGGCCTTGAGGATCGCGGCGCCGATCGTGGTGCCGCGGCCGGTCGTGAGCGTGTCGATGGCGTGCAGCAACGGGTCGCGTTCGGTGGTCGGGGCGACCGCGACCTGCGCGAACCCGGAGAACAGGACGAGCCCGATGCTCGTGCCCGCGTCCTGCGCCTGCACGAACTCCCGCACGGCCGCCTGCGCGGCCGAGAGGCGGTTGGGGGCCACGTCGGTGGCGCACATCGAGCCCGACACGTCGAGCGCGAGGATCAGCGCCGACTCCGAGACGGGCACGTCCAGGCTGACGTGCGGGCGCGCCGCGGCGACCGCGAGGAACGCGAACGCGCCCAGTACCAGCGCGAACGCGGCGTGGCGGCGCCACGTCGAGCGCGGCGGCGCCGCGGCGCGGATGACGGCGAGGCTCGAGTACCGCACCGCGTGGCGCCGCCGTCTGCGCAGCTGCCAGACGTACACCGCGATCAGCAGCGGCACGGCAAGGAGCGCCAGCAGCGCCCACGGCCATTCGGCGCCCATCACCACACCGCCCGTCCGAACCAGGCGAACGAGAGCCCGACGCCCACCAGCACGAGCAGTGCGGCCACGGCGGCGAACAGTGCGGTGATCTCGATGCGCTCGGGTTGTGCCGTCCACTCCAGATCGATGGAGCGGTACACCTGCGCCAGCTCCTGCTCGTCGGCGGCCGCGAAGTAGCGGCCGTCGGTCAGCGAGGCGATCTGCTTGAGCAGCGGCTCGTCCAGCGCGGTCGCCACCTGGAAGCCATCGATGTCGAGCACGGTCCCCTCCGGCCTGCCGAGCCCGATCGGGTACACCTTCACCCCCGCGCTCGAGGCCAGCTGCGCGACGTCGAGCGGGTCCGGTGCCACGGTGTTCTCGCCGTCGGAGAGCAGCACGATCGCCGCCGATCCGTGGTAGCCCAGGTCCTGGCCCTGCGGTTCGACGGAGTCGCTCGGGGCGTCCACCAGCACGGTCCTCCCGACGATGGCGCTGAGCGCGGTCTGCAGGCCGCGCGCGAGCGCCGTGCCGCCCGACGGGGTGAGGCGCTGGATCGCCGCGAGCACGCTCGTCCGGTCGGCGGTGGGCTCCTGGGCCACGAGCCCGCTACCGCTGAACGCCACGACCCCGAGTCGGACGCTCGCCGGTTGCTGCTCCACGAACGTGCGGGCGGCCGCCTTCGCGGCGTCGATCCGGCTGGGTGTCAGGTCCTTGGCGCCCATGCTCGCCGACACGTCGAACGCGAGGATCACCGTGCCCTCGCGACGCGGGTTGGGCACGGTCGCCTCGGGCCGGGCCAGTGCCGCCAGCAGCAGCACCAGCGCGACGAGGAAGAGCGCGGGGGGCACGAACCGCCGCCGCCCACCTGCGGCCGCCGGTGCGACCAGCCCGAGCGCGGCCAGCTCGGCCCGCCGCGCCGCGCGCGACCGCAGCAGCTGCCGGTACCACCACACCACCAGCGGGACGACGAGCAGCCCGAGCAGCAGCCACGGCCAGCCGAAGGTCATCGCTGCGCAGCCCGTCGCGGGTGGCTGCGCAGCGCAGCGATGCGGAACAGCGCGCGCACCATGTCCTCGTCGGTGGAGACGGTGAACAGGTCGAGTCCGGCCGAGCGCAGGTCGGCGACGAGCGTGGCCTGCCGCTCGTCGGCGCCGGCACGCAGGCGCCGCTGGAAAGCCGGATCGTCGGTGTTGACGAGGATGACCTCACCGGTCTCGGCGTCCTCCACGTAGATCATCCCGGCGGCCGGGAGGTCGAACTCGCGCGGGTCCACCACCTGGATGGCCACCACATCGTTGCGGCGGGCGAGCTGGCGCAGCAGCCCCTGCCAGCCGGTCTCGCTGAGGAAGTCCGACACGATCACGACGAGCGAGCGGCGCCGCAGTATCCCGAGCGCGGCACGCAACGCCGTGGTCAGGTCGGTGGGGCCGGCGTCGGGCGGCGGTCCCTGCAGCAGCCGCGAGAGGATGCGCAGCACGTGGTTGCGCCCGTTCCCCGGCGGGATGGTCTCGCGGATCCCGGAGTCGAACAGCAGCGCGCCGACGCGGTTGCCACCCCGCGACAGCACCTGCGCCACGGCGGCGGCGACCTCGGTGAGCACCACGTGCTTGCGGCGCTCGACCGGTCCGAAGTCCATCGAGGCGGAGCTGTCGAGCAGCAGCCATGCGGTGACCTCGCGGTCCTCGCGGTACTCCCGCACGTGCGTGACGTCGGTGCGGGCCGTGACGTTCCAGTCGACGTGGCGCAGGTCGTCGCCGTACTGGTACTCGCGCAGGTCGGTGACGTCGACGCCGGTGCCGCGGAAGATCGTGCGGTAGTCGCCCTGCAGCCGCCCGTCGAGGCGGCGCAGCACCCGCCACTCCAGGCGGCGCAACACGCGTTCGGGTGTCAGCGCCGCCGGACCGGTCGCGGCCATGCCGGTCACGGCCTGCTGGCAGTGGCGGCGCCGCGCTCGGGGTGCTCGATCGTCGGCAGCGGCACGGCTGCGAGCAGCGGGGAGAGCAGGTCGTCTGCGGAGACGTCGTCGGCGAGCGCCTCGTAGGACAGCACGATGCGATGGCGCAGCACGTCGCGCGCCAGCTCCTTGGCGTCGCTCGGCAACGCGTAGTCGCGGCCACGCAGGAACGCGAGCGCCTTCGCACCCAGCACCATGTTGATCGACGCGCGCGGGCTGGCCCCGAACGAGACGTACCGGGCCAGTTCGGGCAGGCCCACCGTGGCGAGGTCGCGCGTGGCCGCGCTGACCCGCACCGCGTACTCGATGATCTGCGGGTCGACGTACACGGCGTCGGCCGCGCGCTGGAACGCGAGCAGGGTGGCGGTGTCGAGCACCGGTGCCGGGGGCTCCTGCGCGGAGATCATCCGTTCGACCACCACGTACTCCTGCGTCGCGGTCGGATAGCCGACGAGGACCTTGAACATGAACCGGTCGAGCTGCGCCTCCGGCAGCGGATAGGTGCCCTCGGACTCGATCGGGTTCTGCGTGGCCATCACGAGGAACGGATCAGGTGCCGGGAAGCTCTCGCGCCCGATCGTCACCTGCCGCTCCTGCATCACCTCCAGCAGCGCGCTCTGCACCTTGGCCGGCGCGCGGTTGATCTCGTCGGCGAGCAGGAGGTTGGCGAAGACGGGGCCCAGCGAGATCTGGAACTCGCCCTCGCGCTGGTTGTAGATGCGCGTGCCGACGACATCGGCCGGCACGAGGTCGGAGGTGAACTGGATCCGCTGGAACTGGCCGCCGATCGACTGGGCCAGCGCCTTGATCGCCATCGTCTTGGCGAGCCCCGGCACGCCTTCCACGAGCAGGTGGCCGCGGGCGAGCAGGGCCACGAACATGCGCTCCAGCAGCCCGTCCTGGCCCACGATCGTCTTCTTGACCTGGTAGAGCGCCTGCTCGAGCGGGAGCGTCGGCGCTTCGGCGTGCTGGTCCATGAGACTCCCGGTCCGCAGGTGTCGCGATCAGTACTGGGGGCCGCCGGCGGCGCCGCCCGCGGTGGCGATCGGGACGGCGAAACCGATCCCGACGAAGAAGTCCTGCTTGGCCGGGTTGGCCAGTGCCGTGACGATGCCGACGACCTGGCCGGCCCTGTTGAGCAGCGGGCCGCCGCTGTTGCCCGGGTTGACCGCGGCGTCGAACTGGATGAGCCCGGACAGGGCGTGCCCGGTGTCGGCGTCGATGCTGCGGTTGGTGGCCGACACGACCCCCGCGCTCAGGCTGCCCCGCAGGCCCAGCGGGTTGCCGACGGCGAAGACGGTGGCCCCGACCGGCGGCGGCACGGCCATCACCGCGGGCACCACCACCTGCGGGAGCCGGTCGACGGCCAGCACGGCGATGTCGTTGGCGGCCTCGGAGCCGGCGATCGTGGCGACGGCCTTCGTGCCGTCGGCGAACTCGACCTGGATCTGGGCGGCGCCGTTGACGACGTGCAGCGCGGTGAGGACGGCACCGCGGGCGTTGATCACGACGCCGCTGCCGAGCCGCGACTCGGTGGCGCCCGCCGCGACGTCGGGTCGTTGCGAGGTGACGGTGACCAGCGACGGCCCGATCGACTGGTAGGCCGCGGTGGCGTTCTCCGGTGCGGCCTGCTCGGCCTTCTGCTGCGCCTCGATGCCGTGCTGCACCGCCTGGTCGACGTCGGCCCGGGTCAGCGGGGCCGGCCCGGGCGCCGCGATCCACCACACCACGAGTGCCAGCACCACGATGGTTGCGGCCGCACAGACCAACACGATCCACCGTCTGCGAACACGATCCCGGCCGGGCGGGGCTGCGGCCGGCTCGTCGACCGGCGGGGCCGTCCCGACCGCTCGCATGCGTCGAACGCTACGCCCGGAACGCCCTGTTCGCGGCGCTCCGGAACCCGGATGCCCCGGATGCCGCAGCGCCGCGATGCTGCGGCGCCGCGGCCCCGGCCCATCAGCCGGCCAGCGAGAGGCTCCAGAACTCGGCGTACCGGCCCCCGCGGGCCAGCAGCTCGTCATGGCTGCCCTCCTCCACGATCCGGCCGCCGTCGAGGAAGACGACGCGATCGGCGCGCCGGACGGTCCGCATCCGGTGCGCGACCATCACCACCGTCCGGCCCGCCATCAGCCGCTCGATGCCGTCGTGGACGGCGGCCTCGTTCACCGGGTCGAGCGCGGAGGTCACCTCGTCGAGCAGCACGACGGGTGCGTCCTTCAGCAGCGCCCGCGCGATCGAGACCCGCTGGCGCTCGCCCCCGGACAGCAGCGCACCCCACTCGCCGACGTTCGTGGCCGCACCGCCGGGGAGCAGCTCGATCACCTCGTCGAGCCGCGCCGCGGCCACCGCGGCCCGCACCTGCGCCGCGGTGGCGTCGGGACGGCCGAGGCGCACGTTCTCCTCGATCGTGGCGTCGAAGAGGCAGACGTCCTGGAAGACGACGGCGAACTGCGCCATCGACGTCGCGGTGTTGATCGCACGCACGTCCACGCCCCCGATGCGCACCGCGCCCGCATCCACGTCGTGGAACCGCGCGAGCAGCTGCAGCAGGGTGCTCTTGTCCGCGCCCGACGGTCCGACGACGGCGAGCCGCTGCCCCGCAGGCACCGGCAGCGACACGCCGTCGAACAGGTCGCGCGCGCCGACCAGGTCGTCCTGCTTGAACGTCGGATCCACGGGATCAGCCCTCCGATCTGCCGCGCGTTGCCGGCGGCGTCCTTCGCACCGCTGCCCGCGGCATCGATCGCCTTGAGCGCGACCTCGCGGGCCGCGTCGATCCCGCTCATGTTGCGGAACATGGCCCCGTCGCGCAGCGCGCCCAGCAGGTCGCACGCACCGGCGGCCGCGGACAGCGGCCGGTCGTCGGGACCGGACCCCTGCTGGGGCGCTGCCGCCGGGTCGAGCCGCCCGGTGCTCAGGTCGACGGGACCGGAGGTGTGAGCGAGGTCGAGCGGCTTGATGTCGGTCCGGATCGGAGGTCGGGTCGTGCGGGCAGGGCCTTACAGGCCGCCCGCTCGGTCGTCGCGCGCACTTCCGTGGCGAGGGCCTTCCAGTTCCTGGCAGCCATGTTCATGACCCGGCCGGGTCCGGGCGGCGATCGTGGTTCCCGGCGGATTCGACCGTCACCACGCCCATCACCGCACGTCGACCCACCGAAGCGGAGACCCGTCATGCCACTCGTCGAGATCATCCACCCCACCGGCGCGTTCGACAGCGCGGCGAAGGAGAAGCTGCTCTCCTCGCTGTCCTCGGCGTGCCTGCGCTGGGAGGGCATCGCGATCACCGAGGCGTCCCGGTCGATCGCCTGGGCGTACCTGGACGAGCGGCCGGCCGCGTCCATCTCGGCAGGCGGCCGGCCGCTGCAGCAGCACGTCTACAAGGTCACCGTGAGCGTGATGGTCGGGTTCATGGACTACGCGCGCATCGAAGGGATGATCCGCGAGATCACCGATCTCGTCCTGGAGGCCGACGGGACCGAGGGCACCGGTGACGCCCGGGTGTTCGTGATCGTCAACGAGGTGCCGAGCGGGGTGTGGGGCGTCGACGGGAAGGTCTGGCCGACCGTGTTCACCGCCGAGGCACTCGACATCGAGCCGGAGCGGGTCAAGCGGATGGAGGCCGCCGTCGCGGACCGCCCGCGGCTCGACGTCACGCTGGTCTGACGCCCACGGCGCCACCGGGAGCTTCCCGCGGGCCTCCCGGTGGCGCACGCTGTGCGCGGTGCTGCTCGACGATGGGGAGAGGTGCGGCGATGGAGCCCGACCCGCTACCGCGCGAGGAGTGGTGCTCGCTCGAGTCGACGCCGCCGCAGAACCGCGAGGAGGTCTGGCAGGACGTCCTGTCCAGGACATTGATGCCGATGTCGGTCGGGCTGCCTGCCGGCGCCGAGCGCGGCTTCCGCGGTCGCGTCCGCCGTCAGTGGGTGGACGACCTGGCGCTCGTCGAGTGCTCGAGCGACCCGTTCCGCGGCCGCCGCGGCCGCGACCACCTCGCGGCCGACCACGGCGAGTACATCGCGGTCATCGTCGACGTCACCGGGCAGGAGTACGTCGGCCAGCGAGACGCCGTGGTCGACGTCCGGCCCGGCGGCGGGGTCGCACTCAGCGCCGGCGCCGCCATGCACTTCGAGGTCACCACCGCCTACCGCAAGCGCTGCCTCGTCCTCCCCAGCCGCGTGCTGCTGGACGCCACCGGTGTGGGCCCGCAGCTCGGCTGCGTGGAGCTGCGCCCGGACAACCCCGCCGTCGCGCTGCTCGACGGGTACCTCGCCACGCTGGCCAGGACGCTGCCGGGGATGTCAGGGCCGGCGCGCACCGCGGCCCGGCAGGCCGCGATCCAACTGGTGGCCGGGGCACTGCAGCCCGACCACGGCGGCTGGGTCACCGACCTCGCCGACCCGGCGCTGCGCGCGAGCATGGACGGCTGGATCGACCAGCACCTGCTCGACGCCGAGATCTCGCCGGGGGCGCTCGCCGCCGCGCACGCGGTGTCGGTGCGCACGGTCTACCGCCTGTTCGAGCGCAACGGCGACACCTTCCGGCAGGTGGTGCGCGCCCGCAGGCTCGACCGGGCCCGGCAGGAGCTCGCCGACGGGGACCGGCCGGTGGCCGCCATCGCAGCGCGCTGGGGATTCGCCGACGCCAGCCACTTCTCACGCAGCTTCAAGACCGCCTTCGGGATCTCCCCGCGGGACTTCCGGGCCTCCGCGGCGGCCGGGGCCCGGTGATGATCACCGCCGAGGTGGGCCGTCACCGGGACCCCGCGGCGGCGACCGGGCCGTCCCGCAGGACGCCGCGGACCTGGTCCACCGTCACGGAGTCCGGCGCGAACTCCGCCAGCCACCACGTGGCGCCCGCCTCGACGTACGGGGTCACGTCGGTGCCGGGCGGGAGGGCGACGGCGATGTCGTAGGGGGTCGTGTCATCCCGGCGGAGCTCGGTGATCGAGGCGACGACGGCGGCGACCTGGTCGGGGTGGTCGAGGTTGACCGGGAAGAAGCCGTCGTGCCGGGCCGCTCGGCGCAGGGGCTTGACGTTGCCCGGGAATCCCGCGGCCCACACCGGCACGCCGGGGCGCTGGACCGGCCGCGGCAGGAAGGTGACGCCGTCGACGGTGTGGTGGCGGCCCCGGTGGTGCACCGGCTCACCCGACCACGCGGCGGTGAGGATCTCCAGCGACTCGTCGAGCAGCCCGCCCCGCAGCCGATCATCGACTTCCTCGCCCGTCGCGCTGAACTCCGCGGCGAAGCGGTCGCTGCCGAGGCCGACGCCGAGCGTGAGCCGGCCGCCGCTGAGCCGGTCCAGCGTCGCGGTCTCCTTGGCGACCTTGGCCGGCCGGCGGCGGGCCAGCGGCGTGACCATGGGTCCGAACCGCAGGCGCTCGGTGGCGGTGGCGATCGCTGCCAGCGTGATCCACGGGTCGGCCACCTGCCGGACCGGTGCCCGCCAGCGCAGGTGATCCCAGACGAACACGCCGTGCCAGCCCGCCTCCTCCGCCTCGGCGGCGATCCGGGCCACCAGGACCGGGTCGGCGAGCTCGTCGAAGATCGGCAGCCAGAGCGCCGACCGCAGTCGTGGCGGGGTGTCATCGGTCATGACAGCAACGCTAGGGCGAGAGCTCCATGGTGAAAACCGATTGTCCGCGATCAAGTCGATCGCGATCAGCGATGACTGCGGCCATCAGATCCGCGCCGGTTGCGGGAGCGGCCAGCCGGCGACGTGCTTGGGCCGCGGCGGCGCATAGGTGCGCACCTTGCTGGTCGAGAGGCCGAGCGCGACGAGGCTCTCGGCGAGCTTCACCGCCGCGGTCACACCGTCCACGACCGGGACGCCCGTCATCGCGCGCACCGCCTCGTCGAGCCCGGCCATCCCGCCGCAGCCCAGGCAGATCACCTCGGCCCGATCCTCCCGCACGGCGAGCTCGGCCTCGCGGACGATCGTCTTGAGGGTGAGCTCCGGATCCTCCTCGAGCTGCAGCACCGAGAGCCCGCTCGATCGCACCGATGCGCAGCGGGCGTCGAGGCCGGCGAGCTTGAGCCGGTCCTCGATGAGGGGCACGGCCCGGTCCAGGGTGGTGACCACGGAGTACCTGTACCCGAGCAGGCCCGCGACGTGCCCGGCCGCCTCTGTGATGTCCACAACCGGCACGTCCAGCAGCTCCTGGAGGCCCTCTCGGCCGTGCTCACCGAAGCCCGCCTGGATCACCGCGTCGTACGGGCCGGTGTAGCGGGTGACGGCGTCCATCACCGCAACGGCGGCGAGGTAGCTCTCGAAGTTGCACTCGACCGAGTCGGCGCCGAACGTCGGCGTCAGCGGAACGATCTCCGTGTCCGGGCCGGCCACGGCCCGCGCCGATGCCGCGATCGCGTCGGTCATGGAAGCGGTCGTGTTGACGTTCACCAGCAGGATTCGCATGTTCACCCCGTCAGAGCCACCGTGGGTCTCCCGCGGAGAGCCGCCGGGAGCGAGATCCCTTCTGGTATACCACCCGTCGTGGCCACTTGGTATCCCATCTGAATGTATTCTTCGGCGTCCTTCCCTATCTTGCTGGCACAACCCCTTGACATGACCTCAAATGGTATACAAACTCTGCGTTGTCGCAGCCGCTCTGGCGCTCCGATGGAAGGCAACACCACCTCACGTGGCCGCTGGTCAGCGGCCGATCCCCCAGCAACTGGCAAGGGAAGGTGCGTCGTGGCAATTTCCGAACAAGATCGCCGCTCGATGTCCGAGGCGCCACCCCCCGCGCCTGCTCGCTTCCGGACGGTGGCCGCGGCGCTGGACTCGCTCCCGTTCACCCGCGCGCAGAAGTGGGTGATGGGCCTGGTCATGGCGGGCATGCTGTTCGACACCCTGCAGCAGGACGCGCCCGGTGCCATCGGCCCGGCGCTGAAGGAGGTCTTCGGCATCTCCAACGCCGGGCTGGTCACCGTCAACACCGTGACGGTCGTCGGTGGCCTGATCGGACGGCTCGTCGGTGGCTACCTCGCGGACCGCAAGGGGCGCCGGTACGCGCTGAGCCTCAACCTGCTCATCTACACCCTCGGCGGGGTCATCAGCGCCATCGCCCCCAACTTCGAGACGCTGGTCGCGAGCCGGCTGATCGTCGGTATCGGCCTCGGCGGCGAGTTCACCATCGGGCTGGCCATGATCTCCGAGATGGTGGCCACCAAGCGCCGCGGCACCGCCGTCGGCATCCTGGGGTTCGCCTCCGGCGGTATCGGCAACTTCCTCGCCTACGGCCTGTTCGTCGTGCTGCTCGGTCCGCTCAACGACCTGCTCGGTGGCGACCTGCACTCCTGGCGCTGGATGTTCGCCTTCCTCGCCATCCCGGCCGTGCTGGTCGTGATCTACCGTCGGTACCTGCCGGAGTCGCCCCGCTTCCTGGTCTCCACCGGACGCGTCCAGGAGGCGAACCGGGCACTGACCATCCTCGCGTCGGACGACATCCGCCACCGCCCCACGCCGCAGGAGGTGACCCGGTTCCTCGACGCCGACGCTGCCGCGCCGGTCGAAGCCGCGATCAGCCCTGTCGAGATCTTCAAGGGCAAGCTGCTCAACCGCACCGTCGCGATCGGCGCGGCGTCCTGGATGGCCTTCGGCGCGCAGGTCACCCTGCTCGCGCTGCTCCCGACCCTGCTGGTCTCCAAGGGCTACTCGATCTCCACCAGCCTGGTCTTCACGATGATCATGTATGCGGGCAGCATGTTCGGAGCGCTGGCCGCCGCGCTGGTGGCGGCCCGGCTCCCCCGGCGCACCACCGTCGCCGTGGCCGCGGTACTGGGCTGCGCATCGGCGATCTGCTTCGCCCTGTTCGCCGACGGTGCCGGACTGATCCTGCTGTTCGGATCGATCTTCCAGTTCTTCTCCCTGTTCCTGAACTCGACACTCGCGCTGTGGTCCCCCGAGCTCTACCCCACCCGGGTGCGGGCGCTGGGCACCTCGGTCGTCAACGGCATCGGCAACGTCGCAGGCGCGGTCATGCCGTTCGCCGCGGTGTTCATCTTCGAGCGGTCCGGCATCTCCGGGGTGTTCCTGATGATCGCCGTGATGTACACGCTGCTCGCCGTGGCCTGCCGGTTCGCGCCGGAGACCCTCGGGGTACCGCTGGAGGACATCAACGAGCTGGTCATCCTCGAGCCCCAGCCCCAGCCCACTCGCACCAGCTGACACTCACCGACCCCAACCTCACCGACGCGGAAGGACACCATGAAGAACCTTCGGATCAGCGCAACCGCCCACGGCATCAACTACCTGCCGGAGTACTACGCCCGGGAGCACGGGCTGTTCGCCGACGCCGGCCTCGACGTCACCGCCGAGCCGCGCAACCCGTGGGACGGTGTCATGCACGACCTCGCCGACGGCTCCGCCGACGTGGCGCTCGGCGGGCTGTGGGTGCCGGCGATGTACGCCCACCGCGGCCGTGACTTCGTCGCCTTCGCCCAGCTGAACAACCGCTTCCCCATGACCATCGTGACCCGCGAGCCCGTCGCGGACTTCGAATGGTCCTGGCTCGCCGGGCGCACCCTGCTCGTGCCCGGGCAGGGCGGCACCGCCCCCTACGAGTTCACGGCGGGCCTGATGCGCCGCGACGGCGCGGACCCGGCGCAGACCCGCTTCGGGCGGGACCTGTCCACCGCCATGCTCGTCGAGCTGTTCGTCAACGGGCTGGGTGACGCGATCGTGGCCGACCCCGGCACGGCCGCCACCCTCGTGCGCGCCGGACAGGGCCACGTCGCGGTCAGCCTCGCCGACGCCGGCGGCGTCATGCCCAACAGCGTCTACTACGTGCGGCGGGAGCGGCTCGACGAGCTCACCCCGCTGCTCGTGCCGTTCGCCCAGGCCATCCAGGACGCCACCGTGCAGGTAGCCGCATCGACCGCGGAGTCCCACATCGCCCTGATCGGCAAGGAGTGGCCCGACGCCGACACGGCCGCACTCGTCGACGCCACCGACTTCCTGATCAGCAGCGGCACCTGGACCGGGGTGGCGATCGCCCGCGAAGGGGTCGACAACTGGACGGGCGTCCTCCACGACGCCGGGCTGACCGTCGACCGGGTCGCCTACTCCGACATCGTCACGGACGCCATCTCGAAGGAAGTCTCGCCGTGACACTCCTGTTCAGCCGCGACGACGTCGTCGAGCTGCTGCCCTACAAGCACCTCATCGAAGCGGTGGAGGCGGCCCACATCGGGCTGGCCACCGGTGATGTCACGCAGCCGACCCGGTCGGTCCTCACAGTCCCCGGTGCGGAGACGGTGGTGCTGCCGATGATCGCGGCCTCGCCGAGCTCGTCGATCGCGGTCTGCAAGCTGCTCGTCGACCAGCCGCGCGACCCCGCGGCTCCGCGGCAGCGCTCCACGATCGTCGCGGTCGACCTCGACACCGGGGACTGCGCCGCGATGCTCGACGGTGCCGCCGTCACGCTGGTGCGCACGGCCGCGGCGTCCGCTGTGGCCACCCGGGCGCTGTCTCGGCCCGACGCGCACGTGCTGGGCATCCTCGGCGCCGGCCGGCAGGCGGCCGCCCACCTCGACGCGATCGCGGAGGTGCGTGACCTCACCGAGCTCGTGGTGTGGAACCGCACGTCGGAACGTGCGGAGCCGCTCCTGCGCAAGGCGCGGGACATGGGGCTCGAGACCACCATCCTCGACGACCCACGGGACGTGGTGGCGCGGGCCGACATCCTGTGCACCCTCACGCCCAGCGTCGATCCCCTCGTGTACGCGCGGGATCTGCATCCCGGCCTGCACATCAACGCGGTGGGTTCGCCGCCGCGGCCGCAGTACCGCGAGCTCGCGAGCGACGTCCTCGCGGCCGCCCGCCTCGTCGTGGACTCGGCCGCGGTCGCCGCGGTCGAGTCCGGCGCGGTCGCGATGGCCCTCGGGGACGGCAGCATCGACGAGCACGTCCCGCTGGTCGACCTCGGTGCGGTGCTGACCGGGCAGGCCGTCGGCCGATCCGGCGACCAGCAGGTCACCGTGTTCGTGTCGGTCGGGCTCGGCATCCAGGACCTCGCCGCCGTGTCGCTCATCCTCGAGACCGCACGTCAGCAGGGTCGCGGACACGACATCACCGACCGGCTGTGACCTCCGGGCCCCGCGGAGACCAGTCCCCCGCGGGGCCCGGAACACCACGCCACGAGATACCGCTCCCCCGCATCGCGTCACCTGCCCGTTCCCCACGTAATCTGGACCGCGACAGTGAAGTCCCGCGAACGCAGTTCGCCGCCCTTCACCTCGCAGCACTGCCGGAGGGAGGCACCGTCGTGAGCACCGCACGCCAGGAGACCGGCCCCTCGATGGCACAGTCGGCCTACCTGGCGATCCGTGAAGGCATCATCCACGGCACCTACCCCCCGAGCAGCCGCATCCGCGAACGCGAGCTCTCCGAAGACCTGCGCATGTCCCGCATCCCGATCCGGGAGGCGCTGCGCCAGCTCGAGGTCGAGGGCTTCGTCGCCACCTTCCCCAACCGCGGCGCGGTCGTGAGCCAGCTGACTCTCAAGGACGTCGCCGAGCTCTTCGATCTGCGCCTGTCCCTCGAGGTCCTCGCCGCCCGCCAGGCCGCCCAGGCCGTGGCCGAGGGACGCGCCGACGACACCCTGCGGCGCGTCGTCGCCGAGGCGCATCGCGCCACCACGGCCGGCGAGGCCGATGCGATCCGGCAGGCCAACACCGACTTCCACGCCGAGACCATCGCGATGACCGGCAACGCGCTCCTGATCGCCACCATGGCTCCACTGCTCGGACGCATCCGGTGGCTCTTCGCGCTCACGTCCGACCGCGACCCCCACGCCGAGTACGCCGAGCACGCCACCCTCTGCGACGCCATCTACAGCGGCAACCCCGAACTCGCCGGTGCGCTGGCCTTCGCCCACATCGAACACGGCCGAGCGCCGTCGCTGGCCGGCCTCGCCGACGTCCTCCCACCCTCCTGACCGGGGCCGCGCAACTCGCTGCACCGGATGGCAGGAGGGACGCCCTGCTGACGTTCACCGTCAGGAGGGACGCCCTGCTGACGTCCAGGGTGCGGTCGAACCGTTCGGCGGTGGGATGCGAATGCCGAGGCGACGGCTGTTTCCCCGCGGCCGCGGACGGAAGGTGGTGATGGCATGGCAGACGTTCGGAGGCTCCCGACCCCGGTCGCTGACCACTGGGAGTGGCAGTTGCGCGGCGCGTGCCGCGGCCTCGACGCCACCCTGTTCTTCCACCCGGCGAACGAACGGGGCACGGCCCGGGACCAGCGCGAGGTCCAGGCCAAGCTGATCTGTCGCACCTGCCCGGTCATGGACGAGTGCCGCCGCCACGCGCTCGCCGCGCACGAGCCCTACGGCGTGTGGGGCGGGCTGTCCGAGTCGGAGCGGACCAGCTTGATCCGGCAACGCACGCTCCGCACGGCCGGCACCCCCTGATCAACAGCCCACCCCTCGACCGCCGCGGTCCGTGGTTGCGCCGGATGGCAGGAGGGACGCCCTCCTGACGTTCACCGTCAGCAGGGACGCCCTCCTGACGTACCGGGAGCCACCGCTAGCCCAGCGCGGGGCCGCCGGCCAGGCGGTCGAGGACGTCGGACGGCAGCGTGGTGGAGCCGGTGAAGGGACGCCGGGACACGAGGTCGGTGGCGGCCGCCGCGGCCAGGTCGGCACCCGCGGCGAGGACCTGCACGGCGTGACCGGCGGGAAGCAGGTCGAGCCAGCGCGTGACCGCCGATCGATGCGCATCGGCGAGTAGCTCGCCGTGCACCCGCAGGCGCGCGAGCCCACCGTCGGGGAAGACGTCGAGCCGGACGTGGGTCACCGCAGCCGTGTCCGCGGCGTGGAAGAAGTGCCGGGTGTCGGGTTGCAGGCGCGTCCTCGCGACGATGTCGGTCCACGCACCGTCGTCGGCGAGGTCGTTGCTCGTGGCGTCGATCCCGCGCAGCGATGCCCAGCCCGGCGCGTTGCCGACGAAGTACGAGGTGTCGATCTCGACGCGGCGGATGCGACCCAGGCCCGCGAGCCGGACGGTGACGTGGTCGTTGCCGGGCTCGCGGCGGCGGGCGTTCTCCCAGCCGTCGCCCATGGAGGCGGCCCGGCCGGGCTGCAGGATCTGCGCGGGTGACGAGTAGAACATGTTGGAGCAGTCGACGACGTCAGCGCCGTTCTCGGCCGCGGCGAGGTCGATGGTGCCGTCCAGGAACCGCGGGTCCGGCACCGGCTCACCCCGCACGCGCAGCCGCGCCACCCCGCCGTCGGGGTAGATCGTGAGGCGCACGTGGGTCCAGCGGCGCCGGTCGGAGACGTCGAAGGGATTCTCCGTGTCGCCCTTGAGCGCGGACTTCGGCACGAGCGTCTCCCAGGACGCAGCCTCCAGGTCCTGGGGCGACACCGCACCGTCGACGCTCGTCGCCTCGATCGATGCGAACGGGGGGTAGTTCCCCTTGAACCAGGCGGTGTCGATCACCACCTCGTGCACGACGCCCGGGACCCCGAGCCGCACGATCGCGTAGTCGTACCCGTCCTCGCGCCGCCGCCGCGTCTCCCAGCCGTCGTAGACCTTGCCCTTGTGCCCGAAGTCCTCGGTGGAGAAGACCGCGGGCCCCGGCTTGATCAGGTTCTCGCGCTCGGCGAAGAGCTCGTCGTTGGCGTAGACGACGCTGCCCGCCAGCGCGCGCGACGCCAGGTCGGGAAGGCGGGTGAAGTCCTGCGGGGTCATGCTTCTCCTCTGCTCAGGAGCCGGCCACGCGGCTCGTCGGTGATGTCGATCGGCTCGCCGCGCAACCAGGTGCTCCGCACCACGCCGGTCAGGTGGTGCCCGGAGTACGGGGTCACGGCGTTCTTGTGGTGGAGCCGCCCGACGTCGACCACGAACGACTCGTCGGGCGCGAACACGCAGAAGTCGGCGGCACAGCCGACATCGATCCGTCCCTTGTGGACGAGTCCGGTCTGCCGGGCGGGCGCCTCGGCCATCCAGCGCACCACATCGGTCAGCGCATGCCCCCGCCGCCGGGCCTCCGTCCACACCGCGGGCAGTCCCACCTGCAGCGACGAGATCCCGCCCCATGCCTGCCCGAAGTCGCCGATGTCGAACTGCTTCAGGTCCGGCGTGCACGGCGAGTGGTCGGAGACGACGCAGTCGATCGTCCCGTCCGCCAGCCCCTCCCACAGCAGGTCACGGTTCGCCGACTCCCGGATCGGGGGACAGCACTTGAACTGCGTCGCGCCGTCGGCGATCTCCTCGGCGACGAGGGTGAGGTAGTGCGGGCAGGTCTCCACGGTCAGCCGCACGCCGTCCCGGCGGGCGGACCGGATCATGGGTAGCGCGTCCGAACTGGACAGGTGCAGGACGTGCACCCGGCAACCGGTCCAGCGGGCGAGCTCGATGAGCTGGGCGATGGCGAGGTTCTCCGCGCCGCGGGGCCGCGACGCCAGGAAGTCCTGGTAGCTCCGGCCGTGTGCCGGGGGCGCGTTGTCGATCGCGTGCGACTCCTCGGCGTGGACGATCATCAGCGCTTCCAGCGACCGGGCCTCGCGCACGGCCAGTTCCAGGTCGGCAGGCTCGAGGTGCGGGAACTCGTCGACGCCCGAGGGCAGCAGGAAGCACTTGAAGCCGAACACGCCGGCCTCGTGGAGGCCGCGCAGATCCGCCACGTTGCCCGGAACGGCCCCGCCCCAGAAGCCGACGTCGACGAACGTCTGTCCCGTCGCGGTCTTGCGCTTGACCTCGAGCGCGGCGACGTCCGTGGTCGGGGGGATGCTGTTGAGCGGCATGTCGATGATCGTGGTGACGCCACCTGCTGCCGCCGCGCGCGTGGCGCTCGCGAAGCCCTCCCATTCCGTGCGCCCCGGCTCGTTGACGTGCACGTGGCTGTCCACCAGTCCCGGGAGCAGCACCTCGTCGTCGTCGAGGGTGACCACGCGCGCCGCGGACAGCCCGGCGTCGTACGGCGCCAGTGTGACGATCCGCGCGTCGTGCACCCCCACGGAGTGCGCGCGCCCGCCGTCCGCCGTCAGTACGCGGCGGGCGCGTATCACCAGGTCGAGTTCAGGCATGTCGTCCCTCCGTCGTCGGGTCGCCGATGGCCTTCGGGGTGGCACCGCATCTCAGGCAACCGCGTCGCGCCGGACCAGCCGGTCGAGCGTGTCGCGGTCGATAGCGGACAGGTCGCGCAGCTCGGTCTCGTCGACCGCGCCGCAGTCGAGCCCGCGCGCGAGGTACGAGGCCATCGCCCGCGCGGTCGCGGGCTCGTCGAGGAAGCCCGAGTCCAACCGGGCGAGGTAGTTGCGCAGCCTGTCGGCGGCCTCGACCAGGCCCGCGCGGTAGAACGAGTAGACCGCGAGGTAGCGGCTGGGCAACTGGGCGGGATGCAGGTCCCAGCCCTGGTAGAAGCCGCGCTCGAGCGAGCGACGGACCAGGCGCCGGTGCAGCCGCCACGCCGCCCGTACCGCGTCCCGGTCACCGACCGGCAGCACGTTGGTCGACCCGTCCGACAACCGCACCCCCGTGCCGGCGGCCGCGACCTGCATCACCGCCTTGGCGTGGTCGGCCGCAGGGTGATCCATGCTCTGGAAGGCGGCGCTGATGCCGCATGCCGCCGAGTAGTCGTAGGTGCCGTAGTGCAGGGCGGTGCACCGCCCCGCCGCGGCGTGGATCATCCGCGCCACGAGAGCGGTGCCGTCGGCCCCGAGGATCGACTGGGGTGTCTCCACCTGGATCTCGAACCGCAGGCTGCGCTCGGTGTAGCCGCAGCCCCGCTCCAGCTGCTCGGTGAGGGTCACCATCGCCTCGACCTGCGCCACCGAGGTCACCTTCGGCAGCGTGACCACGAACCCGGCGGGCAGCGGCCCGAGCGCGTCCAGGAACAGCGCCAGCGTCCGCACGCCGCGGCGCCGCGTCGGCGCTTCCAGGCTCTTGAACCGGATCCCGCAGAACGGCGCTCCGTCGCCCGCAGCGACGGCCGCGGCGAGCGACGTCGCGGCGG
Organism: Pseudonocardia sp. GCM10023141; assembly: GCF_042653605.1. Classification (NCBI taxonomy): domain Bacteria; kingdom Bacillati; phylum Actinomycetota; class Actinomycetes; order Pseudonocardiales; family Pseudonocardiaceae; genus Pseudonocardia; species Pseudonocardia sp. GCM10023141. The sequence goes on from NZ_JBHSIR010000059.1 coordinate 59,876, forward strand.
CACGGGCTGCCCCGTCCTCCTCGGAGTCGGGCCGGTTGCCGTAGCCGTCCTCGAAGTCGATCCGCAGATCCTCGACGGGCTCGCGCAGCAGCTTGGCCCCGACCCGGTCGTAGACCTGCTTCACCGACACCTCGGGCAGGTCGAACGCGGCGGCGAGCTCGGCAGGCGTCGATCCGTGCTCGGCGAGCGCAGCCCGTGCCGCGCTGCCCCACTCGGTCACGGTGCCCGCCGTGTAGGCGTGTGCCGGCACGTAGACGGTGTGCACGGGCTGACGGCCCGGGGCGTCCCCGGGATGCGCGGTCGCCAGCTGCGCGTCGGCCCCGACCAACCGGTCGTCGACCTCGTCGGCGAGGCGCTCGACGTCGATCACGGCCGGGCCGTCGGGTTCGTCACCGCATCGCGCACCGCCGCGGCAACAGCCGGGGCGACCGCGGCGTCGAACACGCTGGGCACGATGTAGCTGGCGTTGAGCTCGGCCGGTGCGACGGCATCGGCGATGGCCGTCGCCGCGGCCAGCATCGCCTCGTCGGTGATCTGATGCGCGCCGGCATCGAGCATGCCCCGGAAGAAGCCGGGGAACGCGAGCACGTTGTTGATCTGGTTCGGGTAGTCCGACCGCCCGGTGGCCACGACCGCGGCATGGTCGCCTGCCGCGACCGGATCGACCTCCGGGTCCGGGTTGGCGAGGGCGAAGACGATCGCGCCGGGAGCCATGGTGGCGATGTCCGCGCCGGTCAGCAGGTCCGGCGCGGAGACGCCGATGAACACGTCGGCGCCCGGGAGCACCGACCGCAGCGACCCGGTCTCGCCCCGCGGATTGGTGTTCGCCGCGAGCCAGCCCCGGAACTGGTCGAGCCCCTGCTGTCCGGAGTGGACAGCCCCGTTGCGCCCGCAGGCCACGATCTCCCCGGCGCCCTGCGCCGCCAGCAGCTGGATGACCGCGTGCCCGGCGGCCCCGACACCGGACACGACGATCCGGACATCCTCGATCCGCTTGTCCACCACGCGCAACGCGTTGGTGAGCGCCGCCAGCACCACGATCGCCGTGCCGTGCTGGTCGTCGTGGAAGACCGGGATGTCGAGCAGCTCCCGGAGGCGGCGCTCGATCTCGAAGCAGCGCGGGGCGGCGATGTCCTCGAGGTTGATCCCGCCGTACACCGGCGCGATCGCGCGGACGATCTCCACGATCTGGTCGCTGTCCTGGGTGTCGAGACAGACCGGCCAGGCGTCCACCCCGGCGAACTGCTTGAACAGCGCGGCCTTGCCCTCCATCACCGGCAGCGCCGCGGCCGGCCCGATGTTCCCCAGGCCGAGCACGGCCGACCCGTCCGTCACGACCGCGACGGTGTTGCGCTTGATCGTGAGCCGGCGCGCGTCGGCCGGGTTGTCCGCGATCGCCTGGCAGACCCGGGCGACGCCGGGCGTGTACGCGCGTGACAGGTCGTCGCGGTGCTTGAGCGGCACCCGCGGTCGCACCTCCAGCTTGCCGCCCAGGTGCAGGAGGAAGGTGCGATCGCTGACCTTGCGGACCACGACCCCGGCCACCTCGCCGAGCGCCTTCTCGATGGCCGTGGCATGACCGGCGTCGACGGCGTCGCAGGTGACGTCGACGACGATCCGGTCCGCACGGGACTCCGCCACATCGAGGGCGGTGAGGGCGCCACCTGCATCGCCGACAGCGCGCGTCAACGCGGCCGTCGTGTGCGGCGAGGCAGGTGCCTCCACCCGTGCGGTGATCGAGTAGCCCGGACCGGGGATCGCCATCACTTCTCACCTGGCCTTTTCCGTATTGTGGAAATCTTCTTCCGTGATATGGAATCTATGATGGCACGGATCTCCGGTTCGAGAAAGTGCCTCGTGGCCACACGGCAGGCCGCTCGACCACGCGCCACCGGGGCTCGTGCGCCTCGAGGAGCATCGAGAGAGATGGTATACGATCTTTCAGTCCGGCGGACCGTCTCATTCCCCCTTTCGCCGGCCGGAACTCGGGCGATCCGGGACAAATCCCCAGCAGATACGCCGCTGGAGCACGGATCGCGGCGTCGAGACCGGGCCTATGAAGTTCTCCGCCTGACGTTGACTCGATCTCCGGTTTGGTATACAAACTTCGGCACCACCTGGCCACACGCCCGAAGCACTGGCGAGCAAGTCCGTGGTCGGTTCCCCTCGGAAGTGCACTCCTCAGGAGGCTCCAATGAGCTCGGATCACGTGCCAGGAGAATTGGCTGCATCGGGCGGTGCGGGCGCGGCCGTCACCGGCCGACCACCCGCCGCCACCGGCGGCCTGGCCGCCGCCATGGATCGGATCGGCTGGACCCGCGTCCACTGGGCGATCGCGCTCATGGTCCTGGCGGGCATGTTCTTCGATGCACTGGAACAGGACACGACGGGCGCCATCATCGAAGGCCTGAAGGCGAGCTTCGGGATGGACACGGCGGACCTCGCCTTCCTGAACACGATCATGATCGTCGGCGGCCTGGTGGGGCGCCTGGCCACCGGCTACCTCGCCGACCGCAAGGGTCGTCGCTACGCGCTCGCGTTCAACCTGCTGCTCTACACCTTGGGCGGGCTGCTCAGCGCGCTCGCGCCGAACGAGTTCTTCCTCCAGATCACCCGGTTCATCGTCGGCGTGGGACTCGGCGGCGAGTTCACGGTCGGCCTCACCCTCGTCGCGGAGATCGTGGCGACCAAGTACCGCGGCACGGTGGCGGCGTCGCTCAACATCGGTTCGGGCGGCGTGGGCAACTTCGTCGCGTTCGGACTGTTCTTCATCGTCCTGGGGCCGCTCAACGGCGTGCTCGGCGGTACGGACACGAGCTGGCGCTGGCTGTTCGTCATGCTCGCCCTGCCGGCCCTGCTCGTGGTCGTCATCCGCCGCTACATGCCCGAGTCCCCACGGTTCCTGCTGTCGAAGGGCCGCGTCCAGGAGGCGAACGCCGCCCTCACCGTGCTGGCATCGGGCCGCCTGACCCGGCACAACGCGCCGCTCGAGGTCACGACCTACGTCACCGAGGCCGACATCCCGGAGACAGCGCACCACAAGGTGCCGCTGCGAGCGCTCGCCACCCGGTCCTCGCTGCGCCGGACGGCTGCGATCGGGCTGGCGTCGTGGATGTCCTTCGGTGCGCAGATCACGCTGCTGGTGTTGATGCCGACGATCCTCGTCGCACAGGGATACAGCATCAGCGACAGCCTGGCCTTCACCATGGTGATGAACTTCGGCAGCCTGCTGGGCGCTTGCGCCTCCGCTTACCTCGCGGGCCGGGTGGGCCGCAAGGTGGTCACCATCGCGGCCGCCGTGCTCGGATGCGGTGCCGCGGTCGCGTTCGCCAGTTTCGCGAACGGGATCGCGCTCATCCTGGTATTCGGCGCCACCTTCCAGTTCTTCGCGCTCCTGCTCAACACCACGCTCGCCGCATGGTCACCGGAGATCTACCCCACCAACGTCCGGGCGCTGGGCACCTCCATCGCCAACGGCATCGGCAATGTCTCCGGCGCGGTGATGCCGCTGCTCGCCGTGCCCGTGTTCATGGCCTTCGGAGTCGGTGGCGTCTTCATCATGCTGGCGATCATGTACGTACTCCTCGCCGTTTCGGCCGGCTTCGCCCCGGAAACACTTCGCCGTTCGCTCGAGGACATCAACCCCGAGGACCGGGCGACCTCGCCCCTCACCGCCGATCACCGCTGACCAGGCTGCAATCGGCTCGACACGACAGGACGTCACATCATGAGCACGAATGGTGCAAGCTCGCGCAGGGTCGAGAGCCTGCTCACCGACTTCGAACCGGATTTCGATTTCGTCGGGGCTCCGCAACTCCCGGAATCGGAGTATGCCGACCGGCTGACCCGGATTCGCCGCGATGCCACCGTGGCCGGACACGATGCGGTCCTCGTCCACAGCAGCCTGGTGGGCTGGTACCACACCTCCAACCCGTTCCTGCGCTACATCTGCGACTGGGCTCGGGAGGGTGTGCTCATCATTCCCACGGATGCCGCGATCGCCCCGCAGCTGGTGTCGTTCTGGACCGAGTCCGCACTGTTGCCGCCGGTGGGCGAACCGCTGCTCGTCGAGGACATCTGGCAGGTGTCACCCTGGGGTCGGGAGAGTGTGGACCGTCCGGGCTCACCCCTGAAGAAGACCGTCGAGGCGGTCGTCGGAATCCTCGAGAAGCTCGGACTCGAGCGCGGCCAGATCGCTCTCACCGGTGACGAGACGGCCAACTCGTGCTGGGCGGGCCTGCGCGAATGTGCACCGGGGGCGAGTCTCGTACCGGATTCCGACATCGTCCTTCGCATGCAGCGCATCCGGTCACCCGCGGAGGTGGCGCTGATCCGGTCGGCCGCGCAGCTGATCGACATCGGTTGCCAGGCCGCCTACCACGCCACCCAGCCGGGCGTGACCGACTACGAGATCTATGCGGCGTTCACGTTCGCCCAGCTGGCCCGCGGCGGGGAGACCGGCGACGGCTACCAGATCGGGTCCAGCAAGTACGGCACGCACTGCGGAAAGCCCTACGGCCACGTCGCCCGCAACGGCGATCTGATCAACCTCTACGTCTCGAACGTCACCTACCACGGCTACTGCGCCCAGTCCGCTCGAATGATCGCGGTCGGTGACATCACGGCCAAGCAGGAGGACGTGCTCGACATGTGCGTCGACGCCGTCGAGCGGGCGGAGCGCCTGATCAAACCCGGTGCGACGTTCAGCTCGCTCCACGACGCCGCGTTCGAGGCCTACGTCGAGCGCGGGTACCTGTCGTCCAAGGACACCCGCACCATGCCGTTCAGCTGGGCAGCACTCGACGACGGTTCCCCACGCCCGATTCCCCGGCAGTACGTCCATGACGAGGACTGGGAGGCCCAGGGGCGCACGATGATGCACGTCTATCCGGCGGTCGCGGGCCCCCACAATCCCAACCTGGGCCATGCCATCGGCATGCCCAAACTGCCTCAGTACAACGTGGCATCCCACAACACGGACCGCATGGAGCCCGGCATGATCTTCGTGCTGCACGCGCAGTGGATCGACCCGATGGTCGCGGGATCCAATGTCGGAAACCTCTATGTGGTCACCGAGGACGGTTTCGAGAATCTCACCCGCCACACCTCGCTCGACACATTCCGGGTCAAGGTGAATTGAGAATCGCAGGCCCAGAAGGCTGCGACCGCTGGGATAACCTGACCGTGTGACCGAAGCCCGAGAGGCCGATGACCAGGGTCCGACCCGGGACGTGATCGCCAACGAGCTGCGCGCGAAGATCATGTCGGGCACGCTGCGGGCCGGTGAGCGGCTGGTCGAGGCCACCGTCGCACAGGAACACGGGGTTTCCCGCGTTCCTGTGCGCGAGGCCCTGCGGCGGCTCGAGGGCGAGGGTTTCGTCACGCTCACGCCGTACCGGGGTGCAACGGTGTCGGAGAACTCGCACCGCGACAGCCTGGAGCTCATGCAGGTGCGCCGCGGGCTCGAGGTGCTCGCGGCCCGCCTGGCCGCCGAGAACCGTGGCGGCACCGTCGCGAACAAGCTGATGAGCGTCGTCGAGCGCGGGAGGCAGGCCGGCAGGCAGGAGCTCCTGCGCGAGTTGCCGGCACTCATCCTGGAGTTCCACCACCTCGTGGTCGAGGCATCCGGCAACCGCAACCTCGAACGCACCCTGGACCGGCTGCTGCAGAGCATCTCGTGGGGCTTCGAGCTCGATCTGGAGCGGCGGATCGACTCCTCGTGGGCCGATCACGCGGCGATCGCCACCGCGATACTGAGCGGCTCCCCCATCCAGGCCGGCTACCTCATGGACGAGCACATCGCCAAGGACGAGCGGCTCTACACCGAGAAGTACGGCATCGTCGGTTCCTGATCCAACGCACCCCTGGCGGGAGCTACCGGGAGGGGCCGACCGGTCGCCGGCGGGTCAGACGTCGAGCGTCAGCGGTTCGTCGGCACCGAGCAGCAGTCGCCCGTACGCCTCCTTGCCGAGCTCCGGCATCACCAGCGCGTGCCGCCCGGCGATCTCGGCATCGCGCCAGATGCGGCTCAACACGTTGGCGTCGGCGAAGGAGGAGGCACCGTTGGCGGTCATCAACCTGTCCAGCCCGTCCTTGACCAGCTCCCCGATGACACCGGTGTCCATGCGCACGCGGGCCCGGGTCAGCCGGTCCAGCTGGACCCCGCCCGCCGCTGCCGCGTCAACGTCCGCGCATGCCCGGCGCATCAGCAGCTCGGCCTGGTCGAACCGGGTCGCCGCCTCCGCGACGCCGATCTGGTGGGTGGGTGAGTTCCGCGCGTTGGTGTAGCAGGTGTACGCGACGTTCTTCTTCGGCAGGGTGGACAGCGTGCGCTCCATGGCGTGGCGGGCGAGGCCGATCTGGGCACCGACGAGCACGAGCGCGGCCACCGGGATGAAGGCCATGTTCGCGTTCTGCTCGTCGCTCTGGCGCGAGGTCCTGAACTCTCCCCCGACCATGTCGATGAAGCGCTGGATCCGGTGGTCGGGCACGAAGTGGTCCTCGACGACGATGGTGTCGCTGCCGGAGCCCTTCATCCCGGCGACGAACCACGTCGGCTCGATCGTCCAGGCGCTCGACGGGATGAGCGCGAGCGCGCGCGGGTCGTCGCCCTCCACACCGATGCCCAGCGTCGCCCAGCTCGCCGCGAACGAGCCCGACGAGTAGGCCCACCTGCCGCTGACCAGGTACCCGCCATCGACGCGTTCCGACTTCAGCGGCGGGGAGAAGATGCCGCACGCCTTCGCCTCGTCGGTGGCGAACATGTCCTGCTGGGCCTCGTCGGAGAACGTGGTCGAGAACCAGGTGCACACGTTGAGCAGTGCGACCGCCCACGCCGTGGAACCGTCGCCGCGGCCGACCTCGGCGACGCACTCCATCATCGTGCGCAGGTTGGTCTCCAGGCCGCCGAGGCGCTGCGGCACCAGCAGCTTGAACAGCCCCGCCGCTTCGAGGGCCTCGACGACCTCGGGGACGACCCGACGCTCCGCCGACGACCGTTCGGCGTGCTCGCGGATCAGCGGTACCAGCGCGGTGGCGCGCGCGATCACCTCGGGATCCGGCTCGACGCCCGCGCCGGTCCTGTTCGTCTGCGGACGATCGAGTGTTCCAGTCATCTCAGAGGTCCTTCGTTCGGTGCTGGATGTTCGGTGCCAGATGTTCGGTGCTGGATGTTGTCGGGGACGCTAGGCCGATCCGGCCCGTCGGCCAGCCGCTTCGAGACCGGCCCGATCCGGAAGGCGAAACGCGACGCTCGTGGAGCGCCCGCTACGCGGGGTTGGCTGTCGGATCCCACTCGACGAGCAGTCGGTCGGGGCCGCGGAAGGACGTGTTGGGCGTGTACACGAACTTCTGGCCGGTGGTCAGCCGCAGGTGCGGCAGCCGTCGGGTCAGCTCCTCGAGGAAGATCCGCATCTCGGCGCGCGCGAGTCGCTCGCCGAGGCAGAGGTGCCGCCCGAACCCGAAGGCCAGGTGCTTGATCGCGTTGCCCCGGGTGATGTCGAAGTCCGCAGGCTCCGGGAAGACGGACTCGTCGTGGTTGGCCGAGCCGGTCACCGCCAGCACCTTGGACCCGGCCGGGATCTCCACCCCGCCGATGACCACGTCCTTGACCACCTCGCGGCGCCAGGCGATCACCGACGAGCTGTAGCGCAGGATCTCCTCGACGGCGCCTCCCGCCAGCGAGGGGTCCGCACACAGCGCGTCCCACTGGTCCCGATGTTCCAGCAGCGCTCGCAGGCCGTTCGCCGTGGCGTTGGTGGTGGTCTCGTGGCCGGCGAAGAGGAAGTTCATCATCGTCGTCGTCAGGTAGTTCTCGTCGAACAGTTCCTCGTTGCCGGGGGTGCGCCACACCTTGATGAGCTCGCTGATGTAGTCGTCGGTCGGTTCCTGCAGCCGGCGCTGCACGTGCTCCTTGGCGTAGGTCCAGTACCGGCCCATGCCGTTCGCGAGCTGCTGCTGCTCGTCGTCGGAGGGGTAGCCCCATGTGAAGAGCGCCAGTCGGTTGGAGAACGTCTTGGCCCGCTCGACGTCCTCGTCGGGAACCCCCATGAGCGCGAAAGCGACGAGCGCGGGGATCTCGTAGGCGAAATCGGCGACGAGATCGGCGTGGCCGCGTTCCACGAACTGGTCGATGGCGGTGTTGGCGAGCACCCGGATGCGGGGAAGCACCGCCTCGATCCGGCGCGGGCTGACGAGTGCGTCACGGATGTGCTGGCGCCGCTGGGTGTGCACCGGCGGGTCCTCGTTGACCAGGCTCGGACCCATCACCATCTGGGCCTTGACCAGCTCGTCGATGGCAGCGGGGCACAGCTCCTTCAACGGCGTGATCGAGATGGCCGCCGAGAACGTGGCGGTGTCCCGGAAGACCTGCCGGACGTCGTGGTAGCCGCTCACCACCCAGTAGCCGAGCGACGGGCTGTAGAAGACCGGCTCCTCCCGACGCGCGACCTCCCAGAAGGCGTACGGATCCTGGAGGTAGGGGTCGGTGAAGGGATCGAACGTCTCGGCGAGGTGACTGACCGGGCACCGGGGCCCGGTGGTCACGGTGGGCTCCTCGCTGAGCGATGACGACATGGGGATCTCCTCGGTTGACGACACGACGGCTGCGCCCGGGACGAGTTCGCGGCGGGTCCGGAACGTGGCGATCCCGGTCACGACAAGCGGAAGGTAGGAGGACCGGCACGTGCCGGAGAGCCAGATCACGTCGGACGTGGCCCCTTCACGAACTCCCGGTGCAGGTAGCGCGACCGAGCAGCCGCAAAGCGAAACGCGGTGGCCGGTTCGCGCAACCGGTCGTCCGCGCACGCGCTCGCGCCCGGCCCGCTGCTTGACACCGCAGAACGGCCCGCATCACCATTCCCTGCAGGCAGCACCACATCCGATGTGCGCACAGGAGCGCCCCGACATGGCAGAGCGCACTACGCCGGCGGCACGGGATGAGCCGATGTCCGAAGCCACCGTGCCGGGCGGCCTGGGTTTCGAGCGGGTGCTGGTCAACCACGAGGTCTGCCGGTCCGGCCCGCTCGATGTCATCCGCGACAGCCTGCGCAGCTACTTCTACCCGGCCCGGGTGGAGACGCTGGACCGGGGCGCGAGCCTAAGCTCGGCGCTCCTGACCGCGGCCCGGTTGAAGCACGTGACGATCGGCTTCCTCCGTTTCGGCTCCGCGGCGATGGTGGATCCGGGGGCACTGGGCGCCTACCACGTCAACATCGCGCTCTCGGGTCGGGTCGCCTCCGAGTGCGGGGGGCGACAGACGGTGGCCCGGGTCGGGAGCGGTGCGGTCTTCACCCCGCGCGAGCACACGGTGCTGCCCTGGTGGAGCGCCGACTCGTCCCAGGTGTGCATCAAGATCTCGAAGTCCGCGGTGGAGAGCGAGCTCGCGGCACTGCTGGGCCATCCGGTGGCGACCGACGTCCGCTTCGAACTGGCCCTCGATCTGACCACTGCCGCGGCCGCCGGCTGGCTCGGCGTCGTCCGGCTGCTCATCGAGGAGGTCGAGCGGCCCGATGGCCTGCTGGAACGGTCGGCAACGCATCGCGACCACCTGGAGAAGCTGCTCATCAGCGGTCTGCTCCACGTGCAGAACCACGACCACCTCGACGCGCTGCTGCGTCCCCAACCACCTGCCAGACCCCGCACCGTGAAGCGGATCATCGACCTCATCGAGGCGAACCCGCAGGTCAACTACACGTTGTCAGAGCTTGCCGGCCACGCCGGAGTCGGGGCCCGTCGACTCCAGCTCGCCTTCCGGGAGACGCTGCACACCACACCGACCGCCTACCTGCGCACGGTGAAGCTCGACCGCGCTCGGGCCGAGCTGCTCGCCGGTGAGGACACGGTGATGGCGATCGCGTACCGCTGGGGTTTCAACCACCCGGGCCGGTTCGCGACGATGTACCGGCACGCGTACGGAGAATCTCCGTCCGAGACGGCGCGCCACGGCCGATGACGATCGAGCGCGTGTCGCCGGGTGCCGGCCGGGAGCCCCCTGTACTGGGTGGCGCCATGTTGGGTGGCGCCATGTTGGGTGGCGCTGTGCTGGGCGGCTTCGAGTTGTGCCGGGCGGTCCGGTTCGACGCGTTCCGTGACAGCCTCAACGGCGTCTTCTACCCGGCGCTGGTCGAGCCGACCGGACACGACGGCATCCTCCAGCAGTCGCTGCTCAGCGCCACCAGCCTGACGCACCTGACGTTGGGCTTCGTGCGGTTCGGCACCGAGACGCGGCTGGATCCCGGCGCGTTGGGGGCCTACCACGTGAACGTCGCGCTCTCGGGCAGCGTCGAGTCGCACTGCGGCCAGCAGCACGTCATCGCCCGACCCGGCATGGCGGCGGTGTTCACCCCTCAGGAGCACACGTTCCTCGCTCGCTGGGGAGCGGACGCAGGCCAGCTCTGCATCAAGATCAACCGCCGCTCGCTGGAGAGCGAGCTGGAGACCATGATCGGTCGGCCGATCTCGTCATGGGTCAGGTTCGCACTCGGGTTCGACCTGACCGCCCCGGCCGGGCGCAGCTGGCTGTCACTGGTGCGGCTGCTGTTGTCCGAACTGGACAGCGAGGACAGCCTGGTGCGGAGTTCGGCGGTCCATCGTGAGCAGCTCGAGCGGCTGGTGATCAGCTCCCTGCTGCGAGCACAGCCGAACGACTTCTTCGAGGCCCTCCACGAGGAGGCACCGCCGGCGCGCTCGCGCACCGTCAAGCGGGTCGTCGACGCGATCGATGCCGCGCCGGAGCAGCCATGGGCGCTGGCAGCGATGGCCGATGTCGCCGGAGTCGGCGGCCGTCGACTGCAACAGGGCTTCCGCGAGCAGATGGGCATGTCGCCGCTGGCCTACCTGCGGACCGTGCGTCTGGAACGGGTGCACCGCGACCTCGTCGCCGGGGCCGGATCGGTGACCGACATCGCGATGCGCTGGGGGTTCACGCACCTGAGCCGGTTCGCTGATGCCTATCGGGAGCGGTTCGGGCAGGCTCCCTCGGAGACACTGCGCGGGAACCGCGGCTGAGATCAGGCCCGCTTCGTCAGGACGATGTCGAACCGGGCGTGCACGAACGGCGCCTCGACCCCGAAGCGAGCGGCCAGTTCGGCGTCGGTGGACTCGGCGAAATCGACGAGCAGCCCCTTCTTGACCGCGAAGACGGCATCGGAGTCGATGTGGGCGCCGCCCGCGACGAAGGCGTGCGTGGTGACGTCCTCATGGCCGTCGGCGGACGCGAGGAAGTGCACGTGTGCGGGCCGGAAGGGATGCCGGTGGGTGGCGTCGAGCAGTTGCCCCACCGGCCCGTCCGTCGGGATCGGGTAGTGACAGGGGACGACGGTGCGAAACCAGAACCGGCCCTGCTCGTCGGTCCGGAACAACCCGCGGCCGTTCCCGGCCGGCTGGACGTCGGGTTGCTGGACGTCGTAGAAGCCGTCCTCGGTGCATTGCCAGACGTCGACGGTGGCACCCGCCAGCGGTTCACCGCCCACGCCGAGCACCGTGCCGGAGACCACGCAGAGCCGGCTGCCGCCGAGCAGGTCGATGGAGTCACCGAGTGATCGCTTCGGGGACCCGGTCATGTGGAAGGGGCCGAGCACCGTGCCCTCGGTGCCGCCCTCGTGCCCGTTGAGCGTCTCGACGAGCATCGAGACCCCGAGCACGTCGGAGAGCAGGATGAACTCCTGCCGTGTGTCCGAGCACCACTGCCCGACCTCCGTGAGGAACCCGATCGCCGCGTTCCACTCGGCGATCGACGGCGCGGCCTCGCGGACGAAGTCGTGCAGGTACCGCGTCAGCATCTGCATGATCTCGCGCAGCCGGGGATCCGGCGTCGCGGCGAAGCTCTGCTCGACGGCAGGGGTCGCGGTGTCGATCGTGAAGTCCACAGCGGCCGCCTAAGCCGTGACCGGGTCGGCGGCGAAGTGCCGCACCTCGGGTGGGCCGTCGAAGAAATGAGCGACGTGAGCGGCGAACTCCCGCCCGGCCGGGCTCGCCGGGAACACGTCGAGGTGATCCTCGAGCCGCTCCCACGTCACCCGCAACAGGTAGGCGCCGGGCTGCTCGACGTCGCGGAACAGCGCTGTCCCCCGGCATCCGGCCGCATCGGCGAGAACGTGCTCGGCCGTGGCGAACGCGGCCTCGAAATCGGCCTCCTTCCCCACCACCACGGTGATGTACGCCTGCTCGACGACCATGTCACTCCTTCGCTCGGATCCCGATCACGGTAGGTCCGCAACTGCATGCCCACGATCCGGATCGCGTACCGGCGATCCGCTGAGCGCAGCGCAGTCCGGCTGGGTTCGCGGTCCGAGTCGCTTGACACGCGGTGCGACGCTCACGAGCCTGGCTCCTGATGAAGGGCGAACTCGTCACCCAGGTGCTGCCGTACGACGGTGGTCGGTCCGTCACGGTGTACGTGCCGCCGGATCGACCGGAGGCGATCGTCTTCGCCGGTGATGGTCAGTTGATCGCGCCGTGGGGCGAGGACCTCGACGACGCCGATGTGCCCTCGACGATGGTGGTCGGCACGCACCGGTTGGACGACGCGATGCGTCGGCTGCATGAGTACACACCCGTCTTCGACGAAGCACGTTTCGCCGAGCACGAAGCGTTCTTCGTCGACGACGTACGCCGATGGGTGCGATCGCGGTTCGGCGTCGCACTTCCGGCGAACGCACGGCTGTGTGCGGCGTATCAGCGAGCGGCGAGCTGTCCCTCGCCGTCGGCCTGCGCCATCCCGGCGTCTACGGCGCTGTCTTCTCCGCATCCCCGGGCGCTGGGTTCACACCTCCCGCGGTGCTGCCGACCGGGTTGCCCCGCGTCTACCTCGTCGCCGGTACGCAGGAGCCGTTCTTCCTGGCGAACGCGACGGTGTGGGCGGACGCGCTGCGCGAGGCCCGTGCGGATGTCGTGCTGCACGAACGGTCGGGAGATCATGGCGACCCGTTCTGGCAGGAGGAGTTCACGCGGATGGCGGCGTGGGCCTTCGGCTGACGCGCGGGTCCACCGATCGGCCGACGCCTGGCTCATCCCCGCGATGGCCCCCGGTCCCGACCACCCCGACCACCGTCGTCGTCCACCGCGGCGGCAACGGCATCCCGGCCCACCACATCATCCCGGTGACGCCCGTGAGCCCCGTCAAGCCGGTCGTGCCGGTCACGCCCGTCACCCCGGTCACACCATCACCCCGGTCGGGCCCAGCGCCGCGATCACGACGCTGCAGACCGAGCTCGGCCAGCTCAACTACTACGAAGCCCCCGTCACCGGGATCATGAACGCCCAGACCACCCAGGCCATCACCTACCTGCGACGCCCACCTGCCCCAGACCGGCACGATGAACGCCGCGCGGCTGGCAACAACCAGTCGTTGATCTCACCCGGCTGGAGTAGACGACCTGGGACTACGCGGGCAGCAGAGGCACGGTCGACCGCCGCAGATGCACGGTGGGACGCGAGTTCATGGACAAGTCCATGGACAGATGATCTCTCGCATTGTCCCTACCGGCGTGGTGAGCGAACTCGCCGCACGAGGTCGCTGATCGCCGTCTCATCGAGCTCGGGTGGCTGCTCGTCGTCGCCGCAGCAGGGCGGCTTCGTCCGGGGCTGCGCCGGGCGGGGGACACCGGCGAGTTCGTACAGCATCCCGTACACGTCCGCGGCGGCGTCCCCGTCGGCGTGCGGGCCGATCAGCAGTACCCAGGCTTCGTCGCCGGAGAACGCGACGACGACCCGATCGTTGCCGCGCAGATGCCTCACGCACAGGTTCGGAAGGGGATCGTCGCCGGTGAGCCGGTAGCCGAGCGCGGCACATCCGTTCAGGGAGAGCTCTTACTCGAACTCGCCGTAGGCCTTCCGCCGTGGCCCGCGAAGGCCGGCGATCTGCCGATCAGCCACCCGGGTGGACCTGACGATGTAGGGCACCGGGCGACTATGGCGAAGGCTTCGCCACCCGCGTGGTTCCCTCGCCGCGGCGCATCTGTTCCAGCGATTCGGCCAGGTCGTCGTGCTCGAGCCAGGTGGCGTCGACGAGCCTGCGGTGGACCTCGTCGAGCAGGCCGGTGGTCCGACCGGCGACGCGCAGGTCCGCCAGCAGGTGCAGGACCTCGTGCACCCTTCTGGCGTCGAGTATCGGAAGCCACAAGCTCTCCGCGACCGCTGCTTCAACGACCACCCATCGACCCCGCCCCGACTGCGCGGTACCAGCAGCACCCCGGAACGCCCCCGTTCCGGCAGCCACGGTCTGGCGATATACACCGCCACTATCTCGCTCTAACCAGCGCGTATTCGATCTGACGCGAACGCACCACGGTCTTCTCACTGCGCGATCCCCGATCCCCGATCCCCGATCCCCGACCCTCGCCCCGCCAGCGCACGCGACCTCACTCCAGCACGTAGCCGCCCGGGCCGTCGGTGACGGCCCGATGCTTGCAGCTGCCCATGCGTGGCGGCTTCTGCAGGGGACCCGAGCTCGCGTCGGACCAGCGGGCCCAGTCCTCCCACCATGATCCGTTGCGGCGCTCGGCGGCGCTGAGCCACGCCTGCCCGCTCGGCGGGAGCGTTGACTCCGTCTCGGTCACCATGTGCCACGCCTTCGGTCCGGGTGGGCTCACGATGCCGGCAATGTGACCGCCATTGCCCAGCACGAACCGCACCGGCCCGCTGACCAGCCCGACCGACTTGTACGCGGCCTCCCACGGCACGATGTGGTCATTGATCGCGCTCACGACGTAGGTGGGCGCCTTGATCGCGCCGAGGTCGATCGTCCGGCCCGCGATCTCCAGGTCACCGGTGGCCAGATGGGCAGCTGAGAGTTCCCCGCTGGGGCGTGAATCAGGTGGATACCGCCGCGGCACGGAAGGGTTCGTCCGGCCGGAGGTTGCCGTAGCTCAGGCGGCCCCGGGTCGCGACGACGACGATCAGCGCCAACACCCCGAAGCCGACCAGTTCCGGCAGGAGCCCGTACTCGTCCAGGAGCGGGGCAGGGAACAGGGGGCCCACGACCTTGTTGGCGAACGTGTTGAACGACGCGTGCATCAGCATCGTGATGAGCAAGCTGCCGTTCACGTTGTTGTACACCCACGCCATCACCACGGTCAGGGCGGTGATCATGACGACGAACATGACCATGTTGGGGATGGTGAGCGGTGTCCACACCCCACTCCAGAAAAGCGGGAAGTGCCACAAGGCCCACAGCACGCCGAGGGTGGCTGCTCCGGCCAGCGGGCCCAGCCGCGACTGCAGGCGGGGCAGGGCGAAACCGCGCCAGCCCGGCTCTTCCCCGAGCGGCCCACCGAGGAGGAATGTCGATGCGAAAGCGGCGGGATAGGACAGGACCATCGCCATCGGCAGCGACTGGTAGAACCCTGCGACTCCCGGCAGGACGATCGCGCCGAACACCTCACTGGCCGGGATGACCAGCAGGACGAACAGGTACCACCGGAGTTTCACCCGCCACTGCACATACCGGCGCAGCAAGCGGCGCACGCCTGCCCGCCCGTCGATGACGCCCGTCATGACGAATGCCGACAGCGTCGGACCGGTGAAGGTCGCGGCGGCGATCGTCAGCCCCTGCACAGGCACGGGAAGGGTGAACGGCAGGATTCCGGTCCCGGTTTGGGAAAGGATGACCGGCGCCTCGACGAGCCATGAGCCGGCGGCAGCGATCAGGAAGAAGAACAACAGCGGATGCCGGGCCAGTACGCCTTTGTGGGCAGTATCCGGCCCGACAGTCTCGGATGGCGACATGCCGAGACTCCTTTCTCGGGGCGATCAGCGTAGGCATCCGCCGGCGACCCGAACCCGCTATGTCATCCCATCGTGTTCCGGAGTACCGGGAGATCAGGGTGCGACGCGTTGCAGGTGCTCGCAGATCAACGTCACCGTCTCGTAGATGACCGGGTTGCCTCCCGGAGCAGGGTGCAGGTGTCGGCGGCGCCCGGCGTCGCGAGGTTCGCCCTGCTGCACAATCGGCCAGATGATCGATCGTCCCCGGAACCGGTCGGACGGGCCCCCTGCGACCCTGCGTGAGAACGGATCTTTGTCGAGCCGAGCCGCTAAGATCAGCGTCCGGCGAGCGAGGGCGGGAGCATGACGGGAACGCAACGGTCGGTCGTGGCAGAGCAGGCTCGGGCGGTCGCCGACGCGTGGTCTCCCCCCGATGCCCCGGAGAGCTGGTGGCTCACGGCCGCCACGTTCGCGGCGATCGCCGAGGAGGACGCGTTGCTGGACCTCGCCGCCGCGATCCCACCCGACCGGCTGCCGCCGCTGCTGCTCGCGGCAGCGGTGGGGTTCCTCGCTCCCGGCACGGACCTTGCCCGCCACTACCCGCAGCCCGGTGGCCCGCAGCCGCCGCGGGATCCCGCTTTCGGGGCGGAGGTCGCCGCTTTCGCCCGCGACCATCATCTCGACCTCGCGGAGCTGTGCGCGGCACACCGCTACCAGATGAACGAGGTGGGCCGCTCGGCCGACGTGCTCCCGGCGCTGGCGCTCATCGCGGCCGACGACGACCGCCCGCTCGCCGTGGTGGACCTCGGTACCGGGGCGGGCCTCGGGCTGCACCTCGATCGCTATCACTACACGTACCGGGCGACGGACGGCTCATCGAGCAGCGTCGGCGACCCGACCGCACCGGTGCGCCTCGAGTGCACCGTGCGCTCGGGCGCGCCGCCGGTACCGGCGCGGATCCCCGTGATAGCCGACCGCGTCGGCGTCGACGTCGAACCGCTCGACCTGACCGATCCGCAAGTGCTGGCCTGGCTCGCGGCATGCGTGCCGCCCGAGGCGGGCGCTGTCACCCGGTTCGCCGCTGCCTCTGCGCTGGCCCGCGCGATGCCGGCCCGCACGGTGCAGGGCAATCTCCTCGATGTGCTGCCCGACGTGATCGCCTCCGTTCCGGCCGACGCGTTGGTGTGCCTGGTCGACACCTACGTCCACGTCTTCCTACCGCCCGCCGAGCTGCAGCGGTTCGACAGCCTGCTCACCGGTCTCGGCCGCGATCTGGAGTGGGTGTCGGTCGACCCCCTCGTGCCGCTGGGACCCGAGGCGCGGGCCACCGTGCAGGGGCTCGAGGTTCCGGACGCGTGGGTACGCGAGAACCGCGACGGCGGCGTGGCCGGAGTCATCGGGCGCGTCAGCGTGCGCGACGGTGAGCGGAGGGGCACGGTGCTCGGTCGGGCCCACCCCGGCGCGGCCTGGCTGGAATGGCAGTAGCAGTCATGCTCCGTCGAGGGTGAACCGGACCAGCGGCCAGGTTCCGTCGAACACCGCCCGGACCCGATCGCCGGGGCGGAGCGCGCCGGGACCGTGCTGGCTCGCGATCAGCTGCGGGCCCTCGTCGAGGCGCACCACCAGCACCACGTACGGCGCTGGTCGGGCCGGGTGCGCCGGGCGATGGACGGTCGCCGCCGCCACGACGATGCCATGGCCCGACGCCGCGGTCCAGACCAGGGCGATGTGGCCGTGCGGGCAGGTCTCGCACTGAGGATGCAGCCATACCCCGCAGTGTGGGCAGCGCGCCAGCACGAGCATGTTGCGTGCGGCGGCCGCCCAGAACGCGTCGGTGTGAGCGGTCGGTCCAGGAGCGATCCGGGCCTCGTCGCTCATGGCGGTCCGTCAGCGACGAGCAGCGCCGCCGACGAGACGGCAGGCCCGGTGAGGAGCGCGTTGCGGCAGCCGGGCTGCTGGTTGCCGGCCGTTCCCCGCAGCTGTCGCACGAGCTCGACCAGCGTGTTCATGCCCTGCACGTAGGCCTCGGCGAGCATCCCGCCCGAGGGGTTGCACACGACGTCGGGCGCGAGCGCCCAGCGCGCACCGGCACCGTGCGCGCACAGCCCGACGGACTCCGCGTCCAGCACGACGCTGAACGAGGTGCTGTCGTGGGTACCGAGCAGTTGCAGGTCGGCGACGGTCAGCCCGGCGGTCGCGAGCAATGCGGTGACGGCGCCTGCGGGCGGTCGGGGCGGGAGCACCCCGCGCAGGAACAGGTGCTCGTAGCCCGGGTCGACCCACTGCGCAGCGGCGGCGATCCGGACCCGGAGTGGGGCCGCGGGCAGCGCGGCACCCGTCGTGACGACGACGGCGCACGCCCCGTCGCTGTCGAGGCAGAGATCCGCGCGCCGCAGCGGCCCGGCGATGCGCGGGCTGCGCCGGTGATCAGCCGCGTTGCCGGACGGCGACGGCGCACAGCCCGGCCTCGAGCTCATCGACATCGCCGTCGCGGCCCAGCCAGGCCTGCGCCATCAGCGCGAACGCGTGTACCGGGACGAGCAGCCCGTGCGGACCGGAGAACTCGCCGCCCACGACGCCCGGCTCGCCCGCCGGTTCCGGCAGGGCGTTCAGTCATCCTGCGCGAAGACCCCACCGGCGGTGGAGCCGGCGCGTGATCGTCGTCGACACAGGCCCGACCGTGGCCCTGCTCAACGACCGCGACGATCACCACGAAGGCTGCCGGGACCTCCTGGCCAACCATCCCGGACCGCTGTTGGTCCCGTCGACCGCGTCGCCGAGCTCGTCGCCACCTACGCCGATCTGCCACTCGGAACGGTCGACGAGTCCGTCATCGCCCTCGCAGAACGGCTCAAGCTGCCCGCAGTGGCAACCCTGGACCACCGTCACTTCAGCATCGTCCGATCACGACACGTGCCGTCGCTCGTACTGCTGCCCTAGCCGAGACGAGCACGCAGCTCCACCACTGCTCAGCGCGAACAGCCTCACGCCGATCGCCGGCATCCCTGGACTCGTGTCCACGACGTGTCACGCGCCCATCTACTGCGCAGTGAGCCGGACGGGCGCTGGTAGGAGCCCCCACGCCCCGATGCTGCTCCACCCAGATCCGGCGACCTTTCACGAGTCCGACGGCGTCCGAGCCGTGTTCACCCGGGAACTCGCCCGCCGGCCTCCACTTCTCGGCCAAGCACGTCGACTTCAACTTCGCCACGGTCGACACCCTGGAGAACGGTGCCGCGTACGCCACCAGGGTCCGCGAGCTCGCCGCCACCGCATACCAGCGGCAGATCGGCATCCTCACCTACGCCTTCGTGATCTGCCGCGACACCGAAGCCGAGGCACAAGCCGTCCGGGACCGCATCCTCGAGGCGGGCGACCGGGAGGGCGCGAACAACCTGATGTCCGTCCTCGGCCTGCAGAGCCAGTCCTTCGGCACCCAGCTGCGACAGTTCCAGGAGCGCTTCGTCCTCGGCTACGGCGGCTACCCCATCATCGGGACACCCGAGCAGGTCGCCGACGAGCTCGCCGGCCTGTCGAAGGCGGGTATGGACGGGGTCATCCTGGGCTTCCTGGACTACGAGCACGAACTCGCGCAGTTCGGGGCCCAGGTCATGCCCCTGCTGGTGCAGGCAGGCGTGCGGTCCTGATCCGCATCCGGTGGCCGCGGCGATCCACACCGTGCCGACCAGCGGGCGGATGTGCTCATCGACGTAGCCGACGTGGGTGTCCCAGGTGCTGCGCTCCCATGTGCTCATCCACAGATGCTGGTCGGGCTGGCGCTGGCCGAAGGCTTCTCCGTCGGGCTCATCTCGCGTGACCAGGAGCACCTCGACGCCCTCGCCCACGTCTCGTGCCGAGCCCGGAACCGGGCGATCGTGGCGTGATCGGGCCGGTGCCCACCGGTGAATCACCCGGAAGGCCACGTCCCGCACACAGCGGCGCTCCAGCTCCCGGGAATCGGGGGTGTGTCGAGGACGGGCGTCACGGGCCACCTCGGAAGGCGACGAGCCGGCGGCGCCTCCCTGCCGCGCCCATTTCATCGGCTTGCAGCCGAGCCTCGCTGCGCGAAACAACCGCAACAAACGCGTCGGAGGCGGAGGGTTCGACCTCGACACTCGTACGCGTCACGACGTCGGTCATAATCCGTGGATGGTGACGACGCAGACCGAGGTCCCGCAGTCGCTGGGGGTGGGCTACGGCGTCGGGGTGCAGATCGTCGACCGCACCGGTCTCGGGCTTGCCGGTCAGGTGCGGGCAGCGCTAGCACCGGAGCTCACCGTCAGTGGGTCAACGGCCGCGGCGGTGGTGACGTACGCCGTCTCCGTCGTCGACGAGACTGCCCCCGAGTACGTGGTCACGGTCGAGGGGCTCGACGTCTACGCCACCAACGTGCCCGAGGCGCTCGTCGACTGGTTGGCGCGCGACATCGACACAGCTGTTGCCCGCGGCTGTGCCGACATGACATTCGTGCACGGCGGTGTAGTCGGCTGGCGGGGGCTGGCCATCGTCATTCCGGGCCGGGAGGCGGGAGCCATCTCGCACCTGGTCGCCGAGCTGGTGCGGCGCGGAGCAGTCTACTACTCCGACCGTTTCGCCGTGCTCGATCGGCAAGGCCGGATCCATCCCTACCGCGTGCCGCTGGAGATCGACGGCGTACGCCAGCGAGACCTCCGCCTGATACAGAACGACGTCATCGCGGAGCCGCTACCGCTCGGGATGGTCCTGGCCTGCGGTGGACCGCCGGCTGACGTGTGGCGGCCCTCGGTCCGGTCGGGTCGGCGCAGCGCTCTGCCGCTGGTCGACGCCATGGTAGGGCCCCGAGACGACACGCGGCTGACCAACGTGGTGGCGGTCGTCGAGCCCACGCTGGTCACCCTGCAGGGACCATGGCCGGACCCCGTGGGCGCCGCCGCCCACCTGCTCGACCTCGTCGACGAGGCCCACGTCAGCTACGCGGTCCATGCGCTCACCGGCGAGGCCGGCGGCATTACCGACCATCTCGCAGGCGCCGCCCGAACACGCCTGCACAGCGAACCCGCCCGGCCTACCACGCCGTTCCGCCGGCTCATCGCAACGCCGTACGTGCAGCTGTCCGACTTCCTCCCGAGCGCCGATCGGGATCAGCTGCTCGAGCACGCGCTCCGGTGGGAGGCGGAATTCGCCGAGTCCGGTGTCGTCGGGACGACGGGCAAGAACAACGTCGACCACGAGGCCAGGAAGTCGCGCACGCTGCCGCCTGGGCGGTTCGAGGAAGTCTGGAACCTGTTCGAGGGACCGCTGCGGGGCGTCCTCGCCTACGCCCGCAAGGAGCTGGGCATCGACTGGTTCCCCCTTGGCAAGCTGGAACGTCAGCTCACCGCGCACGGCCCGGGAGGGTTCTTCGTCCCGCATGTGGACACCGGGCACCCGGTCGCGGCGACGCGGCGGATCTCGTGCGTCTACTACTTCCACCCGAGGCCGCGCCGCTACCGCGGCGGAGAGCTGCGGCTCTACGACACCTGGGACACACCGACCGGCACGACGGGGGCGGCCTCCTGGACGACGGTGACGCCGGAGGACAACAGCCTCGTCCTGTTCCCGTCGACCGCCTTCCATGAGGTGCGGCCGGTGCATACGGAGTCGGACGCTTTCGCCGACAGCCGCTTCGCGGTCACGATGTGGTTCCACGAGGGCGAGCGGCCGGAGCCAGCGTCGTCGGATGGGCTCACGCCGTGACCCGGGCGCGCTCGCGCGCGTGGATCCGGTCGTGGATCCAGCGGTAGGTCTGCTCCATGCCCTCGACGAGCGGGATCTCCGGCGCCCATCCCAGTTCCTGCCGGATCAGCGTGTTGTCGCTACTGCGGCCGCGCACCCCGACCGGGGCGTCGAGGCGGTAGTGCCGGCGTAGCCGGACTCCGGCGATCTCCTCGACGATGTCGACGAGGTCGTTGATCGAGACGAGCTCGGCGCTGCCGACATTCACGGGGGTCGAGACGTCGCCGTCCATGAGTCGCCGGATGCCCTCGACGCCGTCGTCGACGAACATGAAGCTGCGGGTCTGTTCCCCGTCGCCCCAGATCTCGATGTCCCGCTCACCGCGCATCGCTGCGATGACCACCTTCCGGCAGATCGCGGCCGGGGCCTTCTCCCGACCGCCATCGTAGGTGGAGAGTGGTCCGTAGACGTTGTGAAGGCGCGCCACGCGGGTCGCCAGCCCGAAGTCTTCCGTGAAGTGTCGGCACAGGCGCTCGCTGAACAGCTTCTCCCAGCCGTACCCGTCCTCGGGCTGCGCCGGATAGGCATCGGACTCCCGCAGCGGGGTCACGGCCGCGACCGACTGCTTCCCTGCCGCGTAGACGCACGCCGACGATGCGAAGAAGTACCGCTCGACGCCCTGGTCCCGCGCCGCCAGCAACATGTGGGTGTTGATCAGGACGGAGAGCGAGCACTCGGCGCGGTGGGTCTCGATGAACCCCATGCCGCCCATGTCTGCGGCAAGGTTGAAGACCTGCCGGGCACCGCGCGCCGCCGCCGCGCAGGCCTCCCGTTCCCGCAGGTCGAGGCGAACGTTCTCGACGTCAGCGAACCGCTGCCACCATTCGTCGAGCGGTTTGATGTCCACCGCGCGGACCCGTGCCCCTCGCCGGCGGAGATCGGCGATGAGGTGGCCCCCGATGAAGCCACCCCCGCCGGTCACGACGACGAGATCGTCACCGAGCATCGACGACAACCCGGCTCACAGGAAGGTCGGCGTCGGTGTGGGCGTCGGCGTGGGCGTCGGGGTCGGCGTCGGCGTGGGCGTCGGGGTCGGCGTGGGCGTGGGCGTGGGCGTCGGGGTCGGCGTCGGCGTGGGCGTCGGGGTCGGCGTCGGCGTGGGCGTGGGCGTCGGGGTCGGCGTGGGGGTCGGCGTGGGCGTCGGGGTCGGCGTCGGGGTCGGGGTCGGCGTCGGCGTCGGGGTCGGAGTCGGCGTCGGGCAGTGGGGGTCGGGGTGCGTCGGGTGCTCGGGGTGCGTCGGGTGCTCGGGGTGCGTCGGGTGCTCGGGGTGCGTCGGCGGCTGCGGCTGGGGGCCGTGGCCCGGCGACGCCTGGGCTACGGCGCGCCAGTCCAGGAGCTCGACGATGGGCAGCATCGCGACTGCCGCGCCCGAGATGGCCAGGACCCGGATCACCGACCGACGGTTGACGACTCGCGGGCTCTGCGGCGTCTCGAGGACGATCAGTCCGGAGTCGGCGAGCTCGGTGAGCGCGAGATCGACGATCGACTCGTCGGCCGGGAGCCCAGTCCGGCGACGGATCTCGGCGGCCATGTCCGACTTTGAGTGGGCGCCATCGCACAGCTCGTACACCGCTGCCGCGCTCTGGTTGAGCGCGTGGGCTTGGGACGACTCCGGCCGGATCGCGAGGAGCTCGTCGGCGGCACGCTCCAAGCGCACCCCGTGGACACGCCGTGCTGTCATGTCACTCTCCAGTCGACGCCGTGCTGTGGGCCGCGGGCATCATACGCTCATTCACCGATCCCGATATCGAACTGCAGGCGGTCATCACGCGTCAACCAGGGGGCGTCGTTGTTGTCGACGAAGTCGACCGTGATCTCCTCCATCCCGTCGACCCCATAGATGTGCCGCCGGTCCAGCACCGGGCTGAGCACGCGCGCGGTCGGCGAGAGCAACCCCGCCCACCAGCTGAACGACGAGTTGGCCCGGAAGATGGTGCGCGCGAAATACAGCTTGAGGAAGTCGTCGAGCCAATCGAAGACGATGCCCGGGACATACTCCGAGCCGACGGGGTAGCTCCACCCGGCCTGGTAGCGCACCGGCCGCCCGACGTGCCACCGGCCCGTGTGGTCGTCGGACACCCACAGGACCTCGTCGGGTGAGAAGCCGAACTTCTCGAAGGCCGCGAGGTAGGACTCCTTCGCCACCACCGAATACCCCTGAGGGTGGGTGCGGTTGTACTCCGGGTTCGCGATGTCGTCACGCCGCAGGTGGGCGACGTCGTAGAGGCCCTGCATCTCGGAGTAGCGCTGGTAGCAGCGCAGGCTCTGCACCTCGTCGCTGAATGCGCAAAGCGACTGCAAGTGCTGGCGCGAGAGCCCGGCGTAGACCGCGGGGTTGAAGGCGCACCCGTTGCCGTGGCACCAGTCGTGGCCACGCCCTTCGTACGGCTGCGGCACCGACTCGACGTCGACCAGCTCGGCGCCGGGCAGGCGGGTGCGGACCACGGCCATGCGCGCGTCGTTGCCGGCCGGGCCGTCATCAGCTGGACCCGCCAGCGCGCGCCGGATCTCCTCGTCGGGCACGACGGTGTGTGGTTGCGGTGCGAACAGCCGCGTGCCCTCCCACTCCGACGGCAACCAGTACTCGGCGCCGGTACGCCGGGCGTAGGTGGCGCCGTAGGCGTACTGCAGGAGGCGGTTACCGAACCGGCCCTGCCAGCGCAGCTGAAGGAGGGTGTCGCTCACGCCGGCTGGTCCCACCCCTCGTGCATGTCGCGGAATGCCCGACACGGCGAGCGCGGACGCTAGCGGATCGTGGCGTGCCTGGCTAGCGTCTGCGACCACCGAAGGTCGGATCCGGTGCGCCCGAGAGGATCTGTAGTGGCTCCGTTGGAACGCTGGTACGACACCATCGTCGCCGCCCCTCCCCGACTCGGAGCGTGGCTCGACGATCGCCGACCCGCGCTGCGTGACCCGTGGGGTGGCCCGCTCAACGGTCAACCGAAGCGGCAGCAGATCGTCCGGGACCTGCACGCGGCGATCGGGTTCGAGCACGTCGTCGAGACGGGCACCCACCGCGGGTCCAGCACCGCGTTCTTCGCCGTGGTCTGCGGAGTCCCGGTTTCCACCGTAGAGCTCATCCCCCGGCTGGCCGCCTACTGCCGACGTCGCTTGGCCGTGCACGCAGAGGTGGCGGTCACCTGCGGGGACTCCCGCCGTTTCCTCCGGGACCTGGCCGCCCGGCCGCAGGCGCGGCAGGAGACGGCGCTGTTCTACCTCGACGCCCACGGCGACGACGACCTGCCGCTGGCCGAGGAACTGGAGATCATCGCCGAGAGCTGGGCCAACGCCGTAGTCATGATCGACGACTTCGAAGTCCCCACGGATCCCGGGTACGGCTACGACAACCACGGCCCGGGCAAGGCACTGACCCTCGCCTATCTGCCGCGGCTGCCGGGGTGGCGGACCTTCTTCCCGGCCGCGAGTGCCGCGGAGGAGGCGGGCGCCCGGCGGGGTTGCGTCGTACTCGCCTCCCCCTCGCTGGGCGGCGTCGTCGAGACCGTTCCCTCGCTGGTCCGCGGCCCGGACGACCGCGGGGCCGCCCCGGCAGGCGAGGTCGCCGTCACCTACGACAACTCGAACTCCGATGGCGTCGGGTCGCAGCTGCAGCGGATCTTCGGGTTATGGGCCCTCTCGCGCGACCTCGGCATCAGGTACGTGCACACGCCGCTCGGCCGGGTCGGATACCAGGGCCTCATGCCGCTGCTCGAGGGGCACCTCGAACCCGACTTCGTTGACCGGTTCAACGCGTTCTTCACCCTGCCCTCCGACGAATTCGACCGGGAGCGCTGCGAGGTCGTCACGATCCATGGCCCGACGCCCCACGACATCGAGCAGCTGCGGGAACGGGCCGCCGCGACCGGACGGCCGGTGCTGGTGTCGGCATGCCATCCCTTCAACTACACCGACCACGTGCCGGAGGCCTGCTCCCGCATCCGCGTCGTCAGCCCCTACCGCCATCACCGCCCCACCGGGCCGATTCGCGTGTGCGTACACCTGCGGCGCGGCGACAACAGCTTCACCGGCCGCCACGACCGTGACGAGCGCCTGCAGCCCAACGCCTACTACCTGCAGGTCCTCGCCACGCTGACCGACGAGCTGGCCCGGCAGGGCCTGCCGTTCGTGATCCGCATCCACACCGAGGTGCCACCGCACGCAGTCACCCTGCAGCCCGGCGCTGAGGGCATCTACTTCCGCCTCGACGAACCGGGCACTGTCGATCCGGCCGAGATCGCGCTCGAGGAGTTCGCGGCGGTGCCGAACGTCGAGGTCGTGGCCAACGTCGACCCGAAGGAGGTGCTCGACGACTTCGCCACCGCCGACATCCTGGTGCTGTCGCGGTCCTCACTTGGCTACTTCGCCGGCCAGCTCAACCCGCATGGCGTGATCGTCTACTCCGAATGGTGGCACCCGCCGCTGCCGGGCTGGCTGGTCGCGACCCAGGACGGGGGCCTGGACCGCGTCGCGCTCGCTGCTCGGCTGGCGCAGCTGGCGCGAGGCCGCAGGAGGATCCGACGCGCCGATGCTAGCGTGCGCGCGGTGAACCAGGAGCTGCGCGACCGCGGTTACGTCGCCTGCAAAGGCCTGCTCGAACCATCGCTCGCACGAGTGCTCTGGACGACGCTGCTGCTCAACCAGTGGCGCGGTGAGGCCTTCCGCGACAACCACGTCCCGACCGCGGCCAGCGTCGCCGGGTCGGCGACGACCGACGCGCTACTGCTGGACCTGCGGCCGCGGATCGAGGAGATTTCCGGCTGCCACCTCGTGCCCACCTACAGCTACGCCCGCCTCTACTTCCGCGGCGACGGCCTGATCCGCCACCGTGACCGTCAGGCCTGCGAGATCAGCGTCTCCATCCATCTCGGCAGAGTCGGCGGCGACGGCAGCCTCTGCTTCGGCGCCGACGACCGCGTCGACATGGACGAAGGCGACGGCGCGGTCTACCTCGGCTGCGCCACCGACCACTGGCGGGCACCGTTCGCCGGCTACACGATGGGCCAGGTCTTCCTGCACTACGTCGACCGGGACGGTCCCTATGCCCAGCAAGCCTTCGACGGGCGCCCCGAACGCTTCCCCACATCGCTCGTCACCGACCTGACCGCCCCCACGCACACGGCACCCGCACGACCGTGACCGACGCCCGGCGGCTGTTCTTCCCCGGCTACTACTCCGGGTACAGCAACAACAGGATGTCGCTGGACATCGCTGTCGTGCTGGCCCACCTCACCGGCCGCGTGCTGGTTCCCTACCGCTTCCGCATGCCGCGCCGGCACCCGATCGATCCCGACGACGACCGGGTTCTCGCGCCGATGGTGGTTCCGGACCTGTTCGACCTGCCCGTCGCGTCGTCCGACGAGCACCTGCTCAAGACCTGGGTCTCCGTACCCGACGTCGCCCGTTGGGACTGGGAGCCGATCTACGAGTCCGTGATCTGCGACGGCCCCGTTCCACCCCGCGACGATGCCCAGTTCGCCGCCTTCCGCAACGGGCGCAGCCACGTCCACACGATCGGATCCATCGCGACCGATGACCGAGACCTCCACATCACCACGGAGGCCCTCGGCAACTACTCGACGTCCTTCTACCTCGAAGACGAGCGTCGCCACGAGGTCGCCGACCTCATGCGGCAAGTCCGTCCGAAGCAGGCCTACCGCGACGCCGCCGATCGGATCACCGCCCGACTCGGCACCTACAACGCCATCCACCTGCGCCGCGGCGACTTCCTGACCAACGAGCTCTCCCGACGCGGCATCTCCCGCGCCGCAACAACCCACGGGTGGGAGGTCGTTGGCAACCTCGCCACCCACATGGACCGCGACACACCACTGGTGATCTGCACCGATGGCACGGCCGGCGAGGAGATCTTCGGCCCGATCCAGCGTCACTTCCGCCACTCGGTCTTCCTCGACCAGCACCTGCGCGAGGACGCCGCGGCCCGCGACTGCGTGAGCAACCTCCCGCAGCGCGGCGAGGCGGTCGACGCGCTGCTCACCCAACTCGTCGCCACCAAGGCCCACACGTTTGCCGGCACCTTCTTCAGCACCTTCACCGGCTTGATCCACCGCATGCGGGGCTTCGTCGACCCGCACGCCGAGGCCCTCTACTGCTACGACGAC
Source organism: Pseudonocardia sp. GCM10023141 (assembly GCF_042653605.1). Lineage (NCBI taxonomy): Bacteria > Bacillati > Actinomycetota > Actinomycetes > Pseudonocardiales > Pseudonocardiaceae > Pseudonocardia > Pseudonocardia sp. GCM10023141. The sequence continues at coordinate 87,451 of NZ_JBHSIR010000059.1, forward strand.
TTCCAGTCGCCACTCGTCCGATTCGACCACGGCGCGTTCCTACCCGTCGACGACGGACCCTTCACCTGGAACCAGGTGCGCTACCCCGTCTCGCCCGACGCCTACTCCTGGATGCGCGAATGGCCCGAGGCGTGGCGGCCGGAACAGCCTGCCGCCGGCGTCGCGCCCTGTCCCGACGCGACGCTGAACCTGCCCGCTGACAGCGCGACCCTGCACGGACGAGCACTGCGCTGCGTCGAGGACATCGACGGCCAGCAGGTGCTCATCGACTGGACCGACCCGGCCGATCACCCGTCCTGGGACATGGACGTCGAGGACCGCGGACACTACGAGGTCGAAATCCGATACGCATGCCCCCGAGAATCAGCCGGGAGCGCCTACACCGTTGGCTCCGGCCGAGGTGACGAACTGCTCGCAACCGTGCACGACACCGGCGCCTGGACTAGCTCGTCACCATGGCTTCCGCTGGGGCGGATCGCACTCCCGCCCGGTTCCACGACCCTGTCCGTGCGGGCACACGACCTGCGCGGGCCGGCGGTCATGAACCTCAGCGGTCTGCGGCTACGACCGGTGACTTGAGCCGCCGGCCACAGCCACACAGTCCGAATCCCCACCGACCCGATCGCGCCCAGCCGATCACCCCAGGTCCAGCCAGCTGTGACACGCCCACATGACGACGATCGCTCCGCTCGCTCGGATCTCGACCAGCCTCGCTTACGCCAGAAGACCGGCGCGGCTCGCGCCGCCGACGCTCTGCCGACCAGCCTAGGAGCGTGTCATGAAGGAGGTCCTCGAACTCTTCAGATACCTCATAATCGCTGGTAGCTCGTGGTGGGGCGGGTGGGGTTCGAACCCACGACCTGACGGCTCTCGCGTCCGCTGCTCCGGGGGGCTCACCGGTGATCACCGAGCATCTGTTATCGCAGGTCAGGATGCTCAACGGCAATCAGTGGCCCTATCGGCGATCGCAACGATCAGAACGTAATCGTAGGGATGAGCGCGGGGATTCTCGTGGGCATGATCACCTAGCCCGGATCTTTCGTCCCATAGTGCTGGCATGTTCAACACCGGTGCTGGCCGGTGGGTGAGGGCATTGTGCCCGTTGGATGTGACAGTTCGGCCGAGGTCGCTCGGGGCGCCGGCTCCACTGATCCGGTCGGGGTTCCCGGGTCGTCGAGACGGGCGGGGTGGAGTTCAACCGGGGACGGCGAGCGCGCGCAGGCGTTCGAGGCCGTCGAGCAGTAGCCCGGCCCAGGGGGCGTGGGCGGGCAGGTGCATCACGACAGGGCGGGCGTGACGGGCAGCCTGAGCGGGCGGGGAGAAGATTCGTAGCCGGAGCCGTTTGGGTTCCCACCGCCGTGCGGGGTGTTCGGTGAAGGCGAGCATCTGGGTCCAGGCGGTGATCTCGCAGGCCAACGCGATGATGGCCTGCCAGATCCGGTTCTGGTCCAGCTCGTGCAGAGGCAGGTTGCGTAGCCCGGTGTCCTTCGCGGCGCGGATGCGGTCCTCGGCCCGCGCGCGGCGGCGGTGGCGCAGTTCGAGGTCGGCGAGTTGACGATGTGGTCCGCCGGGGCGGGTGTTGGTGGCGAACGCGGTGTAGCGGTGCCCGTCGGGGTCGGTCAGCCGCAGCTGCGCGCCGGGGTGCGGCCGCTCCTTGCGCACGATGACCCGCATCCCGGCCGGCCAACTGGTCAACGACATCAGGCCGGTGGCCTCGATGACCCACGCTCCGGGTCGGGGTTCGCCGTCGGCGTTGTCGGCGGTCTGCCAGTCGCTTGCCGGCAGCGCGGCGAGCTGGTCGAGCAGGGGCTGGGTCAGGGCGAACCCGACCGAGTAGGACAGCCGTTGTCGGGCAAGCCGGTCGAGTAGTTCGTGGGTGGCGCCCGCGCCGTCGACCCGGATGAGGATCTTGCGGCCGGGCCGGTTCCCGGCCCGATGCGACGGTAGTTGGCGCAGCGCGGCGCGGATGGCGGTGCGGTGATCCGCGGCGGTGTTGGAGCCGGCGTTCCCGGGGCGCAGTAGCGCTGCGAGGGGTTCACCGGTGCCGGTGGGGCCAGTGGATCGTCACGACAGAACGCGCCGCGTGACTGCGGGCGGCTTGGGGATTCGTCGTCCGACGGGAGCGCCGCAACTACACGGACACGACAAATGGCGGGCCACCTACAAGGGGCTCACGAATCGCGTGACCACTTCATGAACTGCGCACGGGCACACCTCCAAACAGGTCCAAATGATTGCTCGCCACCGCGCGTGGAGGGACGGCTGGGCGCCCGATTCGACATATGCCGACGAGCCATCTGATCCGTAGTTGCGACGCCAGTGACGGCATAGCCGGTTTCGTGGGCATTGTGTCTCACACCCAGCGGCAAACTGGGCGACAAAGGCATGAGCGTGCGGCAGTTCGTGGACCAACTCGTGGACCGGCACAGTCCTCTATGGAGCGAGTGATCGACACGACTGCGCAGATCCTTACTGCCGGCCCCGGCGATTCTGCCGGGTCTGGTCCGATGACGATCAACGCGCCGTGACTGCTGACCCGAAGATCGACAGCGCCTCTCGCGCGAGTTCGGATGATTGCCGGATAGGTCGGCGCGTCGGCCGGGCCGCGCTAACCCGGCGTCTTGACCGGGGCGTACCGGCACGGGCGCCGTTGCAGTGTCGCTCCGTAGGCTCTGAGTCAGGCGACGCCGGTCCGGGTGCTATTGCGGCGTCCGCGGTACCACCCGCTCATCACAACTTGCGCGGCCCCACATCTTCACACCCGGCTCCGACGAGCGTAGCCTGCGGAGCGATGGCGATGGGGCTCGCCGATACCCGCCCGGATCCGGGCTGATAGCTCCTACCGACAGATTTTCTGTGGGTAGGAGGCGGGCGATGAGGCCCCTGATCGTTCCGTTTCCCCTCGCGGTATCCACCGATCGGCGTGTCGCCTGCCGCGCGTTGGGGTCAGCGGGTGACCGGCGATGAGCCTGTCGGAGCACGAGCGTCGCGAGCTGCGCGAGACCGGGCAGGCCATGCGCGCCTCCGATCCCCGGCTGGCGGGACTGCTGACCTCATCCAGGCCGGTGCCAGACGGTGAGTCGTTGCGATGGGTCGCCGGCTCTTTCGTGGCGATATCGGTCGGGCTCATCATCGCCGGCCTCCTCATCCCCGACAGCGACCTGGTCGTCATCGGCTGCCTGGCGCCGTCGCTGATGCCGCCCGTCGTCTTGGCGATGGCCGCAGTGACGGATTGGCGGCGCCGATGACTGCCTTGGTTGTCCCTGCTCGTGCCGCACCGGCGTCGCAATGCTCCCCCCGCCTGATCCGCGAGTGCGACCCACCCGTGCCGCCGGTGGCTCGCACCGGCACGAATCCCTATCGCTGCAAGGAGAGGTTGGTCATGACCCTCAACAAGAGTGAGCAGCAACAACTCGACGAGATCGGGCGCTGCCTCGCCGCCGAGAACCCCGCACTGGCCCGCGACCTGAGTACGCCACGGCCGCGCACGCGAGGTGGCCGCGACGGTGGTCGAGCGCGTCGACTCGGGGCGGTGATCGGCTGGTCGCTGCTGATCGCCGGGCTGGCCATGGTGATCAGCGCCGCGATCTGGCACGTGCCGGCGCTGACGGTGGCAGGGGTGCTGATCGCGGCACTGTTCCCCGCAGCCGTGCAACTCGGCATCGACCTCGACTCCTCCACCAGGAAGCCCCGATGACACCCCGACGCCGCGGACCGGTCGGCCCGACCGGTTTGACCCGTCGGCAACGTCGCGAGCTGGCGGCACTCGGGCAGCAACTCGCCGTGGAGGACCCCGAACTCGCCCAGGAGCTGCGCAAGCCCAATCCCGCACGGCTGCGACAACAGGGCGCACGGATCACCCTGCGGCTGCTGTGGTCGGGGTTCGCGCTGTTCCTGCTCGCGGCCGTTCTGGACGTCCAGAGCCTGGTCCTCATCGCCTGCACGGTGGTCCTGCTCTGTTGGCTGCCCGCACATCTTCTGTCCGCCAACAGCACCCCGAAAGGGCGGTGAGTACATCCGGTGAGCTCCACCGATGACCATCCCCAGCGTGCAACCGGGCCGGAGGCACCGGTCGATCCGGACATCGACCTGTCCGTACCGGCGCAACGCCGCGAGTTTGCCTCGCCCCGCCGGGTGGCGGTGCTTGCCGCGATCGGCGCCGGCGGGGTCGCCGGTGCCGAAGCCCGTTATGGCCTCGGTGTCGCACTCCCGCATTCACCCGAGCAGTGGCCGTGGTCGATATTGATCATCAACGTCACGGGTTGTCTGCTGATCGGGGTGTTGATGGTGACCCTGCTGGAGCTGACCCGACCGCACCCGCTCGTGCGTCCGCTGCTCGGGGTCGGTGTGCTCGGGGGCTACACCACCTTCTCCACCTACACCGTCGACACGCTCACCCTGTTCGGCCACGGTCAACCCGCGCTGGCCTTCGGTTACCTCGTCCTGACCCCGCTGCTCGCGATCGCCGCGGTCACGATCGGCGCCGCCGCGACGCGGGCCGGCGCCACCCTCGCCGCCCGCCGCTCGCCTGTCCCGAAGAGATCAGGTCTGCGTCAACCCCGTGAGCGGTCGGACCAGGGAGGCAGGTCATGACGATCGTCTGGGTCGCGATCGGCGCTGCGGTCGGGGCGCCGTTGCGCTATCTGATCGACCGTAGCGTTCAGGCCTGGCACCGTTCGCGGTTCCCGTGGGGCACCCTCACCGTCAACGTGGTCGGCTCGTTCATCCTGGGGGTGGTCACCGCTATCACCGTCTTCGCTGAGCCGGCGGCCGTCGCGGTGATCGGGACCGGGTTCTGCGGGGCCCTGACCACGTACAGCACCTTCGGCTACGAAACCTTCGCGCTGCTGGAGCAACGCGCCGGCCTCGTCGCCACCGTAAATGTGCTGGGCAGCGTCGCCGTCGGCGTGACCGCAGCAGCACTCGGCCTACTCGCGGGCGGGCTGCTCGCATGATCATCACCCGCCCACCCGCTTCGAGGAGAACACCATGACCGCCCCGTCCACGAACACCCCGCCCGACGAGCCGGCTCCGCACGCAGGCAACCGCATCCGGATTGCGGGACCCCGCGTCGAGCGGACCAAGACGGTCCTGGTGCTGGGCCATTCGCGCCATTCCGACAGCGACGACGCGCTCACCGTCGCGGTCGACCTCGCCGCCCGGCTGCACGCCCACCTGCACATCGCGCATGGCATCAACCTCGATGACTACCCCATCGATCCCGACGCCGTGGACTGGGACGAGCAAGCCCGCCGCGTCCTGGACAGCCAACACGCACAGGTCGTATCGATCATGGCCCAGGCCCGGGACGTGAGCTGGACCTATCACGCCGGGCACGGCGACCCTGTCGAGCTGATCAGGGACCTCGCCGAGGAACACGACGCCCTGATGGTCATCGTCGGCAGCCGTGGCGACGGAGCCAGGGCAGCGATCGAGCGCCTGCTCAGCGGCTCGGTATCCCGCGGACTACTGCGCCACCAGGATCGACCAGTACTGATCGTTCCCGCCGGTGATCCACCAGCCGACCTCGCCACGCCGACATCGATCTGACGGTCCCGGGTACTCGCCTTGGCACAGATCAACAGCGACGCCAGCCACGTTGGGCTCAACTGTGGCGGCCTGCGACGGCGTTTGACCGGCTGGTCGAGGCCCGCGGGCATAGGCGGATTCGGCATCCCGGCAGAACCCAACAGAACGACCTGACAAGGGCCCGGATCCTGCGGGCAGCACGGGTTCGAGTGGTGCCACGACTACTGGAGAGCGAGCGTACGGATGACCAGGCGGGCCGCCTCGCCGCCGGCATCGACTGCGGTCCGGACGGCGGTCGAGACGTCGAGATCATCGAGCAGGGCTGCGCGCACCGCAGCAACTCCGGCCTGCGACCCGGTGCGTATCCCGGCGGCGGCGTAGAGCTCCTCAAGGACGCTCGCGGCCGCGTCGAGCGCCTCGGGCTGGTAGTCCCAGCCCTGTTCCCAACGGCGATCCAGCAGCATCAGCCGGATTGCCGGACCCGAGTGTTGGCGCAACAGATCCCCGACCAGGACGAGGTTCCCGGTCGACTTGGCCATCTTCGCTCCGCGAAGACCCACGGTGCCGACCGGCATCCGGCGTCGCGCGAAGGGGGTCGTGCCGGTGGCCGCACAGGCCATCGCTACCTGGTACGCGTGATGGGGGAACGCCAGATCGGCACCACCGGCCAGAACATCGACAAGCCCACCCAATGACGCGAGCGCCATCGCCGCGCATTCCGCATGCCATCCCGGGCGCCCTGGCCCCCACGGACTCGGCCATGCCGGGTCGCCGTCACTCGAGGGATGCCATACCGGGACGTCAAGAGGGCTGTCGCGGAGCTGATCGTCAGGGCGATCGCCGTACTCGCGGGACAGTTCCAGAGCTACCGGTTCAGTGAGTCCTGCCAACTTCGGCACCGTCGCGCCATGGAAGAACACATGACCGTCACGCTCGTACGCTGCTCCGGCCTCCAGCAGGGCCGCCGCAAGTCGCACCACGTGCGTGATGTGATGCCGGGCTCGTGGCACGTGGTCGGGTGAGCGAACACGCAGCGCGTCCATGTCGCGATCGAAGTAGAACTCCTGCTCCAACCCGAACTCGTCGTAGTGACGCCCCCGAACCGTCGCTGCCCTGGTCAGAACGTCATCGACGTCGGTGATGTTGCGCGCGACGACCGTCGCCGTGCCTGCCATACGCATCACCCGCGCCGCAACGTCGACCCAGACGAACGTTGCCGCATGCCCCAGGTGCGTGACGTCGTAGGGCGTGATCCCACAGACGTAGAGCCGAGCCGGCACGGCCAGCGGCAGACGCGCACCGCCCAACGTCAGCACTCCACCCGGAGACATCGCCGTGGCCCCCGCCAAAGGGGACGCCGTCGGGCCGGGACGTTCACTCGGCATGATCACCACTCCATGGTGACATGCTGCTCACCATGCGAGAAGCCGGCCAATTGTTCGAACCTTTGACCGCCTCCTCCCTCGATGACCGCGCTGGCACTCCCTGCAGACGGTCAGCGGGTGCACCTCGGCCCCGAGGATCGCGACGTCGTGGCGGGCGGGTCTCGGCGTTCGCGCCAGGCGAGCGAGCTCGTGGGCTCATACCGGGTCAGATCGCACCGAGGGTGTTGGCGGCGACGTAGCCGCCGACCAGGATCAGCATCACGGCGAACGCATTGGTCAGAGCGTCGCCGGAGAACCGGTCCGCGATGCGTTTGCCGAGCAGGCTCCCGACGATGGCGAGCACAGTGAACGGGACGACGATCCGCCAGTCCAGATGCAGCGGGGAACCCAACCTCGAGGCCATGGAGGACACCGAGTTCAGCGTGATGATCAGAAGCGAGGTGCCGATGGCGTAGGTCATCGGCATCCGCAGGATGATCACCAGCGCCGGGACGACGAGGAAGCCGCCACCGACGCCAAGGAACCCGGTCATGAACCCTATGGCCAGGCCGCTGAGAACAACCTTGGTCGCCGTTGCGAAGTACTGACGCCGATCGACGGAGACGGTCGTGGCCTTCCCACCGGACGGTGCATCGGGGATCTCGCCTTCGGTCCGGGCGTCCGGACGGGACCTGTTGTTGATCAACATGGCGGTCGCAGCGAGGATGGTGATCGCGGCGAAGACGAGCAGCAGGACCCGCTGGTCGGCGGCGTGGTTGAGCAGGGTGCCGAGATAGGCGGCGGGGATTCCGAGGATCCCGAAGGTCAGGCCGGTGCGCCAGTCGATCAGGTTGCCGCGGAGTCGAGCTAGGGTGCCGAACAGGGCGGTGATGCCGACGATGATGATGCTGCTGGTCGTGGCGCTCTGCGCGGTGAGCCCCAGGACGTAGACCAGCAGCGGGACGGTCAGAACGCCGCCACCGCCGCCAAGTGCACCGATGACCAGGCCCATCACGAGCCCGAGTGCTGCAGCCAGAGCCAGCATCAGCCGACCGTGCCCGCGGTGCCGTCGTCGGTGCGGATCGGCAGGCCGCGCACGGCACCGGCCTTCATGCCGCTGGCCAGGTTGCGGATGTGCCCGAACCGCCACTCCTTCGGCTCGCGGACGTCGAGCACCACCGCGCCGCGCCCGACCAGGTCGCTCGCCGTGCTCGGGTCGATCGGCACGATCGGGTCGGCGTTGGTCATCGGAACATCCTTTCCAGGACAGGGACGGCGGGTGGTCGTGCGATCAGGTACTGCCGAGGTGGACGGGGCTGCCGTCGGCTTGTTGGAGGCGGTACCCGTCATGGGCGGCGATGTCGGCAGTGATGGCGAACCGGTCGCCACGGACCAGGGTGTGGCGCCATTCGACACCCAGCCGAGTCGCCACCACCCCGTCACGGCGGACGTCCGGTGCACAGACCACGCTGCGCCGCTCCGGCCCACGGGCCTGGACGGACTCGAAGAGGCTGTAGATCGACCCGATCCGCTGCGCGATCTCCAGCGGCTCGAGCAGCCGAGGGGCACGCCCCCTCCCCGCGATGAGAACCCCCTCCGCGCGCCAAGACATGCGGACCCAGGTCCATCCCATCCGTCAATTCACACCTCCCGCCACATATTGGACCTACCGTTCGAATGTACGGTCATTTCAGGGCGGCAGCAAGGACGGAAGAGGCAACGCACGTCAGCTCATTGCACGTCACGCACCGGAGGTGGTCGAATGACAGGATGACGACAGCGATCCCCCCGAGGCGACACACGTTCTGCGTGTGCCTGCTCGCGATGGATCAGCTGTCGGTCGACGACCGTCACTGTCGGGTGGACCTGCAGTCCCGCTGACCTCGTGGTCCTGGACTGCCCACACCCGCACCGTCGCCGACAGGAAGCACCTCTCACCGATGAGCACCTTCGACTCCTCGGCCGTGTCCCGCGCGGACGACGAGCTGGTTCCGGTCGACGAGAAGGCAGACAGGCGCGTCGACACCACCGAAGGGCCTCCTCGGCGCCTCCTGGACCGCATGTCCGAGGCCGTACGGGCGGCACACACGGCCTCGGTGCCGTTCTGACCAGCTCGACACCGTCGAGGCGCCGGCCTTGCACGAGGCCGATGATCTTCTCCGGGTCCAGCTGGATCCTCGAACACATGACCAGGTACTTGCTGCTGACGTAGGCGCCGTCGTCGAGCGAGACTTCGGGCGATGTCCCGATCGATGCCCACGGCGGCCTGCTGCATCCAGGTCACACCCTTCGGCCTCACCGTCGCCCGAGGCTTCACGCTCGCCTCGACCGGTACATGGCCGTCCCCCGCCCCCAGCAGGCCCGTCATAGTGGTCGGCGCGGGGTCGATGACTGCGAGTCGACCAGCCGCTGCCACGTGAGTCGAGTGGCGACAGTGATGCCTGCGCCGCCCCACCCGGGATGACGATCTTGTGCCACGCCATGCCCGTCACCTTCTGATTGAAGGCGACGGATACATCACCGCAGCGACCAGTGGGTGAGATCACGAGGAATCCGAGCGGCCCGGCGGCCTGATTTGACCACTGAGATTCGCCGCGGGAGCCCCGATCCGGTTGACCGGACGGCGCCGAGGACCTACCGTCGAGGTTCAGATGTCCGGACATTCGAATGGAGGGTCCGCATGCTGAACATCGACGTTATCGCCACCGAGGAGCTCGGAGACCGGAGCTACCTCGCGCACGACGGGACCGTCGCGGTGGTGGTCGACCCGCAGCGCGACATCGACCGCATCGAGTCCCTGCTTACCGAGCGGGGGCTCACGCCGGCGATGGTGGTCGAGACCCACATCCACAACGACTACATCACCGGCGGCTACCAGCTCGCCGCGCGCACCGGCGCCCGCTATGTCGTCAACGCCGAGGATCCCGTCGCCTTCGACCGGGTCGCCGTGCGCGCCGGTGACGAGCTCGACGTCGGGTCGATGACCGTGCGTGTGATCGCCACCCCGGGCCACACCGTCACCCACCTCGCCTACGTGATCAGCGACAACACCCCCGGCGCGACCACGGCGCCGGCCGTGTTCACCGGCGGGTCCCTGCTCTACGGCAGCGTAGGGCGCACGGACCTGGTTGATCCCGCCCGCACCGACGAGCTCACGCGCGCCCAGTACCGCTCGGCCCGCCATCTCGTGGGAAGCCTGCCGGGCGATACGGCGGTTTACCCGACCCACGGCTTCGGCAGCTTCTGCTCGGCCGGACCTACCGTCGGCGGCCCGAGCGGCACCATCGCCGACGAACGGGCCCGCAACGACGCCCTCCTCGAACCCGATGAGGACGCCTTCGTCGCCCGGCTCGTCGCCGGCCTCACCGCCTACCCCGCCTACTACGCCCACATGGCCCCGGCCAACCTCGCCGGCCCTGCCGGGGTCGACCTCTCCCCGCTGCCGATCCTGGATCCCCGCGAGCTGGCCAAGCGCATCGCCGCCGGCGAGTGGGTCGTCGACCTGCGCGACCGCACCGCCTACGCCGCCGAACACCTCGCCGGCAGCGTCGGTATCGGCCTGGGCCCGCAGTTCGCCACCTGGCTCGGCTGGGTCATCCCATGGGGCAGTCCCCTCACCCTCGTCGGCGAGAGCCCGGATCAGGTCGCTGAGGCCCAGCGCCAGCTCGTCCGCATCGGTATCGATCGCCCCGAAGGCCAGGCCACCGGCACCATCGAGGTCCTCGCCGACGGCCAGCCCACCCGCGCTTACCCGACTGCGACCTTCGAGGACCTGCAGGCCGGACGCGGAGATCGCGGCGAGGAGCCGGTGATCGTCGACGTCCGCCGTGACGACGAGTACGCGGTCGCGCACATCCACGGGGCCCTGCACATCCCGCTGCCAGAGCTCGCCGACCGGCTCGCCGAGATCCCCGACCGGCAGCTGTGGGTGCACTGCCAGAGCGCCTACCGCGCCTCCATCGGGGCCAGCCTGCTCGACCGCGCCGGCTTCGACGTCGTCCTCATCGCTGACGAGTTCTCCCACGCCCGGGAGCTCGGCCTGACACCACCGGACCCGACCCGACAGCAGCACTCCCACTTCTTGCGCTGATCCGTCCCGCAACGACGCTGATCCGTCCCGCATCGACGCCGCCAGTTCCGAGTACGAGGAGAGCCGCATGCCACCCCGGCCTCACCCGGCGGGAATCGACACGACCGGGACCTCGAAGGCCACACCGGGCGGTGCCGACAGCCACTCGGCCGCACCGACACCCCGCTCGGCGGGAACGCCGCTGACCACCCGGGTGCGCCGGGCCGGCAATGGCCTGCCCGGGTTCGTGCTCGCCGTCGCCGTCGCGGTCGTCGCCACCTTCGCCGGCATCGAGGTGCCGGTCGTCGGCGGTCCGGTGTTCGGGATCGTGCTCGGCGTGCTGGTCGCCACAGTGCTGCGACCCGGCGACAGGCTGCGCCCCGGTCTCGCGTTCGCCGCCCGCCCCGTCCTGCAGGGCTCCATCGTGCTGCTCGGCGCGACGCTGTCCCTGCAGCAGGTGGCGCAGGTCGGACGATCGTCGCTGCCGGTCATGCTCGGCACCCTCGCCGTTGCGCTGCTCGGGGCATGCGGGCTCGGCAGGCTGCTCGGCGTGCGCGGCGACACGCAACTGCTCATCGGCGTCGGCACCGGCATCTGCGGCGCCTCCGCGATAGCCGCGACGCAGGCCGTCATCAGGGCCAAGGACTCCCAGGTCGCCTACGCCATCGGCACGATCTTCACCTTCAACATCGTCGCGGTGCTCGCCTTCCCCCAGATCGGGCACCTGCTCCACCTCACCCCGCACGCCTTCGGCCTGTGGGCCGGCACCGCGATCAACGACACCTCCTCGGTGGTGGCCGCCGCCTACGCCTACGGCGGCGACGCCGGCTCCTACGCCGTGGTCGTCAAGCTCACCCGCAGCCTCATGATCATCCCGATCGTCACGGCGCTGACGCTGTGGGCAGCCCGCCGGGAGCCCAGCGGGGGTCAAGGCTCGCAGGGGTTCAGCCTGCGAGCGCTTCCCTGGAGGAAGCTCGTCCCCGTGTTCCTGGTCGGGTTCGTTGCCGCGGCGGCACTGAACTCGGCCGGTGTCGTCCCCTCCTCGTGGCATTCCGCGCTCACCGTCACCGGCACGTTCCTCATCACCACCGCTCTCGCCGGGATCGGGCTGTCCCTGCGGCTCGGCGATCTCCGGCGTGCGGGGATCCGTCCGCTACTACTCGGTGCGGGCCTGTGGGTGCTTGTCGCCGCCGCCAGTCTCGGGCTCCAGGCCGTCACCGGCACCCTCTGAACCACCGCAGAGGGACGAGCGGTCCGGAGCCTCGACCGCCATCGACGGCGGGAGAGCCGCGAGCCGTCCGGAGTAGATCGAATAGCCGTCCACCCGCCGCGCGACGGCGGTGGCCAGCGCCGTCGCGACCGCGAGCGGCACCATCAGCACGAAGCCGGTGTGGGTGAGCTCCAGGACCAGGACGAGCGCGGTCAGCGGCGCCTGCATGCCGGCCCCGAGCATCGCGGCTGCTCCAACCAGCGCATAGACACCGACCGGGGTGCCCGGCCACAGGGCCGACCACGCCACCCCGAGGAAACCGCCCAGCGCCGCACCGGTCGCGAGCGTCGGGGTGAGCAGCCCACCGGACGCGCCACTGCCCAGGCACAGGGCCGTGACCAGCGGCTTGAGCACGAACAACGCCAGCAGGAGCAGCACGCCGGTGTTCCCCAGGAACGCGTCCAGCGCGATTCCCTTCCCGTTGCCGAACAGCTGCGGAAAGAACTGCCCGATCCCCGCCAGCACCCCGAACGCCACCAGCGGTGCGCCGAGCACAAGCTTCCCGCGGGCCCGGCGGTGCGACACGACGGCGACCAGCCGGATGAACCCCACCGCCACCAGCCCGATCACCGGCCCGGCCACCACAGCCCACACCAGCGCCGATGCCGTCGCCGGGTAGTCCGGAACGCCGAGGTAGGTGGCCTGCGCCGGCAGGTACACCCACGCCGTCACGGTCGCGATCCCCGAGCACACCAGCGCCGGTAGCGCCACGGGCAGGGTGACGACTCCGATCATGATCTCCGCGGTGAACAGCGCCCCGGCCAGCGGCACGTCGTACACCGCGGCCAGACCCGCACCGGCGCCGCACGCCACCAGCAGCCGGCGCTGCCCGCCGTCCATCCCGGTCCAGCGGGCCAGCAGGCTCCCCGACACCGCACCCATCAGCTTCGGCGCCGCCTCCCTCCCCAAAGACGCCCCGAGCCCGATCACGATCTCCGACAGCACCGACGTACCGAGGCTCCGTGGCCACGACAGCGCCGACCCGAACCACGCGGCCTCGTCGGCCTCCGCCCGCTGCCCCCGCGTGAAACGCCGCAGCAGGAACCAGCCCAGACCCCCGACCAGCCCCGCGACCGCAAGAGCGACCGCGCGCCGGAGCCCGGAGGCCTGCTCCACACCGGACTGGAAACTGCCGCTGTCGTAGCCGAACCCGACATGCTCGACGGTGATCAGCAGCGCCATCATCGCCACCCCGGACAGTCCCGCACCGACGCCGGTGAGGACAACCGCCGCCCAGAACCGCGGCGTCAGCGCAGCCACGCCGTCGCCGCAGGCGTTGGGCTGCTCGGTCGAACCACGCCCGGAGGCGATCCGGTGCGGGATCAACGGTGGCGGCACCCGAACCCGCTCCGACGGACGATCGAGGGGATCGGGCATGCCAGCAGCCTAGGACGGACCCCGGTCTGCCACCATGCATATGTACGGACTATTGGAGGAATCGATGACGCTGGCCTCTCTGCCCAGCCCGCCCGAAGGCGTCTGGTATATCGGGCCCGTCCCGATCCGCGCCTACGCGCTGTGCATCATCGCCGGCATCGTCGTCGCGATCTGGCTCACCCAGCGCCGCTGGGAGGCCCGGGGAGGCCGCCGCGACGACATCATCGACATCGCCATGTGGGCCGTACCCTTCGGCATCGTCGGGGGCCGGCTCTACCACGTCATCACCGACCCCGAGTTCTACTTCGCCCCCGGCCAGCAACCCATCCGCGCCCTCTACATCTGGGACGGCGGGCTGGGCATCTGGGGTGCGGTCGCGCTCGGCGCCGTCGGCGCCTGGATCGGCTGCCGCCGCCGCGGCATCGCCCTGGCCGACTTCGCCGACACCATGGCGCCCGGCCTCGTGCTCGCCCAGGCGATCGGGCGCTGGGGAAACTGGTTCAACCAAGAGCTCTACGGAGGGCCCAGCACCCTGCCCTGGGCGCTGGAGATCGACCCGGCGCACCGCCCACCCGACACCCCGCTCATCGCCACCTACCACCCGACGTTCCTCTACGAGTCGCTCTGGGACATCGGCGTCGCGATCCTCCTGATCTGGGCCGCGAAACGCTGGGTACTCGACAACGGCCGACTCTTCGCCCTCTACGTCGCCGCCTACACCGTCGGACGCGCCTGGATCGAGGCACTGCGCGTCGACCACGCCAACCACGTCCTCGGGCTGCGCCTCAACGACTGGACCAGCCTCGCCGTCTTCCTCGCCGCAGCCGGCTTCCTCGTATGGCGAGGACGGAAGACCTCGGCCGCGGGTAACAGCACCGCCGACACGGCCGATCCACGGGCGTGAGCAGCGGGGCCGACCGTCACGCGAGGTCGGGGTCGCTGCCCGTCCGGTGGACGACCGCCTGATCGGCTCCACGCTCGTGGCCGCGGCCGTGACGGCCGCGGTCCTGATCCTCGCCCGACCGGCCGACCTCACGCCACCGGCACCCAGGCCACCACCAGCGGCTCCGTCGCTCTCCCCCACCGACCGGCTCGCCCTCGACACCCAGGACTGCCTCAAGACCACCCAGACCATCGAGGAGCTCTCGCGGGCCGTTGCCGGCGGCGCCCGGGGACCGGACGTCGCCACGGCCGCCGACCACGCCGAGACCCGCATGGGACGACGCTGGCCACGCAGAACGAGCAGCTGCACGCGGTGTTCTCCGACCTGAAGGACGCCATCGCGCTGATCGACACGCTCGACGCCCGCTGCCACGCCGGCGTCCCCGCCGACCGGCTGACGCCCGCCGGGCGCACCTGCTCCCGATCACATTCAGGAGCGACGGAACAGCCGCCGCCACACACCGCCTGAGCCCGACGTCGGTGCGCAGCTGCACCGCTGAGACGA